>JANYBG010000118.1 GCA_025360865.1 Pseudomonadota bacterium | reverse complement strand
ACCAGATCGATGGAGTGCTCTGACATGGTGGACACCTCCCAAGTAGGTGGACACCATCCTCAACACTCAATCTATTGAGCGCCAGACGGCCTCGGCATGACGCTTACCTCTCCGCGTCCATACCGCGCAAACCAAAGGCGGTGGAGGCGTGGATGCAGCGGATCTGGAAGGCATAGGCAAAGATGCCTGGTAGATGGAGAACGGCGCCAAGGTCCCCAAGACCGATGGAAGTCGCTCTTTGAGTGCTTGTTTAGGCTCTCGTATTAGCGGATCCGATCGACGGAGATTCGGGAACATACGGCACGCTTTGGTATTAGACAAAGAGCGACACCAAAGCGCGACACATGGACCTGAAATCGGGTGCGAGTGGGGTGATGCGATCGCATGGCATACGTTCAGGCGTTCGTTTCCTTCCATGAGAGTCCTGGTTCTTGGAGCGGGACTCATTGGCGTTGCCAGCGCCTATTTCCTGCGACGCTTGGGGCATGATGTTGTGGTTTTCGAGCGTTGCGACGGCGTGGCGCTGGAGACGAGCTACGCCAACGGGGCGCTGCTGACGCCGAGTATGGCGGATCCCTGGAATTCACCCGGAAGCTGGAAAACGCTGCTCGCATCGGTAGGGAGATCGGATTCACCCCTGCAATTGCGGGTCAGCGCGCTGCCCTCGCTGGCAGGATGGGGACTGAACTTCATGCGAAATTCGCGCGCGGCGCCCTTTCAGCGCAACCGGCTCGTCAATTTTCGGCTTGCAGCCTATTCGCTTCGGGTAATGGAGAGCATCCTGTTAGCGCCGAAGTAAAAATGGACCACCCCACCGGAGTAAAAGTGGACCACCTGGGTGAGGATGGCGGTTTTGCGAGCCGCCGATGCTTACACGGGAGCAGAGTGTGGAGATTCAAGTACTTAGTCGACAGGGGTGGAGCATTCGGGCTATAGCCCGGGAGCTGGGGCTTTCGCGGGTAACGGTTCGGCGGTATCTGGAGGATCCGGCCACGCGCGGGTATGGCCCACGCGCGCGGAGGCCAACCAAGGTGGGGCCGTTCGCGGAGTATTTGCAGGCTCGGATCGAGGCGGCGCGGCCGGGGTGGATTCCGGGGACGGTGCTGCTGCGGGAGCTGCGTGAACGCGGCTATGAGGGGGGCATCAGCCAGCTGCGCGAGTACCTGGTGCCGTTCAAGCAGCCGCGGCCAGACCCGGTCGTGCGCTTCGAGACGCAGCCGGGCGAGCAACTGCAAGCGGACTTCACGGTCGTGCGGCGGGGCCGCGATCCGTTGCTCGCCTTCGTGGCCACGCTTGGCTACAGCCGCTGCTCGTTCGTGCGCTTCACCAGCGGCGAAGACGCGGCCACGCTGGTCGGGTGTCTGCGCGCAGCGCTGACCTACTTCGGCGGTGTACCTGCGCACATCCTGTTCGACAACCCCAAGACGATCGTCATTGAACGCGACGCCTACGGCAGCGGCGAACACCGCTTTCACCAAGGCATCCTGGAGCTGGCCGCCGAGTACGGGTTCCGGCCGCGACTGTGCCGGCCGTACCGCGCCAGGACCAAGGGCAAGGTGGAGCGGTTCAACGGGTATCTGAAGGGCAGCTTCCTGGTGCCGCTGGCCGCCTCGCTCAAGCAGGCGGGTCTCAAGCTCGACGTCACGGCTGCGAACGCGCACATCGGCCCGTGGCTTGAGTCGGTCGCGAACACTCGGATCCACGGCACCACCGGCGAGGCGCCCGTGGCGCGCATGGTATTGGAGCGCCAGCACCTGATGCCACTGCCGACTCTGGCGGTAGTGGCAGGCCTGCCAGCCCCGGTGCGCGTGGTCCGGCCGGTGCCGTTGGAGAGCCTGCAGCATCCGCTGTCGGTGTACGAGGCGCTGCTGGCGGTGGCCTGATGGATCTGCTCAACACGCGCATTGCCTACCTGTGTGAGCGGCTCAAGCTCATCCGCGTCGGTATCGACTGGCCTGCGATCGCGCAAGAGACGATCCGCAACGAAGCAAGCTTTGCACAGTTCCTCGAGCAAGTGCTGTCGGCCGAGATCGGCGCGCGCGAGCAACGTGCCCGCGAGGTGCTTCTCAAGATGGCGACACTGCCAACGCTCAAGACGCTCGAACAGTATGACTTCGGTTACGCCAGCGGCGCACCGCGCGCCCAGATCATGGAGCTGGCGAGCCTTGCGTTCATCGAGCGCGCCGAGAACATCGTCCTGCTGGGTCCCTCGGGGGTGGGTAAGACGCACCTCGCCAGCGCCTACGCCTTCAAGGCGACGCAGGCGGGCATCAAGACACGCTTCATTACCGCCGCCGACATGATGCTGCAACTGGCTACGGCCAAGGCGCAGGGCCGATTACAAAGTTACATGAACCGCGCCGTACTCGGGCCGCGACTGCTGGTGATCGACGAGCTCGGCTACCTGCCTTTCGGGCGCGACGAGGCGAACCTGTTCTTCCACGTGATCGCCAAGCGCTACGAGCGCTGTGCGACGATCGTGACCAGCAACCTGCCGTCGCGCAGTGGGCGTCCACTCTCGCCGACGATGCAACGCTCACGGCAGCTCTCCTGGACCGGTTACTGCATCACGCACATATCGTCCAGATCGCCGGGGAGAGTTACCGGATGAAGGAGAAGCGCCGCGCGGGCCATATCCGCACGGCAGCACCAGCTTAGCAGGCGCGTTCGCCGCTGCGGGCTACGTCCTCCGCGCCGAACGCGCCCAGATCAACAAGGGTGGGTGGGTCAGGTTTACTTCGGTGACGATGGCAGGAAGTGGTCCAGAATTACTTCGGTGTTGACAGTTTGGAGGCTTTTTCATGCAAGCGCCATCGCAGGAGGTCTCGAAACCCTCGATCCGTATCGGGATGAGCGGATTGAAGAAGCGCAGCCCGTCAAAGTGATCGCTCGGCAGGCCGGAATAATAGGGATTCATGAATCGACGTGCCGGCTTCTGATTTAGCTCGCTATATATATACCTCCTTGGTCGAGTGGGGGCGGCTACTCATTCTGTCGCGGAGGACCTCATCGAGTTTCACGAGACTTCGCCGGGCATCTCACCAGAGGCTGACGAACGGATACGTGCGCTCACGTCCAGGCTTGCGATAGCAAAACAATGGTGGTGCCCGCTTCTTGGGCGTCTGCTAGCTAAAACCCGGGCTTCGCGGTGTTGGGCGCACTTTGCCTTCGCGTGAAGAAGTGAGTGCGAGGGGCGGCCGAACCGTTCGGTAGCGGACCGTTCTGCGGCAACTGCGTGGGGCCCGACACGCTCGGCGCTGGCTGATCGGGTAGTGCTCCACCAAGTATCGGATCACTCGCCTTCTGCGCGCGGGCCTTACCATTTTTTTCCAAGAACGTCCTGCAGCATGACTTTGTCGGGCGACAGATCCGCCACCAGGCGTTTCAACTTGGTGTTCTCTTCCTTCAGCTGCTTGAGCTCACGCGCCTGGCTAGGTTCTAAGCCTGCGTAGATCTTCTTCCATCGGTAAAATGTCTGCTCGGCAATGGCCATCTTTCGGCACAGCTCCGCAACATTCACACCCTGTTCAGCCTGCCTCAAACCTCTGCACTCTGCTCGATCGAAAAGCGTTTCCTCTTCACGGCAAGATACCTCCAAACCCGAGGCGACACCTGTCGGAAACTCTCCTTCAAACTGGACTAAGAAACTCAGCGCCCGTCAACCGGCCTGTCTTTTCTCCATCAACTTGCCTTCCAGTCACGCTTGTTTGCGGCTACATCGAATTCGGATGTAGCAATACCTTGGTCCAACCGTCGTCCCGATTATCAAAGTGCTTATACGCGTCGGGTGCCTCGTTCAGGGGTAGCTCGTGCGAGACGATCATCGAGGGCTGAGCTATGTCGTGATGTATTAGGTTCATCAAACGTCGGATGTACGCCTTGACGTTGCATTGCCCGGTTCCAATCTTTTGGCCCTTGAACCACAACTTGCCGAAGTCGAACGCAATCTGACCCTGTTTAGCCAGTTTGTCGCCGGCTTGGGGATCCTCAGGTATGAAGACCCCCACGACACCCAGCCTCCCTGTCGCCTTTACGGAGTCCACGAGAGAATTCATCACCAGGTTCGGCACTTCCTTTCCCTTGGAGTTCGTGCACTGATAGCCGACGCATTCGGCGCCGCAATCTGCGCCCATACCTTGAGTTAGCTCACGTATCCGTTCGCCGACATCACCGTCTTTTTTATGAATCGTGGTTGCCCCCAAGCGCTCAGCTAGCGCAAGACGATCCTCGTGATCGTCAACGACGAAGATCTGACTGGCGCCTTGGATTTTCGCCGACAGAGCCGCCATCAGGCCCACTGGGCCTGCCCCATAGATCACTATGGATTCGCCCGGCCTCAATTCAGCTAAACGTGTCGCGTGCCATCCGGTCGGGAATATGTCCGACAGCATGACGTAGTCATTCTCCTTCTCCACTGAGTCTTCAGGAAGCCTCAAACAGTTGAAATCGGCATAGGGCACGCGCAAATACTCGGCCTGGCCTCCGGCGTAAGGGCCCATACCTGCGAAACCGTACGCGGCGCCGGCCATTGCCGGGATAACTGATTTATCCGCGCATGTAAGACAAAAACCGGTAAGGCCACGTTCGCAGTTGGCGCAGAAGCCGCAGCCGATGTTGAAGGGTAGAACTACGCGATCGCCCTTCTTGACCGTATCGACTGCTTTGCCGACTTCTACCACAATGCCGAGGTTCTCGTGCCCGAGAATCTTCCCCTTCTTTACGTCTGTTCGCCCCTCGTACATGTGAAGGTCCGAGCCACAGATGTTAGTCGTGGTGAGTTCTATAACGACATCGGTCAACTTCTCAAGCTTGGCGTCTGGGACTTTGTCGACTGACACGTTGCGCGTGCCGTGGAAGACGAGCGCTTTCATGCGGTTTCCTTGAAATACTTAGGCAGGTGTTCCACTATCAGGTTCCTCCTGCGCCCTGCCTATACGTAATTCAATTGATCATGCGTGGGATATGTCTTAGGCACTTGAGCGTTACTGTTCTCAACGTGGACCGGCCCGGCGAGATGATGCCCCGAACGTTCCGGCTGGCGTGTCCGATGTACAGGTCAAGTCGCCGTTTGTAAGAGTGGGGCACCGGCTTGCAGAAGTACTTCGAGTTGTCGATGCCACTCCCGGGAAGTTGCGCATGGCCCGATGCGTTTGGCAATACGGGAAACGAAGCTGCCAGCCTTGCTCGGAACTGCATCCTCAATCGCCGCGATGTGCGGAAGCCGCACTCGAAGATTCGATTGCTCCAATACAAGATCGGCGAGGACACATTACCGGGGCTGTCATGGTGTGCCACGACGTGAGCGTAGGAATGCGCTTAACCGCTGGAATCCAGGAGGTAACCCGAAGCGTCCGCAGCACCATCCTACGAATGTGGCGGGCAAAGCAGCCACGTGCCCCCGTGCGGTGGCAGCGCGTGTGGGGCGCAGAGGCGGAGCCTTCGGCAACTTGAGTTCACGTTCGGTCTCTTGGCCGCAACGAAATACCTCGCTCCCAGCGTGAGGCGGACGGCGGCGAGTCTCAGGGCTAGCACGGTGACGGTACTCCCAGGCGCGGAACGCTCTATGCGCTGGTGTTCCCGCCTTCTCGACGCAGCCCCACGAGCCGTAGGATCCTGGCGAGAGAGCCTGTGACGCAAATAGTAGTCATGGCCGATTAGAATCGCGTGAAAGGCGCGGCAGCGCTTTACCCCTGATTCGCGCAGCGAACAAGCGGTCAATCCTAGATCCGATCAGAGCACGGAGTTGCCGGCATTCAGGTTGATCCTGCGGCCTACAGCCTACAGCTATCGGGCGTACCGCCGACAGCCAGCTTCCAGTAGGAGGACGCCGGAACCTCAACATGTCCTACGACCAAGGGCGCGACGCGCACTTACGAAAGGGCGCATTTCGCCGTATGTTGAAGCCTGCAAATGTCCGCCGCGTAGCTTGACCCGAGCGCCATCTTAGTCTGTGACACTCAATCTAGGTCGATAGGAGTTCAGTCGTATGAGCTATCTCAAGACAAGCGATAAAGTAAATCTTTACCTAAAAGACTGGGGTCAAGGTCGCCCGGTGATCATGCTGGCCGGTTGGCCCCTCTCGTCTGATACTTTCGATGATCTCGGGCTAAGGCTCGTCGACGCGGGCTTCCGGGCTATTGCCTATGATCGACGCGGCTTCGGACGATCCGAGCAGCCTTGGAGTGGGTACAACTATGACACGCTTGCCGACGACTTAGCGTCGGTGATTGAGCAGACTGGCGCGGAGGAGGCGACAATTCTCGGTTTCTCCATGGGCGGCGGGGAGGTCGCTCGTTACATGTCTCGCCATGGCGGGGCGCATGTGGACCAGGCCATTCTCGTTTCCTCGGTTGTGCCTTACATGCTGAAGACCGATGACAATCCTGACGGTACGGACCAATCCATATTTGATTCAATGGCAGAGGAGATGAAAAGCGATCGTGCGAAGTTTTGGACCAGCTTCTTCAAGCAGTTCTACGGTGTCGGAGTGATCTCACATCCAGTGAGCGCTGAAGTGCTCGAGTGGTCGGGTGCGATCGCCATGCAGGCGAGTCTCAAGGCTACTCTCGATTGTGCCAAGGCTTTTGCAACCACAGACTTCCGGCCGGAGCTAGCCAGTTTCGAAGTCCCGACGCTCATAATTCATGGCACTTCGGACAAAACCGTTCCCATTGACGCTGCGGGTCGTGCCGCGGCTAAGGGAATCGCCGGGAGTCAGTTAATGGAATACGACGGGGCTCCCCACGGTCTCATTGCCTCGCACAAAGAGAGATTTATTGCCGATGTCCTGTTGTTCTTGCAAGCGCATGAGACGCGAGTGCCGAAACCGACGTCAGTGTCTAGCGCACCGGGTCAGCAACGAAGCAGAGCGTGAATTTAAGAAATCAAGCCGGCGCGGGATGCCGCAGGTGGCACGCACGGACTCGCAAGTTAATGTTCGATCAATGACGCCATTCCTTTCTCGTCCGCGTAGCTGCGGCGATCGTACATCTCTCCCGCATCGTAGATTGTGTAGTTGAGCACCTTTTCGCCATGGAGTCGCGGAACTCCAGGTGGGATTATCCTGGCGGCCGTACGGCGTAGGTCGTGTGGTGGAGCGAAAATAACTTCCTTCCGGGCCCTTAGTCCTTTGGCTTAGCTGTCCGGAACTGGCGGGCAGCCATAAGGTATGGCTGTCAGAGCACGGCTAGAGAAACAAGGCATCTCTACGGATGGGCGAAGAGGGTTAGATGGCTTATAAATTAAACAGGCAGCACTGCGCGCGACTTGAGGCATCTACCGGCCTAACCACTTTTCTCGTCAAACGCTTTGGCGCGTAGAGAGTCACGTCTCCGCATTAACTTTTAAAGCCTCTATGGCGGCTTTTTTCCGTGTAACATTCATATCCGAGCGCCGCTTCCTTTAGCCAGGTCTAATTTATGCACAGCAGTCACCGAGGCACAGGAGCGCCGCTATTGTTGGTGCATGGACTGGGATCGAGCGCGCGATCTTGGTCGCCGATCATGGACAAATTGGCTGCTCACCGCCACGTAATTGCGGTCGACTTGCCAGGATTTGGTACAACGCCGCCGTTGACAGGCGAGGTGTCGATTCGAACCTTGGCGGATGCGCTGACCGAGTACTTGCGCGTCGAAGGATTTTTAGGAATCGACGCGGTGGGGAGTTCGATGGGAGGGCGCATGGTGCTCGAACTCGCCCGCAGAGGCGGGGTACTCGGCGGGGTCATCTCCCTTGACCCGGGAGGGTTTTGGCAGGGCTGGCAACGCCGCGCATTTTTTGCTTCCGTGGCTCTGTCGATACGTCTCGTGCGCTTGCTCAGGCCTATGATGCCGTTTTTGACGCGCCATGCCTTAACACGAACCCTTCTACTGTCGCAGTTCTCTACTCATCCATGGCGTCTATCGCCCGATTTAACGCTCGACGAGATGCGCAATTTCGCGATTTCGCCGTCTTTCGATGAACTACTAAAAGATCTCGCCTTCGGTGAACCCCAGCGCGGCATGGCCTCTCACACTTTGAAGCATCCCTTAGTCATCGGGTGGGGGCGGCATGACCGCGTATGCTTCCCCGTTCAAGCGAAGCGGGCGCTCGAGTTGTTTCCCGATGCGAAATTGCATTGGTTTGCACACAGCGGTCACTTTCCGCAATGGGACGCGCCGGAGGAGACGGTGCAGCTCATCTTGGATCATCTGCCGGCCAACGCGATCGAGCCGCTTTTAACCAAAGACTCGAACAGCACCTTTCGAAAGTAGACTGTTAAGTGTTCGGATAGATATGCGTCGACGTCTGCTGCGGAGGAGTGGGGAGTCAGCCCCTTCGGTGCGCGCCCTGGAGTTGCCCCTATCAGACCTGACACTTCGCGTGTTGATGGCTGCGGATAAATTCACGGGGTGACTTCATTCGCAGGGGCTTTTTGGAAGTGGCTCTCGTTGTAGTCCTCGAACCACGCCGCCAACTGGGACAGGACGGTTTGAGCATCAGGACGATCATGGACATGGCCATAGTCGCGCTTAAAGGTCTTCACGAACGCTGCAGCCATCCCGTTGGATTGCGGACTGCGCACCGGTGTTGACCTGAGGGTGTCGATTTTCGGTCCAGTTGATACTTTGGGATAATGGCCCTTCGGCACGCGAGGGGACCATGAAGAAGAACAGATTTTCCGAGGAGCAGATGGTCAAGATCCTGCGCGAGGCGGACAAGGCGCCTGTGTCGGAGGTGGCCAAGAAGCACGGGGTGAGCGACGTCACGATCTACGCCTGGCGCAAGCGCTTTGGGCAGCTCGAGGCGGTGGACGTGAAGCGACTACGGCAGCTGGAGTCTGAGAACGCTCGGCTCAAGAAGCTGTTAGCCGAGCGGGTCATGGACATTGAGATCCTGAAGGAAGTCGCTGCAAAAAAATGGTGAGCGCGCCTGTTCGTCGTCAACAG
>JANYBG010000094.1 GCA_025360865.1 Pseudomonadota bacterium | reverse complement strand
TCGCCGATCAGCTTGGCGTGGTAGTCCATCAGGCTCTCGACGCCCGAGACGGGCGCCTTCTTCATGACGAAGAACGGAAAGCTCATCTCAATGTGACCGGTGTCGGCCTCCAGGCGCCGCGTCATCGTGCCGAGCATCGCGCGGAAGGACTCCACGGAGATCTCGCGTTCGGCGTGCAGTATCTCCACGAAGCGTGACATGTGCGTGCCCTTGAAGTTGTGCGGCAGGCTCACGTACATGTTGAATTTGGCGACGGTGTGCTGCTCCCCGGCGGAGCGGTCCTTCACCCTCACCGGGTGACGGATGTCCTTGATGCCGACGCGGTTGATGGGCAGCTGGCGCGTGTCGGCGCGTGCCTGCACGTCCTCCACCTCCATGGAGGGGGTGCGCGGGATCTTGGCCGTAAGGGCGGGAGGATTCATCGGTGAAAGCCTACAGGAATGTCCGGAAAATCCGTACCGGATTGTCTTCGCGGTGGCGACTCCCGGGAATCCCCCGCATGCGGGACTTAAGTCTAACCAGCCTGGGGAAGCGGCCGCGGGAACGTCCCGGCTCGGGGGGCCGGGACGCCTAGCCGCCGCCGGCCGAGCGTACGCGCGCCTGGGTCTGCCTCGCCCACCAGCCCTCGACGCTGGCGGTAAGTCCAGCGGTGTCCAGGCCCGCGGCCGTGAGGCAGCTCTCGCGCGAGCCGTGCTCGATGAATCGATCGGGTATACCCAGCTGCAGTAGCGGGATCTGCACACCCTCGGAGGCGAGCAGCTCACCGACCGCGGAGCCGGCGCCCCCCTGCGTGGCGTTCTCCTCGATGGTGACGAAGGCGCGGTGGCGTGTCGCGAGCGCCACGATCAGCTCCTCATCGAGTGGCTTGATGAAGCGCATGTTGACGAGCGTGGCGTCCAGGCGCTCGGCGATCTGCTGCGCGCCGCCGAGCAGGGTGCCGAACACCAGTAGCGCAAGTCCGCTCTTGCCGTCGCGGCGCAGCTGCGCCTTGCCCACCGGGAGCGCGCTCATGGCGCCGGCCAGCGGCACGCCGGGGCCGGTGCCGCGCGGGTAGCGCACGACCGCGGGACAGTTCAGCGTGCTCGCCGTGTAGAGCATCTGCCGGCATTCGTTCTCGTCCGCGGGCGCCATGATCACCGTATTGGGAATGCAGCGCAGGAACGACAGGTCGTAACTGCCCTGGTGCGTGGCTCCATCGCTGCCTACCAGCCCCGCGCGATCGACCGCGAACATCACCGGCAGGTTCTGCAGGGCCACGTCGTGAATCAGCTGGTCGTAGGCGCGCTGCAGGAACGTCGAGTAGATCGCCACGACCGGTTTCAGGCCCTCGACGGCGAGCCCGGCCGCGAAGGTGACCGCGTGCTGTTCGGCGATGGCGACATCGAAGTAGCGTTCCGGGAAGCGCTTGGAGAACTCGACCATCCCCGAGCCCTCGCGCATCGCCGGCGTGATGCCCACGATCCGCGAGTCCGCGGCGGCCATGTCGCACAGCCACGCGCCGAACACCTGCGAGTAGCTGGGACCGGTGCTCTTTTCCTTGAATATCGTGCCGCTCGCCGGGTCGAAGGGGCCCGGGCCGTGCCACTTGATCGGGTCGGCCTCGGCCGGCGCATAGCCCTTGCCCTTGCGCGTGATCACGTGCAGGAACTGCGGCCCGCGCAGCTTCTTGAGATTGCGTAGGGTGCTCACCAACGCCTTGACGTCGTGGCCATCCATGGGGCCTATGTAGTTGAAGCCCATCTCCTCGAACAGCGTGCCGGGCAGCACCATTCCCTTGAGGTGTTCCTCGGAACGCCGGGCGAGCTCCCATACCGTGGGCATCTGTCGCAACACCTTCTTGCCCCCTTCGCGCAGGTGCGCGTACACGCGACCGGAGAGCGCGCGGGCGAAGTGGTTCGACAGGGCGCCGACGTTCTCCGAGATCGACATGTCGTTGTCGTTGAGGATCACGAGCAGGTCCGAGGGCAGGGAGCCAGCGTGGTTGAGCGCCTCGAACGCCATCCCCGCGGTGAGCGCCCCGTCGCCGATGATCGCCACCACCCGTCGATCCTCGCCCAGGCTCGCCGCGGCGACGGCCATGCCCAGGGCGGCGCTTATGGAGGTGCTCGAATGCCCCACGCCGAAAGTGTCGTACTCGCTCTCGGCGCGGCTCGGGAAGGGGGCGAGGCCCCCGTCCTGCTTGATCGTGTGCAGCCGGTCGCGCCGTCCGGTGAGTACCTTGTGCGGGTAGGCCTGGTGGCCGACGTCCCACACCAGCCGGTCGCGCGGGGTGTCGTAGATGTAGTGCAGCGCGATCGTGCGCTCCACCGTGCCCAGGCCCGCGGCGAAATGCCCG
>JANYBG010000079.1 GCA_025360865.1 Pseudomonadota bacterium | reverse complement strand
GGGGCCAAGTACCCGCTCACCCCGAAGCTTGAGCTCACCGGCGCCTGGTACGGCTACCGCCAGGACTCCTACGCGGGCGGGGCGAACGCGGGCTGCTCGAGCGCGGTCAGTGGCGCCTGTAAGGGCGAGCTGAACGCCTTCTCGGCCCTGCTGGACTACAAGTTCTCCAAGCGCTTCGACACCTACCTTGGCACCCTCTGGTCGCAAGCCCGCGACGGACTGGCCAGTGGTTACCTCACGGCCGGCCCCAGCGGCAGCGCCAACACCCTCACCACCACCGCGGGCATGCGCTTCAAGTTCTAGATCGCGCCGAGACACTTCCGGGCGGCGCCTGGGCATGTTGGGGATCGGCTTGACGCGATCCGGCATTCGCCAAGGGGGGCTCGCGAAGACTATTCGTCCTGTTCCTCTCTTCGTCAGTGAAACCCGGCCATCCCCGGCGAAAAATCAGGGTGACAGGAACCCCTGCTTCTTCATCTCCTTGGCGGTCGCATCGGCGACCTCATTCAGCAACGAGTCGAGATTGGCCGGATTCGTGGTCCGGCTCGTGCTCGCCCACAGCAACTTGTCCGCCGGGAGCGAATACAGCGTCGTCTCGACCGAGACGATCGTGTCGGTGGTCAGGTACCCCGGCTCATAGGCGGCCCCCCAGCCACGGTTCCAGTAGGGGCCAAAGTCCCCGTAGTACGGGGGCATGGTCGTACCCGGGGTGTAGTTGATCCGCGTGTCCTTGCCAACCACCCGCGAGATGACAACGCCGTTGACGCCCGCGTCCTTAAGGAGCGCCCGGGCCTTCTCGGCATCCGCCCTGTCGTTCTCGGGCAGAATCGTGTAGGCGGCGACACCGTGTGCGCCGCGCTCGGTCAGATCCCGCGCCATGGCGTCCTCCGCGGCGCGGCGTTTGCCTTCGTCCCGCGTGACGAAGACCGCGGCGATGGTCTTGCCCACCGGGCTGATGCCCGCAGCATCGGGCGCCTTCCAGGTCGAGGTGAATGTGGTCGAGGCGCAAGCGCTCAATGCGAGCATCGTGGCGCCCATGATCACCGTGCGAAAATATCGCGACATGTGTGAAACCTCCTGAACGCGAAGCGTACACCGCACGGCTGGCTGCCGCCACGCGTGGCGGGCGAGAACGGCCCCCCTGGTGTGAAGGCCAGGGATTGAAGGCCAGGGATTGAAGTCCGCGATCAGGACCGGCGCTGAGTCGCACGGGCGGCGGCGCAGACCTCGCTGAACCACGCCTCGCCCGAACCGCTCATCATCACGGGTTGATCAGACACGCGCGTCTACCTCCGGCCCGGATTCAGAGCCGTTCGTGCCCAGAACATTGGCGAGGCCGCGGGCAAGTTCGCTGACTCGCAGCGGCTTGCTCAGAACGGTACGCACGCCGGCGGCCTCCGCCTGCGCCTGTAAGTCCGGCCCGCCGTAGCCGCTCATCAGGATCGCCGGCAGATTCGGTCGCAGGCGCCTCAGATCCATGATGAGCCGGGTGCCGGGAATGTCCGGCATGATGGCATCGCTCACGACCGCGTCGAAACGATCCGGCTGCGCGCGGAAGACCTTCAGCGCCTCGGTGGCGCCGACGCAACCCACCGGCTCATAGCCCAGTGAGGCGAGGACTTCCTCGGCGAGGTTGACGAGACTCTCTTCGTCATCCACCACGAGGATGGTCTCACCGGAGCCGCGCGGCGCGGTGGCCGGCACGGGCTCGGGCAATGGCATCGCTTGCGCCAGCGGCAGATAGACGTGGAAGGTCGTGCCGACACCGCTGCGGCTATCGACCTCGAGCGCGGCGTCGTGGTCGAGCACGATGCCGTGAACCAGCGACAGGCCAAGGCCTGTGCCCTCACCGACGGGCTTGGTGGTGAAGAACGGATCGAAGATGCGCTCCGCCTGGGCCGGGGTCATGCCAACCCCGCTGTCAATGATATCAACGCGCGCATAGCGTCCCGCCCGCAGCCGACCCACGGTGCAGACGCGTTCGCCGCCGCTCTCGAGCTCCCCCGCGCGCACCTCCACCTTCCCGTGGGCGCCGACCGCCTGCATGGCGTTGGTCAGAAGGTTCGCGAACATCTGATGCAATTGGGCGCTATCGCCGCACACAATCAGCGGTTGCTCCGGGAACCGCATCTCGACGCTCACCCGCCCGGGCAGCGAGGCGCAGGTGAGATCGCGGACATCGGTGAGGATTTCCCGCAGTCCCAGCGCCTTGGAGCTTGCGATGCCGGGACGGCTGAACGCCAGGATCCGCGCCACCAGTTCCCGGGCGCGGTTGGCGGCAAGCACGATGTTCTCGACGTAACGCCGCATGGGCGTGCCAGCGGCGGCTTGCTCGACCGCGAGTTCGCCATAGCCGAGCACCGCGCCAAGGATGTTGTTGAAGTCATGCGCGATCCCACCGGCGAGGGTGCCCAAGGCCTCGAGCTTCTGCGACTGATGCAGCTGCGTGGTCAGGCGCTCATGCCGGGTAAGCTGGCGCAGGAAGGCGGCCAGCAGCAACGCGGCGAGGCTGGTGATCACCAGCGTACGCAGCACGTTGCCCCAGGTCTTCTCGCGCCACCCCTCGAGGATGCCCCGTTCGCCGCGCCCCACGACCACGATGGCGGGGTACCCCGACACGCGGCGCATGCTGACGCGCATAAGTCCGCGCCCGGGTTGGTCCAGCACCATATGGCTTTGCGCGGTCGCTCCGAGCTGCGCAAGACCCGCGCGCCATGCTGACGGCCCCGGCTCGATGGCGCTGTGCTCGCGGCTCACAAGCACCGTCCCATCCGTGCGCAACATCTCGATCGTGCTGCCCTCGCCCAGGTCGAGTGCGTGGTAGAAGCGCCGGATGTAGTCCACGTCGACCGCGGCGCCGGCGATGCCCTTGAAGGTGTCGCCGGCCAGACGGCGGCTGAGCACGAAGGTTGGCTCGCCGGTGACGCGGCTGATGAATGGCTCGCTCACGAACAGGCCAAGGCCCGGGTTGTCGCGCTGTGCCGTGTAGTAGGCGCGATCGCTCAGGTCGGGGATAGAGCTGCCCGCGGCGGCGGAGCTGACATGCAGGTCGCGCATCGGGTCGAAGACGAACAGGTTGCGCACCTGTGGCACGCCGCTCATGTAGCGGCGCAGGAGTTCGGCCAGTCCGCCGCGGTCCGCGGGTGCCTGTGGGGCGTCAGGATCCAGTAGCGCGGCCTGCTTGATGATCAGGTCCGTGGCCTGCAGGGCGCGCGCGGCCTGCTCCGCCAGCGCGCCTGCGACGTTGTCGTTCTGCCGCTCGGCTTCATCAAGGGTCACGCGACGGTCGCGCACCGCGTCGAACAGCGCTGACAGCCATACCGCGCCGCACACGGCCACCACCACGAGGATGAATCGCACCCGCAGCGCCCGGCCACGGGCGCTCTCGCGCGGGAGGGCCGGCGTCAGCGGGGGTGGTCGGGTCCGGTCGGTGAAGCCCGAGGAAGGCTCAGTGCTGCCCATAGGTCCTTGCGCGTGAAGGGCTTCGCCCGGTGCGCGTCACTCCGAAGCGCGCCGCCATGGCATCATTGGCCATGGCGCTCCGGCAAAACCGACCGGAAGCCAGAACAATCGCGGCGCACGGATAGGCGCGCCTCCAGGAGGCAAGTGTTTCATGGGCCTGGCGCTGACAAGACACATCGATGAGAATCGCATCCACGTCCGCGCGGACGAGGGGCGCGCAGCCCTCGATGCCGCGCTCCCGCAGCCATTCACCGATCAGCTCACGCCGCAGACTATCACGCTCAACCACCAATACGCGCCTCACGGGCTGGCGTCCGCTTGAGCGCGGTTCCCAAACCCCATCTGCTGGTCGTCGATGACGATCCGGGCGTTCGGCAGCTGGTCGAAGACTACCTCGGCCAGAATGATTTCCGGGTCTCCGCGGCGGCCACGGGCGTCGAGCTGCTGGCCAGCTTTCGCACCGGTGTCGTGGATCTGGTGCTGCTGGATCTGCGCCTGCAGGGCGAGGACGGCATGCATTTGCTGCGGCAGTTGCGCGCCGAATCGCAGATACCCGTGATCATCCTCACCGGGCGCGCCGAGGAGGCCGACCGGGTCATGGGGCTTGAGCTGGGGGCGGATGACTACCTCACCAAGCCCTTCAGCCCGCGCGAGCTGCTCGCGCGGATCCGCACCGTGCTGCGCCGCACGCAGGCAGGACAGGAGAGCCACGGAGCCCCCGTGTGCCGCGCCTACCGGATCCCGGGATGGGAGCTGAACCTGCGGACCCGCAGGCTCATGGCCACCAATGGCGGCGACGTTACCCTCAGCAACGGGGAGTTCAATCTGCTGGCGGCGCTGCTGGCGACCGCCAACCGCATCGTCAGCCGCGACCAGCTGATCGAGCTCAGCCGTCGCTATGACAACGAGGTCTACGACCGGGCCATCGACGTGCAGATCCTGCGGCTGCGCCGCAAGATCGAGACCAACCCCTCTGAGCCGCGCATCATCCTCACCGAGCGCGGCGTGGGCTATCGGGTCGCGGTGCCCGTCGAGGCCGTGTACTAAAGCGGTTCCTGCCAGCATGACTGCCCTTGCGACCGACGGGCGGGGCGCCCCAGGGTCGCGAGGCTGTCAATCTCCGTGTCCCATTTCGCGAAACGCTTACGGCGCGCGTTTCATCTGTAATACGGACCCGGGTTACGGTAATCGTCGAAGCCACTGCCCAGGCTAGCTTTGCTCGGCTCATGTGGATCGTCAAACTGGCGCTCAAGCGCCCGTATACCTTCGTCGTTCTCGCCATCCTGATCATGCTGTTCGGCGTGTTCTCGATCGTGCGCACGCCCACGGACATCTTCCCTGACATCCGGATCCCCGTGGTCGCGGCGATATGGAAGTACACCGGCCTGTCACCCGAGGAGATGGCCACCCGCCTGGTGCTCACCAGCGAGCGCATCGCGCAGACCACCGTCAACGACGTCGAGCATACCGAGTCGCAGAACCTGAGCGGCACCTCGATCGTCAAGTACTTCTTCCAGCCGAACGTGAACGAGGAACTCTCGTTCGCGCAGATCACCGGGGTGTCGCAAACCAGTCTGCGCCAAGCTCCCCCCGGAACGACCCCGCCGTTCATCCTCGCCTACAACGCATCCTCGGTACCGATCCTGCAGCTGGCGCTCTCCAGCGAGACCCTTTCCGAGGCGCAACTGTTCGATATGGGCAACAGCCTCATCCGCACCGGGCTGTCGACCGTGCAAGGTGCCTCGATCCCCTACCCCTTCGGGGGTCTGCAGCGTCAGGTGCAGGTCGACCTGGATCCCGACGCGCTGCGCGCCCAGGGTCTGTCCGGTAACGACGTCACCGCGGCGATCAGCTCGCAGAACTCGATCCTTCCCGCGGGCACCCAGAAGATCGGCGACCGCGAATACTTCGTCTCGGTGAACTCCAACCCGCGCACCATCGCCGAGCTCGATGCGCTGCCGGTGACGACGCGCAACGGCAATGTGATCTACGTGCGCGATGTCGCGCACGTGCGTGACGGATACCCGCCGCAAACAAACATCGTGCGTCGCGATGGGCACCGCGGCGTGCTCATGAGCGTGCTTAAGACCGGCAGCGCGTCCACGCTGGACATCATCAGCGGCATCAAGGAGCGCCTGCCGGCCATCAAGGCGCAGCTGCCCCGGGGTTTCAACGTCGACCTCGTGGGCGACCAGTCCGTGTTTGTGCGCGCGGCCATCAACGGGGTGGTCCGCGAGGCGGTGATCGCCGCCGCGCTGACCGCCATCATGATCCTGCTGTTCCTGGGCAGCTGGCGCAGCACGCTGATCATCGCGATCTCGATACCGCTTTCCATCCTGGCCTCGATCGTCTGCCTGTCCGCGCTCGGCGAAACGATCAACATCATGACGCTGGGGGGGCTCGCGCTCGCGGTGGGCATCCTCGTGGACGATGCGACCGTCACGATCGAGAACATCAACTACCACCTCGAACACGGCGAGGACGTCGAGGAGGCGATCCTCAACGGCGCGCACGAGATCGCCGTTCCCGCCTTCGTGTCAACGCTGGCGATCTGCATCGTGTTCGTGCCGATGTTCAAGCTGGCGGGCATCGCGCGCTTCCTGTTCGTGCCGCTCGCGGAAGCCGTCGTGTTCGCGATGCTCGCCTCCTACGTCCTGTCGCGGACCCTGGTGCCCACGCTATCCAGGTACTGGCTGCGCAAGCACGATGCGGATGCCTCCAAGAACGCCACCGGCTACTTCCAGCGCCTGCAGCACCGGTTCGAGCTGTGGTTCACCAAGGTGCGCGCGGGCTACGTCAGGCTGCTGGAGCGCGCCCTGAGCGCCGGCGGCGGTTTCGCCTTGCGATTCGTGGCAGCGATGGCCGCGACCGCGCTGCTGGCGTTTCCTTTCGGACGCTATCTTCCCGGCCTGGGCCAGGACTTCTTCCCGAGCGTGGACGCCGGGCAGATCAAGCTGCACCTGCGCGCGGCCACCGGTGTGCGCATTGATGAGACCGCCACGCTGTGCGACCAGGTCGAGGCCACCATCCGCTCGATGATCCCCGCGGGAGAGATCGACACCATCGTGGATAACATCGGCGTTCCCTACAGTGGCATTAACACGGCCTACTCCGGCTCCGCGCCGGTGGGTCCCGGGGATGCGGACATCCTGGTCAGCCTCAAGTCAGGTCACCGCCCGACCGTGAAGTACGTGCGCGCGCTGCGCGCCCAGCTCGCTCGCGTGTACCCCTCGACCATCTTCGCCTTCCTGCCGGCGGACATGGTCAGTCAGATCCTGAATTTCGGCCTGCCCGCGCCACTCGATGTCCAGGTGTCGGGCTTTGGGGTCGACGATAATCGCCTCTACGCGAATGAGTTCCTGCGGCGCATGCACCAGATCCCAGGCGTCGTGGACCTGCGCATCCAGCAGGCCTTCGACTACCCGACGCTCAACGTCGACGTGGACCGCGGCAAGGCGGCCCTGCTTGGCCTCACCGAGACGGATGTGGCCTCGGACCTGCTGGTCTCACTCTCGGGAAGTTCGCAGACGACGCTTTCGTACTGGATTGATCCGAAGACTGGCACCCAGTACCCGGTGGTCGCGCAGACCCCGCAGTTCCGGCTGGCGACCCTGACCGATCTCGCCACCACGCCGGTCACCGGCGCCGCCGGGAGCACTTCCCAGCTGCTGGCGAACCTCGCCACCTTCCGCCGGACCGTGACGCCGGCTGTCGTCAGCCACTACAACGCCACGCCGGTGATCGACATATTCGGCGACGCAGACCGCACGGATCTGGGCTACATATCCACCGAGATCAACCAGGTCGTGGCCGACATGCACGAGTCGCTGCCGCGCGGCTCACAGGTCACGGTGCGCGGCCAGATAAGTACCATGGGGGACTCGTTCAAGGGGCTTCTCATCGGGCTTGCGGGCGCGATCATCCTGGTCTATCTGCTGATCGTGGTGAACTTTCAGTCCTGGACTGACCCGTTCATCATCATCACCGCGCTCCCCGCCGCGCTGGGCGGCATCGTGTGGATGCTGTTCCTGACCCACACGCCCATTTCCGTGCCCGCGCTCACCGGGGCCATCATGTGCATGGGTGTGGCCACCGCGAACAGCGTACTGGTCATCAGCTTCGCGCGTGAGCGGATGAACGCCGGCGATAGCGCGTTCCAGGCGGCGCTGCAGGCCGGTACCACGCGGTTCCGGCCGGTCCTGATGACCGCGCTGGCCATGACCATCGGCATGGTGCCGATGGCGCTAGGCCTGGGAGAAGGTGGCGAGCAAAACGCGCCCCTGGGCCGGGCGGTTATCGGCGGACTGATCTTCGCGACCGGTGCGACGCTCTTCTTCGTCCCCACGGTCTTCTCCCTTATCCACGGACGCCGGAGCAAGTGATGTCCGACCCGCCAATCCTCGACGACGCGGCACGGGCCCGTGACTCGCACAGCCGCCGCACGACCTACCTCATCGTCGCGGTCGCGCTCGGGCTCGCGGTCTGGGGAATCGTCAGTCGCATCGGCGCCCGCAACGCGCTCGAGCACCAGGCCGCCGATGCCTCCATCGTGACCGTGCTCACGGCACAGCCGAAAAGAGGCCCGGGCGCTGACAACCTGGTCCTGCCGGGCAACGTGCAGGCTTTTTACGAGGCTGCCATCTACGCCCGCACCAACGGGTACCTTAAGATCTGGCACACCGATATCGGCTCACCAGTGAAGCAAGGTCAGCCGCTGGCCGAGATCGACAGCCCCGAGGTCGACCAGGAGCTGCGCCAGGCACAGGCCGACCTGGGCACCGCGGAGGCGAATTACCAGCTCGCCCGCACGACCAACGAGCGCTGGAAGGGACTGCTCGCGACCGAGTCGGTCTCACAACAGGACGCGGACCAGCGCGCCGGAGATGCCGCCGCGAAGCTCGCGGCCCGACAATCCGCCGCGGCGAATCTCGCCCGGTTACAGGAGATGCAATCCTTCAAGCGCGTCTTGGCCCCTTTCGACGGGGTCGTGACCCAGCGCAACACGGACGTCGGCGCCCTCATCACCGCGGGCCAGAATTCCGGCAGTCCCTTGTTCCGCGTGGCGGACACTCATCGCCTGCGCATCTATGTCGCCGTGCCGCAACCCTACGCCGGCTCGATTCATCGTGGCCAGACCGCGGGACTGGTCTTCGCGGACCGCCCGGGCAAGCGCTACAACGCGGCGGTTGAGAACACGGCGAACGCCCTCGAGGCGAGCTCCCGGACCCTGCAGGTCGAGCTACAGATCGATAACGCGAGGGGTGAGCTCCTGCCCGGCTCCTACGGCCAGGTGTACTTTGATTTGGCCGGCGATGACAACACGCTGCGCATCCCGGTGAACTCGGTGCTGTTCCGCACCGCGGGTCTGCAGGTGGCGGTGCTGGATGCCGAGCATCGCGTCCACCTGAAGACCATCACGCAGGGGCGTGACTTCGGCACCGAGATCGAGGTGTTGAGCGGAGTTGACATGGGCGATACGCTGGTCGTGAATCCGCCCGACTCCATCAGCGACGGCCTGCGGGTGCGCATCGCCACCCAGCCTGCCCCGGCGGCCAAGCCGGGCGCCAACGGGCGCTGATGATGCGGACCGGCTGGCCCATCTCGCTCGCGGCGGCGCTCGCGCTTGGCGGCTGTTCCCTTAGCCCGCACTACGACCGGCCGGCGATGCCGGCCGCCTCCGAGACATTCAAGGAGGCCGGCGACTGGCAGGTGGCGAGGCCTTCCGACACGGTTCCGCGGGGATCGTGGTGGACCCTGTTCGCCGACCCCGACCTGAACGACCTCGAGGCCCAGGTGACCGCCTCGAATCAGAGCCTGAAGGCGTCCCTGGCGCGACTCGAGCAGGCGCGTGCGCAGACCCACGCGGCGCGCTCCAGCTGGATTCCTACCCTAACCGCGGATGCGGGCGCGAGCCGCGCGCGTACCTCGGAAAACGTTGCGTCCTTCGTATCGGGGCGATTGGCCACCACCAGCCTCTACACCGCCGGTGGCGAGCTCAGTTACGTGCTCGACCTGTTTGGTCGCGTGCGTAACACGGTGAGCAACGCGCGCTCTTCCGAACAGGCCACTGCCGGGGACGTGGCGGCCCTTGAACTGTCAGTGCGCGCTGAGCTCGCCAACGACTATTTCATGCTGCGTGGACTGGACGTCCGGCAGCGGCTCCTCGATGAGACAGTCGCCGACTACTCGCACGCCCTGCGGCTGACCCAGAATCTCCATCAGGGCGGCGCCGCGCCGATCTCGGATGTTCACCAGGCCGAGGCGCAGCTTGAGACCGCGCGCACGCAGGCCGAGGACAACCGGCTGCACCGCGCCCAGACCGAGCACGCGATCGCGGTCCTCGTCGGACTTGAGGTCTCCGGCTTCAGCCTCACGCCGCGCCCCACGGAACCCCTCGCCGCGCTGCCGCAGGTCGATCCCGGGCTGCCCTCGCAGCTGCTGGAGCGCCGGCCGGACGTGGCGGCCGCCGAGCGGCGGGTGGCCGCCACGAACGCCAACATCGGCGTGGCGCGCGCGGCCTTCTTTCCGAGCTTCAACCTGTTCGCCACCGGCGGACTGCAGAGCTCGCGGATCTCCACCTGGATGCAGGCGCCTAGCCAGTTCTGGTCCCTCGGGCCGCAAGCGCTGCTCACCGTGTTCGACGGCGGGCTGCACCGCGCCCAGTCGGCCCAGGCGCATGCCGCCTATGACGAGCAGGTGGCCAACTACCGGGGCACGGTGCTAACCGCCTACCAGGACGTGGAGGACAATCTCGTTGCGCTGCGGCAGCTGCGGCTGGAGGACATTAGCGAGGCCGCCGCGGTGGCGGCCACCCAAGGGGCGCTCGAGCAGGCCAAGTTGCGCTATAAGGGCGGTATCGTGACCTATCTCGAGGTCGTCACCAGCGAGAACGCCGCCCTGCAGGCGCGCTTGTCAGCGGTTGACATCGAGATCCGCCGCGCCAGTTCCACAGTGCTCCTGATCAAGGCCCTGGGTGGGGACTGGCAACCGCCTCCTCCCCAGACTCCACCCGCGAGCCGGTGAGGTCGCCTCCCGAGGGGGGCGCCTCCTTCTCAGCGAAGGTACGCGTGAACCACCTCGATCAGGTGCTTCGCCGCGCGGCCGCGTTCACGGTCCTTGTCACGCTTCGGGTCCGACACGTGCAGCCGGATGTGATCGATCAGCAACTCCGCCATCAGACTGTTGGCCGCGCCACGGGCCGAGACCGTCAGCTGCATGACCTTGGCGCAATCCGCCTCCCTCTCCAGGGCCCGCTCAATCGCGTCCACCTGGCCGCGCAACCTGCGGACCCTCTGGAGAAGCAGGGTTTTGTCCTCGATCGAGTGTTTCACCAGTGGGCTCCTTTGAGTCACGTGCATAGGGTGGGGGGTATAGTATAGTCGCGCCCGTCGAGCGACCAGCCCGGCGGACCTGCGAAGGCAACATGCGCAGGCTAGGCTCGCGCGCTGGCGTATATCGGGCACAGGGACAGGTCGGAACCGGAAATGCCAATCAGGCCGGAAAATCGTCGCCGCGGGTTGTGCGCCGCGCTGCTGCTGGCGGCCGGACCCCTGCTGGCCGACCCCGCCGTGGACGAGCCACTCACGGGCCGCCCGGCGCCGCAGAGCCACTGGCCCACACTGGTGGGCGCTCAGTACACCTTCGTCGACCAGAAGCAGACTTCCCTCACCTCCCCTTACGCGAGGAATCTCAGCCTGCGCCCCGATGGCGATCGCCAGGGTAGCCATACGATCGGGCTGTACGGCGGCTGGGCGCCGCTTAACTGGCTGCAGCTCTACCTCGATACCGAAAAGTTCATGGGCGCCGCGGTGAGCAACGCCACGGGACTGGCGAGTCTCACCAACGGCGACGTCGTACGCGAAGGCGCGACGGGGCTCAAGAAAGAGTTCTACATCGCCCGCTCCTACGTGCGCCTGATGCTGCCGCTCTCAGCACAGCTCACGAGCGTGGCGCGCGGCCAGGACCAGATTCCCGGCACGGAAGCGGCGACTCGGCTGGAGCTGAAGGCCGGGCGACTCGCCATCTCTGACGACCTCGACAAGAACCGCTATGCGAACGCCACGCGCACGCAGTTCAT
>JANYBG010000140.1 GCA_025360865.1 Pseudomonadota bacterium | reverse complement strand
CCAGGCCCCTAGCGTCGGGGACTCCCAGTTGTCCTCCACGAAGCGCACGTCATGCACCAGTGGGTCGAGCCCGAGTTCGGCGAGACTTCCCAGGTAGAGGTCCAGGATCGGCAGCGGCGAGGGCTTGATCACCACCTGGTACTGGTAGTAGTGCTGCAGTCGGAACGGGTTGTCTCCGTAGCGCCCGTCAGTGGGGCGGCGCGAGGGCTGCACGTAGGCGGCGCGCCAGGGCTCAGGTCCCACCGCGCGCAGGAAGGTCGCGGTGTGGAAGGTGCCCGCGCCGACCTCCATGTCGTAGGGCTGCAGGATGACGCAGCCGTGCTGCGACCAGTAACGCTGCAGGCTGAATATCAGCTCCTGGAAGGTGCGCGGTGCGCGGCCGATTTTCATGGACCGGTTTTTCTCAACCCCAAAGAGCGCGCGAGTATACGGTGCCGGCCTTCGCGCTTGCGCGCGGTGGCAACGCCGGCCCCCGGCGGCGTCGCGCAGGGGCTCCCGGGCGCCCCGCGCGGGTGCCGCACCACGGCTGAGCGCCGGCCCGGTCAACTCACCACCGCTCGGTTCGGGTAACCCGCCGCCTATGCGCACCCGATTGGTGCAATAATCGCGCCCTGGTGCACTATTTTGGTGCGCACCGCGACGATAGTGCGCCATAACCGATTGATTTCATGCGACTTCATGGCTGGCACGCGGCCTGCAACGTGTGGTGCTTCGCTGCTGACGCGTGGCAGTACGGTGCCGTGCGTCTTTGAGCTGCGAATTCTCACCCTTTTCCCGGAGGCGATATGACCCCCAGCGATGTCCTGAAGCTCATAAAAGAAAAACAAGTGAAGTTCGCTGACCTGCGATTCACCGATACGCGCGGCAAGGAACAGCACGTCACGATCCCGGCGCGGCTCGTCGACGAGGACCTGTTCCGTGACGGCAAGATGTTCGACGGTTCCTCCATTGCCGGATGGAAGGGCATCAATGAGTCGGACATGATTCTGATGCCCGAGGCGGGCACCGCGGTCATCGACCCGTTCTTCGAGGAGACCACGATCGACATCCGCTGCGATGTCGTCGAGCCTGCGACGATGCAGGGCTATGAGCGCGACCCGCGCTCGATCGGCAAGCGCGCCGAGGCGTACCTCAAGGCCACCGGCATCGCCGATGGCGCGCTCTTCGGTCCGGAGAACGAGTTCTTCATCTTCGACAGCGTGCGCTACACCAACCAGATGCACGGCTCGTCCTACCAGATCGACTCCGTGCAGGGCGCATGGAACTCCGACACCACCTACCAGGACGGCAACCGCGGCCATCGCCCGGGCATCAAGGGAGGCTACTTCCCTGTGCCACCGGTCGATGCCTTCCAGGACATCCGCTCGGCGATGTGTCTTGCGTGCGAGGAGATGGGGCTCGTCGTTGAGGTCCATCACCACGAAGTCGCCACCGGCGGCCAGTCGGAGATCGGCATTGGCCCGGGTAGCCTCGTCATGAAGGCTGACCAGGTGCAGATCCTCAAGTACGCGGTGCACAACGTCGCGCACGGCTACGGCAAGACCGCCACCTTCATGCCCAAGCCCCTCGTGGGCGACAACGGCAGCGGTATGCACGTGCACCAGTCGCTGCAGAAGGATGGCAAGGCGCTGTTCGCCGGCGACAAGTACGGCGGGCTGTCGGACCTGGCGCTGTACTACATCGGTGGCGTCATCAAGCACGCCAAGGCGATCAATGCCTTCACCAACGCCGGCACCAACAGCTACAAGCGCTTGGTGCCGGGCTTCGAGGCACCGGTCATGCTGGCGTACTCCGCCCGCAACCGCTCCGCGTCGATCCGTATTCCATGGGTGTCGAACCCGAAGGCGCGCCGCATCGAGGTGCGGTTCCCGGACTCGAGCGCCAATCCGTACTTCGCCTTCGCGGCGATGATGATGGCCGGCCTCGATGGCATCCAGAACAAGATCCATCCCGGGGATCCGGCCGACAAGGACCTCTACGACCTCGAGCCCGAGGAGGCCAAGCACATCCCGACCGTGTGCCATTCGCTCGACATGGCGCTCGAGCACCTGGACAAGGATCGCGAGTTCCTGACTCGCGGTGGCGTGTTCACGAACGACGTGATCAATGCCTACATCGGGCTGAAGACGCAGGAGGTCACGCGCTTCCGCATGTCCACGCACCCGATCGAGATGGAGCTGTACTACAGCTGCTGATCAGTTAATGAAGCAAGGCAGCTCCCGGTACGACCCTGCGAGCCCCGGCCCGTGCCGGGGTGGGGCCGCGGGCGTGCCGTGGAGAGGGATGCGGGTAACGGTGTTCACAGAACGCCGTTACCCGCTTTTGTCCCAGGGCGCGCGCGGGCGTATGCTGGCTCATGATGCGCACCCTGCTATTTACCTTAATGTCCTTGGCCTGCTCGCTCGCGCTGGCGGCGACGGTGTACAAGTGGATCGACGAGAATGGCACCGTGCATTACTCCGACCAGCCGCACCCCAACGCGCAGAAGGTACAGGTGCAGGCGGCGCAGACCTATCCCGCGACCGCGACCCCGAGCCAGGCGGCTGCGGCGGTCAATGCGAGTCCCGACGCCAGAGCCGATACCAGCGACACGTCCTACAGGGGTTGCGCGATCCTCGATCCCCTGGACGGGGCGGCGCTGGCGAACGTCGACCAGCTGAATGTCTCGGTGCGCACAGACCCCGCGCTGCACTCCGGCGACCAGATCTACATCCTGATGGATGGCGCGGCGATCAACGGCGGCAACCCCACGGGTTCGCAATTCAGCATCTCCCCCGTCGACCGGGGCTCACATACACTCCAGGCCGTGGTGCGCGATGCCTCGGGCAACCTCATGTGCCAGACACCGGGTGTCACGGTGCAGATCCACATGAATTCCATTTTGAACCCGGCCAATCCTCAAAACAGGCACGTCCCTCCGCACTGAGCCTGGCTGGCTCACCCGCCGCGCTTCGCGCGCACCGGGGGAGCCATGGCCTGTGATGCCTCGGTCCCCTCCGCGCTCTCGCATTTCGATGCGGCGGACCTGCTGGATGCGCTCTCCACCGGCATCGTCATGCTTGATGCACACCTGTGCCCGGTGTACGCGAACGTCGCCGCCCAGGACCTGCTCGCCTTCAGCCTCAAGATGGCGCGCGGCCGTCCCTTCGGAGATTTTCTCCACGACGCCAACGGGCTCGGCCGGCTGCTCAAGCGCGCGCTGGAGATGAGCGAGTGCATCACCGATCGCGAAGTCGCGGTGCGTCCAGCGGGCGCGCCGCGCGAGATGCGTACCCTTGATGTCACCATCACGCCCTTCAGCGGGCTCACCGGCACGCAGCTGCTGCTCGAGCTCGCCGATACCACGCAGCGCCAGCGCGTCTCGCGCGAGAATGACCTGCTGGCGCGCCTCGATGGCAGCCGCCTGATGGTTCGCCAGCTCGCCCACGAGATCAAGAATCCGCTCGGCGGGCTGCGCGGCGCCGCGCAGCTGCTGGAGCGGGAGCTGCGGGCGCCGGCGCTGAAGGAATACACGCAGCTGATCATCGGCGAGGCCGACCGCCTCACCGCACTGGTGGACTCGATGTCAGGGCCGATGCGCGCCCCCAGCAAGACATCGCTCAACGTCCACGAGATCTGCGAGCACGTCTATAACCTGCTGCGCGCCGAGAGCCCCGCCGGGATCAGCATAGAGCGCGATTACGACCCGAGCCTGCCGAACGCGATGCTCGACCGGCACCAGATGATCCAGGCGCTGCTGAACGTCGCGCGCAACGCGCTGCAGGCGCAGGGGGATCTCGGGCGTATCACGCTGCGCACGCGCGTGCGCAGCAACGTGAGCATCGGCTCGGTGCCGCACCGGCTGGTCGCGAGCGTCCAGATCGAGGATAACGGCCCGGGTGTGCCGCCACACCTGCGCTCCTCGATCTTCTATCCGCTGGTCACCGGCCGGGCGAATGGCACGGGCCTGGGACTGGCGGTGGCGCAGGAACTGACGACCCGCAACGGCGGCATCATCGAGTTCGAGAGTGAAACGGGACGCACGGTGTTCACCATGCTGCTTCCGCTGGGAGAGGATCCATGAACACAAGCGCGCTGCGCGTCTGGCTCGTCGATGACGACGCCTCCATCCGCTGGGTGCTCGAGCGCGCCCTGCGCAACGACGGCATGTCGCCGCGCGCGTTCGAGGCCGCGGAGCCGGCCCTCGATGCGTTGCGGCGCGAATCCCCCGATGTGCTGATCACCGACATCCGCATGCCGGGGGCCTCGGGCCTTGAACTGCTGCGCCTCATCCGCGACGCGCGCCCGACCCTGCCGGTGATCGTCATGACGGCGCACTCGGACTTAGGCAGCGCTGTGTCCGCCTATGAGGGCGGGGCGTTTGAGTACCTGCCTAAGCCCTTCGACATTGACCAGGCGGTGGCGCTGGTACGGCGCGCGGCCAACGGCGGGCTGGGGGTTAGTGGCGATGCCGGTGGTACGCCACGCATCCCTGAACTGCTCGGCCGCGCGCCGGCGATGCAGCAAGTGTTCCGCGCGATCGGCCGGCTGGCCCGCTCGAGCGTCACGGTGCTCATCACAGGCGAATCCGGCACTGGCAAGGAACTGGTGGCGCGCGCCCTGCACGAGCACAGCCCGCGCAGCGGCAAGCCCTTCCTGGCGCTCAACACCGCGGCCATCCCAGCGGAACTGCTCGAGTCCGAGCTTTTTGGCCACGAGCGCGGCTCCTTCACCGGCGCCAACACCCAGCGCCAGGGGCGCTTCGAGCAGGCCGACGGCGGCACGCTGTTCCTGGACGAGATCGGCGACATGTCGATGCCGCTGCAGACGCGACTGCTGCGCGTGCTGGCGGAAGGGGAGTTCTACCGCGTCGGCGGCCAGACCCCGATACGGATCGACGTGCGCGTGATCGCCGCCACCCACCAGACGCTCGAGGACCGGGTGGCGACTGGGCTATTCCGCGAGGACCTCTACCACCGCCTGAACGTGATCCGCATCGAGCTGCCGCCGCTGCGCGCGCGCGCGGAAGACATCCCGGACCTGCTGCGCCACTACATGCACTTCGCGGCCTCCGAACTGGGCGTCGAACCCAAGGCCTTGGCGCCTGAGGCGTTCACGCGCCTGACCGCGCACGACTGGCCGGGCAACGTGCGCGAACTGGTGAACCTGTGCCGCAGGCTCACCGTGCTCGCCCCGGGGAGCGAGGTCCATCTGGCCGACCTGCCGCCGGAGCTGTCGGCCCGCAACGGCGCGGGCACGCAGGCGGACTGGGCCGCGGCGCTCGCCGGGTGGGCGGAACGCCAGGCGCAGGCCGGCGACGCACCGCTGCTGCGCACCGCGCAACCTCAGTTCGAGCGAGTGCTGATCCAGGTGGCGCTCAAGCGCACCCAGGGGCACCGGCAGGATGCGGCGCGTCTTCTGGGCTGGGGCCGCAACACCCTCACCCGGAAGCTCAAGGAACTGGGCATGAACGCCGGGGAGGACGGCGGGCACGCGTAGTCGTCCGCCCCGGAAACCGGTAACGTTGCGCACCCCGCGGCACCTGCTGGAGTGCGCTTGATGTCGAGCTGGCGAGAACTGTGGGACCTTGCGGTCCTGGGCAACAGCCTGGGCAACTGGATCGTGGCGCTGGGTATCTTCCTCATCACGTTCGCCTTCCTGCCGCTGATCTCCCGATTGATCTCGGCGCAGAACGCCCGCCGCGCGGCGCGTACCGGCGCCCCGCCGCTGTACATGCTGGACCTCGCGCTGGAGCTGGTCGCCAGCACCAACCGCCTGTTCCTGTGGGGGGCGGCCGTGTGGCTGGCCTCGCGCGATCTCACCTTCACGCCAAAGCTGGAACGCTGGCTCACCGGCGCGCTGGTGCTGTTGTTCTGGATGCAGATGGCGCAGTGGGCGATGACCGCCGTGCGCTACGGGATCGATGCGCGGCGCCAGCGCCTGGGTACGCACGAAAAGCTGCTCAGCAGCTCCATGGCGGTCATCATGTTCGGCGCGGGGCTCGCGATCTGGGGGATCGCCGCGCTCCTGGCGCTCGACAACCTCGGCGTCCAGATCGGCCCGCTGCTCGCCGGTGTCGGCATCGGCGGTATCGCGATCGCGTTGGCGGTGCAGACCGTGCTCGCCGACCTGCTCGCATCGCTCTCTATCGCACTCGACAAGCCCTTCACCTTGGGCGACTCGCTCAAGCTGGATGACATCGAGGGGTCGGTCGAGCACATCGGCATCAAGAGCACGCGTCTGCGCAGCGTCAACGGCGAGCAAATCATCATCTCCAACGCCGACCTGCTGAAGTCCCGGCTGCGCAACTTCGGGCGCCTGCGGGAGCGGCGCTCGCTGTTCATCTTGGGCGTCCACTACGAGACGCCGGTGGAGAAGCTCGCCGCCGTGCCGCACATCGTGCGCGAGATCATCGAGGCGACCCCGCAGACGCGCTTCGGGCGCTGTCACCTACTCAATTACGGGGCCAAGGCGCTTGAGTTCGAGGTGGTCTGCTTCGTGACCGACCCGGACTACAAGGTGTACGCGGATGCGCGGCAGAGCATCAACCTACGCATCCTGGAGCGCCTGCGGGCGCTTCAGGTGACCTTCGCCGCGGAAGCCCCCACCACGGTGCGCGTGCAGGCGACAAGGGATGTCCCGGCGGCTGCCCAGCAGAGCCTGCTTTAGTGGTTCAGGACGGCCTTCATGAAGCCGTCGAACTCCTCGTACGGTAGCGCACCCTCGACCAGCGCCCCCTCGAGCACGTGATTGGAGATATCACCCAGCACGAACGCCGGCGTCCCGTGGATGCCGATGCCGTCCGCGGTCGCCGCGTTGTGCGCGATGGCGTTCTCGTAGCGCGCCGCGCTCATGCAGGTGTGCAGACGACCCAGGTCAAGGCCCACCGCGGTGGCGCGCCTGTCGATGCCGCCATTGGCCAGCGGCTCACTCCCGGTCAGCAACGCGTGGTGCATCTCCCAGAACTTGCCCTGCTCGGCGGCGCAGTGCGCGGCTTCCGACGCCGGGCGGGCGGAGGCGTGGAACTGGAGCGGCAGATCGCGCACGATGAAGCGCAGCTTGCCGGTGTCGATGTAGTTCTTTCGGAGCTTATCGAAAGTCTCCGCTTGGAACTCGCGGCAGTACGGACACTGGTAGTCGGTGAACTCCACCATGGTCACGGGCGCATCAGCGCGCCCTAAGGTGTACTCCCGGTCGTCCAGCTTCAGGCGCACGATGCGCGGTCCCGCGAAAGCCTCGGCCGCGGTGGGGGTGGCGCCAAGTGCGATCCGGGGCCCGAGTGCCAGCATCAGGCACGAGGCCGCGAGCAGGGCGGGATAGGCTGTTCTCATCCGGACACCATGGTGTTGTGTGTATCGCGCGTAGTCGTAAGCGTACCGACGAGCCCCGTCACGTTGTCGATGCGCTGCGCGGCGAGGTACTCGCTGATGCCCTCGTTGATCTCGCGGCAGGCCATCGGCTGGTAGAAGAGGGCGGTGCCGACGCCCACCGCGCTGGCGCCGGCGATGATGAACTCGAGCGCGTCCTTCGCGTTGGTGATGCCACCCTGGCCGATGATCGGGATGCCATGGGATTTCGCAACTTCGTACACCTTGTGCACCATGAGAAGCGCGATCGGCTTGACGGCGGGCCCCGAGAGCCCGCCCTGAATGTTGCCGATCACCGGGCGGCGGGTGGTCACATCGATCGCCATGCCCATGATGGTATTGATCACCGCTAGCGCATCCGTGCCGGCCTCGATGCAGCGCCGCGCGTTCTCGCGGATGTCGGTCTGGTTGGGTGAGAGCTTGGTGATGAGGGGCTTCTTGGTGACGGCGCGGCAGGCGCTGACCACCTGCGCCGACATGTCCGGGTAGTTGCCGAAGGCGACGCCGCCTTCCTTCACGTTCGGGCAGGAGATGTTGATCTCGATGGCATCGATCGGGGACTGGTCGAAGGCGCGCGTGACCTCCACGTATTCCTCGATGGTTGATCCTGAGACGTTGGCGATGAAGCGTGTCTCAGTGAAATCCAGCTGCGGCAGGATCGCGCGTACCACCTGCTCGACGCCCGGGTTCTGCAGGCCGATCGCGTTCAGCATCCCGCCGGCGGTCTCGTACACCCGGTGGGGTGGGTTGCCGAGGCGTGCCTTGCCGGTGGTACCCTTGAGCACGATGGCCCCGGCATCGCGATTGGAGAAACCCTCGATGCGGGTGTACTCCTCACCGAAGCCGACACAACCGGATAGCAGGACGATCGGGGAGGCGAAGGGCAGGCCGCAGAACTTGAAGCCCAGAGACCCCGGATGGGTCGTCGCATCCGCCGCGGGAACCGCTGGTTTGGTGCTCGCCATGGGGTGCATTATCGCACACGTGGGTCACCTCCCGTCGCAGGTACATGTTCCATATCGTCATCCTCCAGCCTGAGATCCCGCCCAATACCGGGAACATCATCCGCCTGTGCGCCAATACCGGGGCGGCGCTGCACTTGGTGCATCCGATGGGTTTCGACCTGTCCGGAAAAGCAGTGCGCCGCGCGGAACTGGACTACGAATGGCTCGCCCGCGTGCACGTGCACGTGGATTTCGCCGCCTGCCTCGCAGCACTCGGCGGAGCGCGACTCATGGCCATCGAGACAAGCGGCACACGCAGCTACGGCGACGCGAGATTCCTGCCGGGCGATGCGCTGCTGTTCGGCTCCGAGAGCCGCGGCCTCTCGGCCGAGGTGCTCAGCCATGTCGCGCGCGAGCACCAGCTCGCCATCCCGATGCGCGCTGGCAACCGCAGTCTGAACCTCTCTAACGCCGTGGCGGTAGCCGTATATGAGGCATGGCGCCAGAACGGCTTCGCCTGATTCACAAGGGCCCGGCTACTTCCGCCCGAGAAGGTGTTCTTTGCCAAGTCGATTCCAAGGGTGGAAACTATGTTCTGGGGATTTTCTTTTTTTTAAAGATGGATCGATGTCGCAACTCAATCCTGACACTTCGGTGTGTTTTCGGGACGGGGAAGTCCGTTATGTTCGTTAGACGTCATGGACACTGAGTACCCGCAAGACGCGGACGGCGAGGCCCTTAGAAGAGTCGCAGCGGGAGGCGCGGACCTGTCTCAACCTATGATCATAGATTTCGCCGTCGCGGTGGCTGATGAAGCTACAGCTCGGCGCGTCGCGGAAATAGTCGCCGCCCACGACTTTGATCCATCGATCTCCCAGGACGACGGTCGTGACTCTTGGAGCGTCTACTGCTCCAAATCCATGCTCGCTACCTACGAAGGCGTGGTCGCGGTTCGGGCCCAGTTGAACGCACTCTTGGGTGCGAACGGCGGAGTCTGTGATGGCTGGGCCACGTTTGGAAACAATCAGGGCTAACGCCCTCGCAGGCTCGTCTAACCACCGCTTGGAGCGGCCGTGATGTTAAGTCGGCTGTGCGACACGAGCGTGATCGGCGTTGCTGTTGATTGGGTGACTGGCCAACTTTGTAGGGATGATTTCATCAACGCTTGGAGCCGCCATGAAAACTGGATCAATGCACGCCGCGAGTGCTGAGTCATTTTCGATCGCGGCGCTTGTTGAACTTTGGCGGACGGCGGCTCAAGGGCGACGTTACACGGTGAAGGGGTAGCGCCATGCCAGTCCCTCGAAACCGCGCGCTCTTAGTGCTCGCGTGCTTAACCGTGGCTGCCATGAGCCCATTGGGATGCACCCGGTCGGACAGCGGCGCAGCCGAGACCACTCCGCAATCACCGCAGTCAAACGCAGGCTCAACGAAGAACTCAGACCCCGCGACCGCGGCGATCCTCGCCGCCGACCGACGGTACTGGGGGGCGCAGAAGAAGGGGGACTGGCCTTTGATCGCCGCTCTGCTTGCCCCTGAATACTACGGGGTCAGCGCTGATCTCGAATTGAATCGTGACGATCTGGCGCGTGATTTGGCGAAGACCAAACTGCTCGACTATGAGCTCCAGCGCGCCCGGGTCCGACTGGTGCGCCCCGATCTTGCCGTTGTCAGCTATACCGGTCGTATGAAGGAAATCTTCGACGGTCAGGACATCTCCGGGCGGTATTGGTATTCGACGACCTGGGTACTCCAAAACCATGAATGGAAGCTCTGATTGAACAAGAGATCCGTCTCGATCCGGCCACTTCATCATCCAACTGACGATTGGAGGCCGTGAGAGCTAAAGAAGCGCGCTGTGCGCGTCGGATTAGGCGTACGCGCGCGACACGACGTAGCGGACCGAAGGTCGGCCGCTCAATCTCATCGGCAGGCGGCCCCTGTCCCGGCGGCCACTATCTCAGCGCACGGTTTCCCTTCGATCCTCATCCTCCCAGGAGGCAAATTCATATGCGCTCACTCGTACTCGTCGTCACTCTTTGCGCTGCTTGTGCCGGGTCGGCATTCCAACCTGCCGGCGCCACCACATCGTCTGCCCTGGCGGGGCGCCCACAGCTCGTCGCTAGGCACGCGGAGGTCGCGGATGTGCTCGTTAGCTTCATCGAAGGCAAGCCGATGCACGGGAAACTCATGCTCAAGCCCCTGCTCAGGGGCGAACAGATGTCGATACTCGAACTTCACTATCAGCCTGGCACGAAGGCGCCGTTACACACGCACACCCATGAATCGTTAATCTACGTGGTTTCGGGTCGAGTCAAGACATGGATTGGAGATGAAGTCTTCGTTCTAGGTCCCGGCGATGTGGCTCGACACCCACCGGGAGTGCTACACACGGTCGAAGCGTTAGTCGAGTCGACCGTTGTCGAAATCAAATCTCCCCCGCCCGACATCCCAGCCCTTATTGGAAGTAAATAAGGACTTCGAAATACGGCTCTTCAGAATGACGTACGAGCAGGACAACGCGGGCCGCCTACCAAAGCGCGCAGGCGACGCGGCGGCATATGCCGCGCGATCCGGGTATCCTCGCGTGAATAACTCGCTTGGCGCGCCTGAGCGCGAACGCTAAGCAACATCAACCCGGAGTGCGCATGCCGATCGAGGAAGAATGCAAAGCGATAGTGCGCAGCTATGTGGAGGCCTTCAACAGAGGTGATTTGAAGGCACTCAAAGCCCTGCTTGCCGAAGACGCCGAGATTCAAGGCGTTATGGGTAAAGCGCTATTCGAACAAGTAGAGCCCATCTGGCGCCAGCTCATCGAAGGTTACGGGATGCAGTTGCGCGTTCAGGAGTTGATCGCAGAAGCCAATATAGTGGCTGCTCGCTACATCGAGACAGGTATCTTTCGAGCCCCGGCGTTTGGCAATCAACCAACGGGAAAATCATATGAGCTAGTCGCCATGGAGTGGTTCCAAATCGAAAAAGATAAAATCAAGCGCCGCTGGGGCGCTAGAGATTCGGCGGCTCAGGCGCGGCAACTAGGCATACCCCTTTCATAGCCGTCACACGGAACGTGCCGCCAAACGCCTAACCCCTCCGGCGAGCGGACGTTCCCAAGGCCACTGCCGCACTTCGACACGCCGCGCATGTCAATCGTTAGCCGCTTTGAACTGACGCGTGGTCAGTATCGCCTCGGCCGCTGGGACGCGGTCATGCGCAGCGTCGCCTCCGGGGCGTGGCCACGCTCGCTGTTCGTCGCGGTGCAGCAGTGGGACCGCACTGGAACTTGGCGTCGGCCGTCCGAATCGCCCGACTCAACCATCGGCGACGGCCAATCGAAGGGGAGTCGCGAGGCGTACAGCCACGCGACTCCCGAGTTACGCCATTCAGATCCAGAGCAATGCGGAGCGTTGATCGCATCCGCCGGCTCGTCTACTTCGGGATTTCTTTCGCCGCGTCCTTCGCCATGCCGGCGTGTCTGTGAGCCCTTGCCTTGTGAGAGGAGGCCTTAACCTTATCCGCGGTCTTTGCGGGTTCCGAGGAGACCGAAGCCTTGGCTTGGTCTCCGACCTGCTGGGCCTTTTCGCCGGTTGCTTTCGCACCCTCTTTGACCGTTGTACCCACTTGGGCAAAGGCGGATCCGCATAAAAGGGACGCGACTGCTACAACAATGATCTTCTGCATGGGAACTCCTTGGTGACTCACTCAACTTCAGCTAAGACGGAAAGTATACGGTCTGGCTTTGAACAAGCGATAGATATAAGCCTGCCACCAACAAGATGAACCCGAACTTAATGGGCAACCTGGCTCGAATCGGATGGTCGCTCTACGGGCTGTCCATGGTTACCCCGAACACCGAGCTTACCTCCGTCGGCGCTTTCATGGCCCCCGCCGCGTTCTCCTATGGCTTTGCGTTTCTAATCGGAGCGCGAAGTCTCGCCGCGGTGTTGATCGGCTCCGCGCTCATCCTTGGGGTCTTATCCAACTTCACCCTGTTTATCAGGCTTCCGCGGTGGCTTCTCATTTTGTCGATCACGGCCCCATGGGCCCCGTTTATCGCCTTTGTTCAGTTTCAGCGCAAGTCACATGTCGACTGGAAAGAGATCCTCCTCGCCTTTCCGTTCTTCTACTTGTGGGCGCTGGGAATAGCACTTATACAGGGCGTCCGCCTGGCTGAACGACGCGGAGGCCGGCCAGGGATCCAGCGCATTGACACGACCTGACCGGCGCTCCAGGGGTGGCCTGGTCACGGGCTGCGCACGCTTGGAGTGTCCTCGCTCCTGCGATCCGCTCGGTGCGTCCGGGCGCGAAGGCCGCGGAGAACACCCCCTGCTCCCGCCCAATTGACATCGGAGGTTCATATGCAGCGAGTTACGGGCATCGGCGGCATCTTCTTCAAGGCGAAGGACGCATTGGCACTGCGGGCTTGGTACAAATGCCACCTCGGCATCGACGTACAAGAATGGGGCGGCGCGGCATTCATCTGGGCTGATGCGGACGGCAAACCCACAGGCGGAACAACAATCTGGTCCGTCGGCGCCACTGAAAGCGACCAGTTCGCGCCCAGCGAAGCCCCGTTCATGATCAACTACCGGGTCGAAGACCTGCACGCCCTTGTCAAACTGCTCAGGGAGGAAGGCTGTGACGTTCTCGACAAGATCGATGAGTCTGACTTTGGCAAATTCGCCTGGCTCATGGACCCCGAGGGAAATAAGGTCGAGTTGTGGCAGCCACCAGCGGGCCAATGAAACCCGTACGCGCTCTGCGCGCCCATCCGAGGCGTGAGCCGTCCGTCAGGCGAAGCCTGCCATCGTCCCGAGCTTGGGTCGCACTCGAGACCTTCATCAGGCCGGCGGCATCAGCGACATCGAATAGTTAGGAGGCACCCTATGCTTCTTGGTCTGAGAACCGCGATCTACCCCGCCCCTGATCTGGGCGCGGCTAAGCGCTGGTACACCAACCTGCTCGGCGTGCCACCCTATTTTGATGAGGCGTTCTACGTGGGGTTCTCCATCGGCGGGTTTGAGTTGGGGTTGGTCCCTGAGTCGGCCCCAGGGATCACCGGCCCGCAACCGCTGTGGGGTGTCGCCGATATCCATCTCGCCTATTCCCGGCTGGTGGAACTGGGCGCTTCCCCTTTGGATCCCGTGACAGAGGTCGGTGGTGGCATCAAGGTAGCCGCCGTTGTTGATCCCTTTGGCAATCGTTTCGGGATCATCGAGAATCCCAACTTCGACGCGGGCGCGGTTCGCTAGTGCTATCTCGTCACCGCTCCGATACGTGAAAGTCGAGGATGCGCCTGATCCTGAACGCCACTGGTGCCGTACCTGAAAAGCGGCGGCTGTGTGGGGGGATCTCCAAGAACGCCGTTCGAGTTCGGCCATAGCCGACTGAGGAAGAACGGGTGCCCCGGGAGTAATATCAGCGGACAGCGTGACCCTCACGCCCATCCGCAGGTGTCCGATGCAGCCATTCGCGAGCGCGTTCGTCCTCATAATCACCTCGCTCGCCACCGCCGCGCCCGTCCGGGGCCAGAGCCCGCCCGGGGGCGAAACCGGGTGGACGCCGGAGCTCGTGCAGGCGGCGGTCACGAACTGCCGGGAGATCATTCTCGATAACACGACGCGCGACTACCTGAAACGGAACAACCTCGCGGTAAAAGACCTGCCGCCTGACTTCAGAGCGCGGGTCACCCCGATGCTTGAGCCTCTGCTGCGCACCTGCGACTGCATGATCGGCACGCTGTCGAGGGAGTTCACGTTCGAGGAGTTCCAGGTCAACACTCTCCCGGTACAGGCGCGCACCCGGGAGCTCGCGTCCGAAGAGGGAGCCTGCGCCGCGCCGTCATGACGCGATCCGGGGCGCCCTGGCGGTAGCATGCCGCGCGTGCCGGGCATGGGCGGCGCTCATGCTGGCCTGGGCCGATACTCCGGCGGCTCTCTCGATTGATCATCTCGAACCCATATTCCGGAGCACGACATGCGCAAACCGATCATGAACTTGGCCGCGGTTGAATTCGACGACGTCGAGGACAACGGCGTTTACACGTCCCGACGCGGCCAGATCAGCGACCACATCGGCGCGAGGAACCTCGGTTACAACCTGACGGTCCTGCCGCCGGGCAAGATCCAGTGCCCGTTCCACAGCCACCACGGCGAGGAGGAGATGTTCCTGATCCTCGAGGGCGAGGGAGAGCTGAGGTTCGGCGACCAGCGCTACCCGATCGCAAGGCACGACGTGATCGCCTGCCCGCCGGGTGGCCCTGAGGTCGCCCACCAGATCATCAACACCGGCACCACGAACCTGCGCTACCTGGCCCTGTCCACGGTAGTCGAGGTCGAGGCCTGTGAATATCCCGACTCCGGCAAGGTGCTGGTCGTGGCCGGCAAGCGTGGCGCGCGGAGCCTGCGCGGGATGTTCCGCGCCGAGACCAGCGTGGATTACTACGACCGCGAGAAACCGTGACCGGCCGGTTTCGCCCTGGCTGGTTTCAACCCCGCGTCAGCCGTTCCGGGCGACGCGTACCTTCGCTTCGTGGACCTGGCATGCCCACACACTGCTCCGGCGGATGGCCTTGTCCGGGAGTTCCGCGAGTTTCGCGCCGACCTCGTCCTGCGCAGCCACCCGTGCCTGGGAGCGACGGATACCCTGAGTGACCGCTTCCTCGGACGCTCGGCGCGGCCTTGCGCGTCCGCCTGAGCCGCGCGCGGCCGGCGAGCCGCGCCACGAATTGACGCGCGCGCCCCGGGCGGGCATCGTTTCTGGCCCATGGGCGGGAAAGATCCAGCGGCGCGGGTGGCGCGAGTCCTCAGGTCGCGGGGGACTTCATGACGCCCGAGGACATATCCATCGGCGATGCCGGCTACCGGCTGATGCCGCTCCTGCGCATCGCGCAGCGTCTGGGCGCTGAAACCGGCGCGACCGTCGGGGCCCTCCTGGAGCGCGCGGGTTACCGCGCCAGCCGGCCCGGCTTTGGGGCTGTGGAGGTTCGCGCGATGCTCATGAGCCATCCGTCGCTGGTCGACCAATGGCTGGCGTACTCAGAAGCCAAGGAGACGCCCGAGGGCTGGTACGTCCTGCGCGACGCGGAGATCGGACAGCTCCTGCGACCTGCGTCCCAGCGCCGCTTCGCCTGCATCGAGGAGGCCGTGGCGCAGTTCATCCTCCGTGAACTCGATCATCATGCGGGCATCGCGGCGCCCGCTGGCCCGCCACCCGGACCCCTGCCCTAGGCGACCCTTCATGCCATTACTCTTCTCATATGGAACGCTGCAGCAGGAAGACGTGCAGCTGGCCACCTTCGGCCGCAGGCTCAAGGGGGCCCGGGACGCGCTGCTCGGGTTCGATCACGCGCAGGTCCTGATCGAGGACCCAGAAGTGGTGGCCACTAGCGGCAAGACGCACCATCCCATCGTGCGGCGGGGCGCCGATCCCGCCAGCCGGGTGGACGGGACCGCGTTCGAAGTCACCGACGCCGAGATCCGCGCCGCGGATGCGTACGAGGTGTCCGCCTACGCGCGAATCGCGGTGACGCTCGCCTCCGGGGCGCAGGCGTGGGTCTACGTGGAGGCCCGCCAGGCGCGGACAGGTGAGGCCGGTGCCGGCCTGGTGGTACATGCCGGGGGCTGTCATTGCGGGCAGGTCCGGTTCGAGGTGACCGCGCCTGCGCGCATCGAGGTGGCCGACTGCAACTGCAGCATCTGCGCGAAATCCGGGTTCCTGCACCTGATCGTGCCGAAGTCGCGATTTCGCCTACTGTCCGGGGCGGACAGCCTCACCAACTATCAGTTCAACACCGGCACCGCGCGGCACCTGTTCTGCAAGGTGTGTGGCGTCAAGTCGTTCTACGTGCCGCGCTCCCACCCGGACGGCTACAGCGTCAATGCCCGCTGCCTGGACGCCGGCACCGTGCGCGCGATGGCCACCCAGCCGTTCAACGGGCAGGAGTGGGAGGCGAACCTCCGCCACCTGCCGGGAGCGGATGACTCATGACAAGATCCGCCTCACCTGGCGCCAAGCTTTCCCGGAGCCCCGCATGAAGAACCCAGTTGCCTGGTTGATCACGCTTGCCGCGGTGCTCGCCGCCATCGCCTGGGCCGATCCCAGCGCGCCGGCCGCGAGTGGCGCGCCGGGATCTCTCACCGGCGCCTGGCGCGCGCAGATGCGCTTCAAGGGCGGCGCCTTCGTCGACATGAAGGACCTGGAGTTCAGCTACGTCTACAACGAGGGCGGCACGCTGACCGAGTCCTCCAACTACGACGCCGCGCCGCCGGTGCCGCCGGCGTACGGGATCTGGCGGCGCACGGGTGCGAACCGGTTCCAGAGCAAGTACCTGTTCTACGTCACCAAGGCGCCGGCGAGCTTGCGGGACATCACCAAGGGTGGCGGCTGGGCACCTGACGGTCACGGGGTCTTCACCGAGGAGATCACCCTCAGCGCCGATGGCGACTCGTACACCGCGAAGGTCAGCTACGCCGCGTTCGATGTGAACGGCAAGCCAGCCGCGGGCGCTGGCGAGGGCACGGCGACTGGCACACGAATCACCTTCTGATCCGCGCGGCAGTCACGCACATGGCGGGGAAGCGTATTCATCGAGCCGACGTTCTGGCGGCGGATGCTGTTCTCGCGGGTGGCCCCGGTGGGCATGGTGTGGGCGCGCCGGAGCGTGCGCGCCATCGGGTCGAGATAACGCGCTGAACACCACTACGCGTACGGGCGAAGCGATGCGGCGTCACTTCCTGATGATGGCCAACTACAACCGCTGGGCCAACGAGCGGCTGTACGCCATGGCGGCGGCGCTGGACGAAGCGCGCTATCGCGAGGATGTCGGGGTGTCCTTCGCAAGCGTGCATGGGACGCTGAACCACCTGCTGGCGAGCGGCCGCATATGGATGCGCCGACTGGAGGGCGTCGGCGCTGAGCCGCGCGCGCTGAACGCCATCCAGGAGCAGGACTTCACCGCCCTGCGCGCGGCCCGCGCCGGCGAGGACGGGCGGATCGTGCGCTTCGTCGAGGCGCTGGACGAGGACGCGTTCGATGCGGTGCGCGATTACCGCACGCTCAACGGAACACCCCAGCGCCACAGGCTCGAGGAGATACGGGCGCACCTGTTCAACCACCAGACCCATCATCGCGGCCAGGCGCACGCGGCGCTGACGCGCCTGGGGATGGCCGAACCTGCGCCGCTGGATCTCATGGTCATGCTGCGAGAGCTCGCGTCGCCGTGATGAGAACTCGCAATCCCCGGGTCCGGGCGCGTCCGCGGTGTCTCGTATTCCTCGTCGCGCTCGGGCTGGCCGCCAGCGCGCGCGCGGATCTGGCGCTGGAGTCGTGCCCGCTGCTCCCGGCCGGCTCGGGACTGAGCTGGTCGTACCAGGGCGGGACGGACTTCGGGGTCTGCTACGCCACCCTGGGCGGCTCCAGCGCCACCGTCATCGGCATCTACTTCGGCAACGAGCCGAACTTTGATCCGTCGCGCGCAACGCCGGCAGGCTCGGGTGTCGTCGGCGGCTGGCAGGTCGTGTGGTATCGGCGCGATTCGCCTTCCGGGTCTGATGCGCAGTCGGTGCAGACGCTTATCAGGGTGAGCAAGCGCTACGTCGCCCACGTGTGGGTGAGCGCCGACTCACAGGCGCAGCTGCGTGAGCGGCTGGAAATCGTGAAACTCCTCGCCTTCCGGGGCTGACCGGCCTTTGTTCCCATGAACGTGCTGGCCATTTCCGGAAGCCTGCGCGCGGCCTCCCTAAACTCCGCGCTCCTGCGCACGGCCGCGCGCATCGCACCACCGGGCATGCGCATCAACCTGTATGCGGGAGTCGGCGCACTGCCATTGTTCAACCCGGACCTCGAGTCGCGGGTTCCCGCCCCCGTGCTCGCGCTGCGCGGCGAGGTCGATCGGGCCGATGCCCTGCTGGTCGCAAGCCCCGAATACGCCCGGGGCGTCACCGGCGGCATCAAGAACGCGCTCGACTGGCTCGTCAGTCACAAGGGCTTCGTCGGCAAGCCGGTGGCGCTCCTGAACGCCGCCGCGCGCGCCCACCACGCGCAGGACGCGCTACGGCTGACGCTGCGGACGATGTCGGCCACGCTCATCGAGGAGGCGTGCGTGACGATCGCGCTCCTGGCCGCGAATCTGGACGAGGAGGCGATGAGTCAGTGCGACGCGGTCACCGGGCCACTGAGCGAGGCCCTGGGCGCGATGCGCGCCCACCACGCGCAGGCCCCGCCGCGGAGTCCGTCCTTTCCCGTGCGCTGAAGCCGCCCGCCGCCGCCGGCCGTCGATGCCGGTGGAGCGCGGGGCCGCCCTCAAGTAGCCTGTCGCCACGGCGACGCAGCATCGCCGCCTCACCGGAAGATCCGTTGGAAACCACCGCGCGCCGACAATACTTCTCGCCCTGGCAGATCCTGGTGGGCACCCTGCTGGGCGGGCCCATGGCCGGTGGCTATCTCATCGCCAGCGACCATAACGCCTTCGGAGCCACAGACCGCGGCCGCGCCGCGCTGTTGGTCAGCTGCCTCGTCGTGGTGGCGGGCGTTGTAGTAGGTCACGAACTGGGTAACCAGGTCGACCCCGCCGACGGGTCTCTGGTCGCAGGCGTGATCGCCGGCTCCTATGGGGTGTATGCGCGACTTGTCTTCACCGCCGAGATCGCCCGCCGGGGTGGCGCCGGCTGGGTGCGGCATTCGTGGGGGCGCGTGGTCGGTATCTCGCTCGCGATCCTCATCGCCATGCTGGCGCTGATGGCGCTGGCGATGGCGGGCCTGGGGATGGGTCGGTAGCGGGTGCCCGCGACGGGTATTCCCCACAGGAGATCGGAGGGCGCATGGGCCGGTATCCGCGTTCGAACTGGATCCGCGTGGGATTTGTGCCCGCCGTGATCGGCCGCCGGCCGCCGCTATTCATCATCGCCGCGGGGGTAGGGTTGTGGCCCGACCCAAATCCCCCCCGATCGCGCCGGGACCGCTGTTGGCCACCACGGTCGGGCCGACCCTCGTCTGCCCCCTCATCGGCGACTCGCCAGACCGCGCGGATGCCGGACATCACCCGGTCCACGGCATGACAAGACCGGCGGCCACGCGGGCCGCGGGCTGGCTGCCGCCTACGCTGCTGGCGTATGCCCTGGCGAGCCTCTGCCACCACGTGCACAACGCGACCCGTCTTGCCGCCTACCCAAACCTGCCGGCATCGCTCACGGGCGCGCAGGTGTACCTCGCCTGGGGCTTGGTCACCGCGGTCGGCGTGCTGGGCTGCGCGCTGCTGCGGCTGCGGCATGCGCGCGCAGGCCTTGCCTGCCTCGGCGCCTACGCGGTGTTGGGATTCGCGGGCCTCGATCACTACGCGCGGGCGCCGGTGTCGGCGCACTCTCGCATGATGAACCTCACCATCGGCGGCGAGGTATTCACCGCGGCGGTGTTGCTCACGGTGGTCGCGTGGAACCTGTCAGTGCCGCCTCACCGCGGAGCATCACGGGAATCATGAACACACACCGTCTCCGCGAGTCCGACCCTGGCGGACGCGTTGGGACTGGGGTTCTAGCGGGATTCGTCACGTGCCACATCAGGGGCGCGAAGGCCGCGGCGGATTCAGGTTGATGCCGCCACCGATCTCCGTGAGCTCCTGGGTCGCGCCTTCGGCGGCGGCTGGGCCGCGGTTCGCCCGATCCGGGCTGATCAGCCCGCTTCCGATCTCACCGGCCGGCTCATCAGGGTGCGCACCGCATCACCGGCTGACATGCCCTCGTAGAGCACCCGGTAGGCCATCTCGCACAGCGGCATCTCGACGCCTGCGCGAGTGGCGACCTGGTGGATGGCGCGCGCGGCGCCGTATCCCTCGACGGCCTGCCCGATGCGCTCGAGTGCCATCTGTGGGGTGATGCCTGTGGCCAGCAGCAGGCCGAAGCGGCGATTGCGCGACTGATCATCGGTGCAGGTGAGCACCAGGTCGCCCAGGCCCGCGAGCCCCATGAACGTCTGGGCCTCCGCCCCCAGCGCCACACCCAGTCGCGTCATTTCCCGCAGGCCCCGGGTGATGAGCGCCACCCGCGTGTTGGCACCGAATCCCAGGCCGTCGGAGAGCCCGGCCGCGACCGCCAGCGCGTTCTTCACCGCGCCGCCGATCTCCACTCCCATGATGTCGCTTGAGGTATAGGCGCGGAAATTCTCGGAAGACAGTTCGGTCGCCAGCGACTGGGCGTAGGCGGCGTCCGCGGAGGCGACGGTCATCGCCGTCGGCAGGCCCGCGCCGACCTCGCGCGCGAAGGTGGGTCCGGAGAGCACCGCGCCCGCGCGCGCCGCTCCGAGCACATCGCGCGCGACCTGGTGCGGCAGCTTGCCGGTGTCGGCCTCGAAACCCTTGGTGGCCCAGGCGACGCGCATCGCATCGGTCAGCCACGGTGCGAGCCGCTCGAGCATGGACCGCAGGCCCTGACTCGGCACCACGACCAGGACATCGTGCGCACCCTTGAGCGCATCGGGGAGCTCCGAGGCGATCCGCAGCGTCTCGGGAAAAGAGGTGCCCGGCAGGTAGCGCTCGTTGCGGCCATCGAGCGCCATCCGCGCGAGCTGCGGCGCATCGCGACCCCACAGGCGCACCGCTCGCCCGCCGCGGGCGAACTGCACCGCGAGCGCGGTGCCCCAGGAACCAGCGCCGAGCACGGCGATCGCGGCATCTTTGGGCGCGCGCTGGCTCATGCTGGTGCGTTCGTTCGCTGCAACGTGGGCCTTATCCGGCGCGGGGCGGCCTCAGTTGGTCGTCATCGGAGTCTGTTGCGACTGGTTCGCCGCGTACAACGCGTCGAAGTTCACCGGCGGCAGCAGGAACTGCGGGAAGCCGCCCTGGCTCACCAGGCTCGAGATCGCCGCGCGCGCGTACGGGAAGAGCACGCCCGGGCAGGTGGAGCTGACCGCGCGCTTGGTGTCATCCTCGGACAGGTTGCGGATGGTGAAGAGGCCGGCCTGTTTCACCTCGACCAGGAACAAGGTGGCCTCACCGAACTTCGCCGACACGGTGACGGTGAGCACGACTTCGCGCAGGTCCGGGCCCAGCTGGGCGGAGCCTGTCTGCAGGTCGAGGCTGATCTGCGGGTTCCAGTTGCCATCCACCCGCGGCCCGGTCGGGGACTCGTAGCTGCAGTCCTTCAGGTACACGGTCTGCAGGGCCAGCACCGGACCGGTCTCGGCGGCGGCGGCTTCCGCGCCGGCTATGTCGTTCGTCATGTTGTCTAGGGCTCCGTAGGTTTCAGCAGGGAATCCAGGCGGCCATCGGCCTCCAGGGCCGCGAGCTCATCGGACCCGCCGACGTGCTGGTCACCGATGAAAATCTGCGGGATCGAGGTGCGGCCGCTGCGCGCCTGCGACTCCTGGCGCGCGCCGCGGACCTGATCCGTGTTGATCTCCTCGAAGGGCACCGCCTTGGAGGCCAGCAGCGCGCGCGCCCGCGCGCAGTAGCCGCACCAGTCCGCGCTGTACATCACGACCTTCGGCGCACCCATGTTTCTAACCCGGCGCGCCCTCAGGCGCGCGATAGGGGCAGGTTGTCGGCGCGCCAGGCGGTGAGTCCGCCGCGCAGCGCGAACGCCTTGGTGAAGCCCTGGGCATTGAGCTGGCGCACAGCGGGGCCGCCGAGGGAGCCGGTATCGTCATACACGATCACCAGCTTTTCCTTATGCTTCTTCAGAGTGTCACCGGCCTTTAAGATCTGCTCGCCATTCATCTGGCGGGCGCCGGCGAGGTGGCCGGCCTGGAACTGCTCCTGGGAGCGCAGGTCCAGCACGAGCGCTCCCTGGTTCATCAGCCGGATCAGGTCCTGCGGTGAGACCGTGATCTGGCCTTCGTTGCGCGAGCGCAGCTCGTAGACCACGACAAGGGCGGCCACGAGGACGGTGCCCAGGGACAGCCAGGGGTGATGGGCGAGATAGTCGAGGATGCGATCCATGGGGGAGGCGGGTATGCCGGGGGCGAAAAAGGGCGCGCATTATAGCGCCCCGGTGCTTTTCGGCACCTCGCGGCTCGCACTACCGGGGCTGCTGGCCTCAGCGGCGCTCTGGATCACGTCCAGCGCCGCCGCAGGCCCCCATCCGGCGGGCGGCGACACCCAGAAGACCGAGGCCCGCCTGGAGGCGGTCAAGGCTGAGATCGAGCGCATCACCCGCGAGGTGAGCGCCGAGCAGGTGGAGCGCGACCGGCTCAGCGGCGCGCTACGCGCCGCTGAGATGTCGGTGAGCGATGTGCGCGGGGCGCTCCTGGAAGTGCGCCGCGAACGCGGCGAAGGGGCCGCGCGGCGCACCGCCCTCGCCACCGAGAAGCAGGCGCGCGAGACCCAGCTCAGCGAGAACCGCGCGGCTCTTGCCGGGCAGATGCGCGCGGCTTATCTGATAGGGCGCCAGGAGCCGCTGAAGCTGCTGCTCAACCAGCGGGACCCCGCGCGTGCCGGACGCATGTTCGCCTACTACAGCTACTTCGGCCGCGCCCGCGCCGGGCAGATCCGGCTGATCGAGGACGACGTCGGGCGCATCGCGCAGTTGCAGGGGGAACTTGAGGCCGAGGACGACAAGCTCGCGGAGCTGGAAACACAGCAGCGCGCGCGCCTGGCCGATCTGGAGCAGGCGCGCCAGAAGCGCTCCAGGGTGCTGGCGAGCCTCGAGGTCCAGTCGCACACGCGCGCCCAGAACCTGGAGCGCCTGCGCACGCAGCAGGCAGGCCTGGAGAAGCTGCTGCGCGAGCTGCGCACCGCCTCCGAGCGCTTCCCGGTGACCGGCAACGATGCCTTCACGCGCCTGCGCGGCAAGCTCAACTGGCCCGTCAGCGGCCGCCTCATCGCGCGCTTCGGTGACTCGCGAGCTGGCGGGGTGCTCTGGGATGGGGTGCTGGTGGCCACCGAGCGCGGCAATCCCGTGAAGGCGGTCTGCCAGGGGCGTGTCATCTACGCGGACTGGCTTCCGGGCTTGGGGCTCCTCGCCATCGTCGACCACGGCGACGGATACCTGAGCCTCTACGGTCACAACGAGCGCCTCTACAAGGCCGTCGGTGAGAACGTCGTCGCGGGGGACACCATCGCCGCGGCCGGGGACAGTGGCGGCAGCAGCCGCACGCAGCTTTACTTCGAGATCCGCAAGGCCGGCAAGCCTGTGGATCCGCGGCCCTGGTTCCGCTCCCAGGATCCTTAGGTCGCAGGGGCTCCCCACCGCCGCCGTGTGACCGCCGTCACTGTCCGGGGTTTTTACATACTCGCGCCCCGCGGATTCGCCAACTCGCGCAAGGACCGCGAAACCGGCGTGCGCGATCGTACCCTCACCTCTTTATCGGTGATCCACAGGCACGCGAACGGGCATGAACCAGGGAGCCACAGGCGATTACCTACCCGGCCAGCCGGGTAACCGCTTCGAGCCCTACGTGCGCCTGATGCGCGCGCTGCTGCCGCGCGCCACCTCGATCGCGATGTTCGGCACCTCCGGGGAGCTCGTCTGGTCCACCGACTCGATGACCGGACCGGATCTGGTCAACATCATCGACGATGCGCTCCTGGGCGCGGGCACCAACCCGGGACTGCCCGGCCAGCTGCGCATGATGGAGGGCAACCAGCCGGTCTACCTGTGCTCGCTGCGCGATGACAACCAGCGGCTCATGTCGATCCTCGTGGTGCTCACGCGCCCAACCGATGGGCCGGACCGCAAGGCCGCGGATTTCTCCTTCGTGCATTCGCTGCTGTCACCCGCGCTTGAGTGCCTGCGGCGCGACCTCATCGCGCAGGCCACCATCGAGGAACTCAACCAGACCGTCGGCGGGCTCGACAAGGACCTCAACCTGCTGCTGGCGCAGGGCTCGGCGCAGGACGTGCAGGCGGCGATCGACGGCGCCAACGAGCTGCAGCAGCTGCTGCAACAGACGATCGAACACCTGCACGCGGCCACCGGCGCGCTGCTGGTGCCGGAGAAGAGCGTGACGCTGGTGCGCTCGGGCGATGCGCTGCTGCCGGCGGACACTCAGTTCCTCATGCGCGCGCACCGCAAGTTGCTCGCGCTCGCGCAGTCGCAGCGCGCGCCGGTGGTGGTGAACGAGACCCAGTCGCCCGAGAACCCCGACGGCTTCCACTACCGCGTGCTGTGCTGCTCTCTGCACTCGCGCGCCGGGCGCCCAATCGGGATGCTGGTGCTGCTGCGCGAGCCGACCGCGGAAGGATTCACGCAGCGCGACGCGCACATCGCCGAGATCCTCGCCCGCAAGGCGATCGCGGTCATCGAGAGCAGCTACGATCCGTTGAGCGGCCTGTACACGCGCCCCGAGTTCGAGCGGCGCGTGCGCGCGGTCATCGCCGACCGCAAGCCCACGCAGCCCTGGAGCGTCCTGTACATCGACGTCGACCAGCTGCACGCCATCAACGAGAAGTCCGGCATGCACGTCGGCGATGCGCTGCTGGGTCAGCTTGGCGAACTCATGCGCAAGCGCCTGCCGCCCGGTGGCTTCGGCGCGCGCATCTCCGGTGACCGCTTCGTGCTCATGGTGTCCGCGGCCTCTGCCGACGCCGAGGGCTTCGCCGAGTCCCTGCGCGAGGGCGCCGAGCAGCTGGCCGCGCTGCAGGCCGACACGCGCATGCCGGTCTCCATCAGCATCGGCGTTGCGCCGATGGATCCCACCGCCCAGGAACTGGCGCACGTGCTGGCCGCCGCGGAGACCGCCTGCAAGGCGGCCAAGGACCGCGGCCGCAACCGCGTCGAGATCTACCAGCCGAGCGATGTCAGCATCGTGCGCCGCTTCGCCGACATCGGCGTCGCCGAGCAGCTGCGCGACGCCATCGGCCAGGGACGGCTGCACCTCTACGCCCAGCTGATCCTGCCGTTCGCCGCCGCCGAGAGCGCGCGCCCGCACTATGAACTGCTGCTGCGCATGTTCGACGAGAAAGGCCAGACAGTCGGTCCGGATAGCTTCCTCTCGGCGGCGACGCGCTACCAGCTGATGCCGGTGATCGACCGCTGGGTCGTCAACCACGTGATCGACGCGCTGCAGCCGCGCGCCAGTGTGCTCGAGGGCCGCGCGCTCGGGTTCTGCGTGAACTTCTCCGGCCAGTCCCTCAACGATGACTCTTTCGGCGACATGCTGGTCGAGCGCGTCGCCACCAGCGGGCTCGATCCTGAGCTGCTGTGCTTCGAGCTCACCGAGAACGCCACCGTCGCGAACCTCGCGCACGCGGAAGTCCTGATGCACCGCCTGCGCGCCCTTGGCTGCGGCGTGGCGCTGGATGATTTCGGCACCGGCCTGTCCTCGCTGTCCTGCCTGCGCCAGCTGCCCGTGACCATGCTGAAGATCGACGGCAGCTTCGTGCGTGATGTCCTGAAGGACACCCGCGCGGAATCGATGGTGCGGGCGATCGCCCAGCTCGCCCGCAGCATGTCCATCACCACGGTGGCTGAGTACATCGAGACCGAGGCGATCAGCCTGCGCATCGCCGAACTTGGCGTGGACTACGGCCAGGGCTTCGCCATCGGCCGGCCCATTCCGCTGGCCGACGTGCTGACCGAGCTGCCTCTGCCCAGTGATGCCACCGCGGAACGTCGCGCGGGCGCAGGCGACGGGGACCTCTGGTACGCGGCCGGGAGCCGCTGAAGACGCAAGGCAACTGTGAGCCCCTCCCCCCGCGCGCGCACGAATCTCGCTCTCACCTTTGGAGTGGTGTTGGGCGTGTTCGCGGCCCTCGCTTCCGGCGCTCTGGCGGACCGGCAGAGTTCCCTGGTCCGCGGCCCCGCCGAGGCCGGTGTCCTGCCCGGCCCCGAGGGGCGGGCCTTCGCGGAGGTCTACGCACGCATCAAGAATGAGTACGTCGACGATGTCGACGCGCACGCGCTGATGGAGAAAGCCATCCGCGGCATGGTGGCCGCTCTTGACCCGCACTCCGCCTACCTCGACAGCGACGAGCTCGACCAGGTCCGGGTGAGTACCATGGGTTCCTACCCCGGGGTGGGGATCGAAGTGGCCGGCACGGCGGGGGGCGTCAGGATCCTCAAGACCGTCGAAGGGTCGCCCGCCCAGCAGGCAGGCGTACTCGCGGGCGACCAGCTGGTGAGCATCGATGGCGTGGACATCGGAGCTGACCTGGGAGGGGCGCTCGCGCGCCTTCGCGGACCCTCCGGAAGCGTGATTCATTTAAGTATCCGCCGCCGCACCGCGCCTGCGACCTTTGAATTCGCGCTGCGGCGCGCCCGGGTCGAGGTGCGCAGCGTGGCCGCCCAGACCCTGGAACCCGGCTATGGATACGTGCGCATTTCGAGCTTCAGCGAGGCTACAGCGGATGAGCTCAAGGTCGCGGTAAAGAATCTCAAGAGAGACAATCCCGGTGGAATACGCGGTCTTCTACTCGATTTAAGGAACAATCCCGGCGGCGTACTCGAATCCGGTGTCGCGGTGGCCGACGCCTTCCTCGACTCCGGCGTCATCGTGACCGCCGATGGACGCACCCCGGATGCCCGCTTCGAGATGGACGCCACCCCCGGGGACCTGATCGACGGCGCCCCTCTGGTGGTGCTGGTGAACGGGGGGTCCGCGTCGGCTTCGGAGATCGTCGCCGGCGCGCTCAAGGACCATGGGCGGGCGCTGTTGGTCGGCCGTCGCACCTACGGCAAGGGCTCCGTGCAGACGGTCATGCCGCTGGCCCACGGAGGGGCGGTGAAGCTCACCACCTCGCGCTACTTCACCCCGTCCGGGGCCTCGATCCACGGCCGGGGGCTGCTGCCTGACATCACCGAGGAAGGGCCGGGATCGGCGCCCGCGGATCTCGTGGGCACCGACGCGGCCTCCCTCGTCGCCCGGGATGCCGACGTGCGGCTGGGACTTGAGACACTGCGGCAGCGCGCCAACCTGCCCGAGGTTCACGCGATGCTGGCCGTGCGGGCCCTCGTCCCCTGAAGACCGCTCGGGCGCGCCCAGGCGCGCTTCGCTATCCTCCCCGGCATGCTCAGCTGGCTCATGGACCTCGTCCTGCACCTCGACCGCCACCTGGTCGACCTCATCACGCGCGTGGATTTCTGGATCTATCCGATCCTCTTCGCGGTCATCTTCTGCGAGACCGGGCTGGTCGTGACGCCCTTCCTGCCGGGGGACTCGCTGCTGTTCGCGGTCGGGGCGCTGTCGGCGATCGATACCAGCGGCACGCTGCGCGCGCCGCTGCTGACGCTGCTGCTGGCCGCCGCGGCGGTGCTGGGCAACATGGCCAACTACGGGGTCGGGCGGGCGATCGGACCCCCCGCCTTCAGCGGCCGGTATCGCCTGCTGAAGGTCGATTACCTGCGCCAGACGGAGGCCTTCTTCCAGCGCCATGGCGGCTTCGCGGTGTTTTTGTCGCGCTTCCTGCCGATCTTGCGCACGCTGGTGCCCTTCGTCGCCGGCATCGGCCGCATGCCCTACGCGCGCTTCTTCGGCTACAACCTGCTGGGCGGGACAGTGTGGGTGGTCCTCTTCATCTGGGGCGGCTACCTCTTCGGCAACATCCCACTGGTGAGGAACAACTTCGGGGTGGTGACGATCCTGATCGTCATTGTCTCGCTGATCCCGCTGGCGGTCGCGTATCTGCGACGACGGCGCGCGCGGCCGGCGGCCTAGGGCCCGAGGGCTCGGGCGGCGACCTCAGCCATTGCGCGCCAGGGCCACGATGACCCCGATGATGCCGCCGACGAGCAGGGTGAGGTTCGGCAGCGCCGAGACCGCGAAGCCCCAGCTGCGTGACTGCGGGGACTTCACGTAGGCCCGGAAGTACATGATGCGGCCGATGAGGTAGACCGCGCCCAGCCCCGCGGCCCAGGCGGGGCTCACGAAGGTGGCGAACAGCAGCAGCGCGGGCACGAGGATGACGAGGTTCTCCAGCGTGTTCATCTGCACACGGAAGTAGCGCTCGAACACCTCGTTGCCGGTGGTCGCGGGAGCGGCCACGTTGTAGGTGCCGCGCGCCTTGCCCACCGCCATGCCGAAGATGAAAAACTGCAGCAGGGCGAGGCCGATGACAAGGTGTACCCAGTTCATGAATCCTCCCGTATCCAGACAGAATGGCACAATGACTCCATGAGCGACAAGGAGCGAGGCTACGCGCATCGGGTGGATATCCTCGCCCCCGCGCCCGATGTCTGGAGTGCGCTGACGGGTGCGGCGCATCTCGCGCGCTGGTGCGCGCCGGGCGCGCGCATACAGCCGCGCGCCGGCGGCCTGTTCCGCGCCAGCGTCGATCGTGTCACCGAGTTCGAGGCGCACATCGACGTGTTTGACCCGCCCAGGCGCCTGCGCCTGATATACCTGCCGGTGTCATCGCTGCCGCCGGCGGGTTCGGTGATGATCGATGACTTCATCCTCGACCCGGTCGCGGGCGGCACCATCGTGCGCCTGCTGGGCGCGGGTGTGCCCGCGGGCGGGCAGTGGGATACTCAGTACTCGCGGCTGCGCGCCAGCTGGCAGCAGGCGCTGACGCGACTTAAGGTCTACGTGGAAAAGCAACTCAAGCCAGGAGCTGTCTCATGATGGGATTCATTCTGCGCGCGGTGATCACCGCCGCCGGCCTGTGGATCGCCACGCAGTGGGTGCCCGGGGTGCACATCGATTCCGTGCCGACGCTCTTGATCGCGGGACTCCTGCTCGGGGTCGTCAACGCGATCGTGCGTCCCATCGCTTTCATCCTGACGCTGCCGATCACGCTGCTGACACTCGGCCTGTTCCTCTTCATTCTGAACGCGGCGATGGTGGCCCTGGTGGCCTGGATGCTGCCGTCCTTCCACCTCGATGGCTTCAGGGCCGCGTTCCTCACGGCGATCATCGTCTGGCTCGTCGGCTGGGTCGGCTCCTGGTTCATCGGCAAGCGCGGCTTCGAGAAGTACCAGCGCGCCTGAAACGGCTTCGCTCGGCGGGGTGCCCTCAGGCCAGGGTGGTGAGCGAGCGCCCGACGCGGCGGTACAGCGCGTAGATCACGATCGCGAAGACCGCGCCGCCGAGCCAGACCGCGGTCCCGTCGGCGAACGCATCGCTCACGATCGACAGCGGGAAGTCCTTGCCTGAGAAGGCGACGATCGCGGCCACCAGCACCCCGATCAGTCCCTCGCCGACGATCATGCCGGAGGCGAGCAGCACGCCCAGCTGCTTCTTCGCCTCCCCGCGGGCGCCGCGGTCGGCGTTGCGGTCGTACAGCCATCCGGCGACCGCGCCAACGACCACCATCAACGTGCTCTGAGTCGGCAGGTACATGCCCAGTCCCACCGCCAGCGGTGACAGGTGCGCGCCGGGCTTCATCTTCCTTAGCCCGATGTCGATGAGGATGAGGGCCACGCCGATCCCGAAGCCGATCTCGATGAGGCTCCAGTCGACGTTGTGCTGGATGACGCCCTGGGCGAGCGCCGAGATCAGCCCCGCCTGCGGGGCGGGCAGCGGATGCTCGTGGTGCGGCCCGGGGGCGCCGGCGAACCCGTAAGCCTTGTTCAGGAGGTCCAGGATCGGCGGGATAATGGCGGCTCCCGCCACCACGCCCACCACGAGCGCCACCTGCTGCTTCCAGGGTGTGGCGTCCACGAGCTGGCCGGTTTTTAGGTCCTGCAGGTTGTTGTTGGCGATCGCCGCCGCGGCGAACACCACCGCGGTCGTGAGCAGCGCGAAGGCCACGAGCGAGCGCCCCGACTCGGCCAGCGTCGCCGACGGCAGGCCCAACACCAGGATCAGCGCGAAGCCGATGACGGCCAGGATGCCGATACCCGACAGCGGGCTGTTGGATGAGCCGATGAGGCCCGCCATGTAGCCGCACACCGCCGAGACCAGGAAGCTCATGATCGCGATGTAGATCACCGCGCTCACGACGAGGAACCACAGGTGCTCGCCCAGGCCTGTGGCATTGGCGACGCCGGCGAGCACGAACCCCATGGGCAGGACGCACAGCACCGAGACGATCCCGACAATGCCGATGGGAATGTCCTGCTCCGTGCGTGGCAGCATCGCCGCCTGGCCTGCCTTGCGCGCGCGGGCCGCCGTCATGGCGGAGCGCAATCCGGCCACGACTGGGCCGACGAGCTTCGCGAGTGTCCACACCGCGGACACACCGATCGTGCCGGCGCCGACGAAGCGCACCTTGTGGCTCCAGGTATCGTGCGCCAGGGCATCGAGGGAGTTGGCCGCCAGATTCGCCGCATCCGGGGTGAGGGTGGCGAAGTGCGGCACGCCCCACACCCAGGAGATCAGCGCGCCGACCAGCATCGCGACGCCGACCCACAGGCCCACCAGGTGGCCGACCCCGAAGAGCGCGAACGACAGCAGGAAGTCGTAGCCGGAGACCCCGCGCTCGCCGACACGGAAGTTACGCGCGACGTCGCCGGCGAACAGGCGTGTGGCGACGACCAGTGAGAACACCGCCGAGACGATCGAGCCCCACAGCAGGGCCTTCAGTCCAGCGTTGGTTTCCTCGACTCCGGCGCCGTGCTCGCCACTGCCTACTTTCAGCACCTCGGCGCAGGCGACCCCTTCCGGGTAGGGCAGGTCGGACTGCGAGACCAGCGCGCGGCGCAGCGGGATCGAGTACATGACGCCGAGGATCCCGCCGAAGACGCAGATGGCGAAGGAAACCCAGTAAGGGAAACCCTGCCACCAGCCGATCATGACCAGGCCCGGCAGCACGAAGATGATCGAGGAGAGCGTGCCGGCCGCGGAGGCGACCGTCTGGACGATGTTGTTCTCCTGCAGGGTCGAGCCCTTGACCGCGCGCAGCAGCGCCATCGAGATCACCGCCGCGGGGATGGAAGTGGCGAAGGTCAGCCCGGCTTTCAGACCGAAGTAGACGTTGGCGGCGGTGAACAGCACGGTGATCAGTACGCCGAGCACGAGGCCGCGCAAGGTCAGTTCCGCCCGCGATTCAGTGGTCATGTTGTTGCGTCTCCAGGCCAGTCATGCAAGCGGCAGCGCCCAGGCGCGCGTTCTCGGGCGCGAATCCCAAGGCTATCGCAAATCCCCGCGGCGCCGATACGCCTCAACCCTTCGCGCCCAGCGCCTCCTCCAGCGTCGTCGTCAGCGGCTTGAGGAAGAAAGACTCAGCTGAGGATGCGCCGCAGGCCCTCGCCCGTGGTGAGGATCAGGTCGTCGCAGTCGCCGGCGGCGAAGGCGCGCGCGAAGGCGAGGACCGGCGCGGGGTCGGGGGCGTCAAGGATGCTCACCAGCGGGCAGCGCAGCACGCGCGCCCCACGCCGCTCAAGGAGCCCTGCGAACACCTCCAGCTCCCGGGTCTCGGGAACCGCGATTGTCCGGCCCGCCAGCGGCTGCGCATCCATGGGGTCATCTTAGCCGCGTCGCGCGCGGCGCGGTATGCTTGACTCCCAAGAGCGAACACATCGCCACACCGCCAAGGCCCCGCGTCATGCTCAAAATACTCGCCGTCATTTTCGCCGTGATCGTCGTCGTGTTGGCGGGCATCACCTGGCTCAGCCTCTCCTACACCTACTCCGACGGCGAGCGCGCCGGCTACGTGCAGAAGTTCTCGCGCCGCGGCTGGCTATGCAAGACCTGGGAGGGCGAGATGGCCATGGTCTCGCAGCCGGGCACGGTCGCGGAGAAGTTCCTGTTCACCGTGCGCGACGATGCGGTCGCCAAAGTGCTCAACACCACCATCGGCAAGCGCGTCGCGGTGCACTACGAGCAGCACAAGTGGATCCCGAATTCCTGCTTCGGCGATACCGAGTACTTCGTGACCGCGGCCAACGGGGTCGAGGCGACCACCCCGCTGCCCTAGGCGATCGCGCCGGCGCTCTTCAGCCGCCTCCCGGTGCCAAGCGCCTGGCTCCCGCCGCGGCGCCCGCGGATCCGCGCGACGAACGGCTCGGCGCGCTTTCGGCTTGTGCGCCGGCGGCGGTCTGGCGCATCGCGCTGCCGTCACGATTATTTAACACCCACCATCAGGCGCCTGATCACAGGCGTCAGCAGCAGCATCACCACGCCCACGACCGCCCCGTACCAGAACACCCGCAGGAACAAGGCCGGCAGTGACTCCAGGTGGCTTGAGTCGTAGGTGCCCGAGAGCTGGCCGGCGATGTTGCTTCCCAGCGCCATCGACAGGAACCACATGCCCATCACCTGACCGACGAAGCGCCGCGGGGCAAGCTTGCTCATGTAGGAAAGCCCGACCGGCGAGAGGCACAGCTCCCCGAGCGAGTGCAGCAGGTAGGTCGCCACGAGCCAAGTCGGCAGCACCATCTCCCCTGCGAGCACGTGCAGTGAGGCGAAGTACATGACGAGGAACCCCAAGCCCAGGAAGATGAGCCCGAGGCCGAACTTGACGGTCGCCGGCAGGTCCAGCCCGCGCCTGCCCAGGGTGATCCACACGGCCGCGAGCACCGGGGCGAAGGTGATGACGAAGAACGGATTGACCGCCTGCAGCACCCCGGAGGGGATGTTCAGGCCCATGACGCGCAGGTCGGTGTAGCGATCGGCGAACAGGTTGAATGAGGCCCCCTGCTGCTCGTAGCCGGCGAAGAACATGACCGAGCCCACGAACAGCGCCACCATCACCCAGGCGCGCTTGCGCTCCACCGCGGTGAGGCCCGCGAAGAAGATGAGGTAGATGAAGTACCCGATGCCCAGTGCCGCGTACGCCCAGGTGGCCGCGTTCGACAGCGCCACCGGGTTGATGCGCAGCGTGCCGGTGACCGCGGCGGCGACCACCAGGGTGAGGATCGCGAGCAGCACGACCACCGGGGTCCACGAGCCGCGCCGTTCCGGGGGCAGGCCGGCGTTGTTGAGGTACTGGCGCGTCCAGCGGAACTGCGCGATGCCGATGGCCATGCCGACCGCCGGCAGCGCGAAGCCCCAGCGCCAGCCGAACCAGTGCGCGAACCATGGCACCAGCTGCGAACCAATGAAGGCCCCGAGGTTGATGCCCATGTAGAAGATCGAGAACCCCGCGTCTCGGCGCGAGCCACCTTCGGGGTACAGCGAGGCCACCAGCGCGCTGACGTTGGGCTTGAGCAGCCCCACGCCCATCGCGATCACCAGCAGCCCGACGAAGAACACCGAGGTGTCGCCTAAGGCGAGCAGCGCGTTGCCGATCATGATGAGGAAGCCGCCGCTTAGGACCGCGCGTTGCGAGCCAAGCAGGTGATCAGCCAGCCAGCCCCCGGCCAGGCCGAGCAGGTAGGTGCTTCCCAGATACAGCCCGTAGATCGCGCTCGCGGAAGTGTCGTTGATGCCCAGGCCGCCCTTGGTCACCGCCGCGGCCATGAAGGTGATGAGCAGCGCCCGCATGCCGTAGTAGGTGAAGCGCTCCCACATCTCGGTGAGGAACAGCGTCGCGATGCCGCGGGGCTGCCCGAAGATGGGGGAACCGGGGGTGGCGGTCGCCTCGCTGGTGGGGGTCATGCGCTGGGTCGGCCTTTGCCCTGCGGCACAGTTGAAGGAACCGCGCGAGTCTGTACCACGCCGCGGCCGAGGCGCAATGCGCGCTCTTTGGCGGGGGCGGCGGCCGCAGCCGTTCTAGGCGATGACCGTGAAGGTCCCCGTGGCCGGTGACAGCATCTTCTCGTTGGAGGCGATGGCCGCGCAGGTGCCGTCCGCGTAGTTCAGCGCCACGCTGAGCGTGAAGCCATTGCGCGACAGGTACGACATCAACAGCGCATCGGGCCCGACGTCGAGCGCGAAGTAGGCCGGTCGTTCCGCGCCGACCACCTTCGGGGTGCCGGCGGCGCGGAACTCCACCGTGCCATCGGCGCGGAATTCGTGGTCGTAGCTTCTGCCCTTGGTGGGCCCTGTGTCCCAGTTGATCCGGAGCGTGTGGCCGCTGAGCCTGTCCAGAGGTGGCTCGTTCATCGCTTGCCTCGCTTATCCCTGAGTTCCCATCCTGCGCCCAACGGGTGGCCCGCGGGAAGTCGGCCGGTCGCGCCAGCCGCCGCGTTCGTCGAGCCGGGTGTGTCGATGCCGGGGTAACTCATTTGTCGGTCTTGACGAGCTCGGCTTGGGCCTTCTTGCGCACCAGTACCTGTGCCATGAGGATGCCGGCCTCATAGAGAGCGTACATCGGGATGGCGAGCGAGCACTGCGAGATCGCGTCCGGCGGGGTGAGGAGGGCCGCCAGGATGAAGATCCCGATCAGCACGTAGCCCCGGTTCTTCTTCAGCGCCGCCACCTTCACCATGCCCATGACCACCAGCAGCACGACCGCGACGGGCACCTCGAAGGCAAGCCCGAAGCAGAAGAACATAGTCACCACGAAGTCCAGGTAATTGTTGATGTCGGTCATCATCGCCACGCCCTTCGGGGTCGTGCTGGCGAAGAACTGGAACATCACCGGGAAGACGAAGTAGAAGGCGAACGCGATGCCGACGTAGAAGAGGATGATCGAGGAGGCCAGCAGCGGCACCGCGAAGCGGCGCTCGTTGCGATACAGCCCGGGGGCGACGAAGGACCACAGCTGGAAGATCACATACGGCATCGCGATCAGCACGCCGGTGAAGAAGGCCAGCTTGAATGGGGTGGTGAAGGGGGTCATGACCCCGGTGGCGATCAGGTTGCCGCCCTGGGGGAGCTTCGACAGCAGCGGCTGGGCGATGAAGCTGAAGATCTGGTTCGAATAGAACATGCACGGCACGAAGGCGATGCCGATGGCGATCATGGCCCGCAGCAGCCGGTCGCGCAGCTCCAGCAGGTGCGATATCAGCGTGCCTTCGGCGAGCTTCTCAGGATTGGTGCTCATCGGCGCTCATCGGCGCTCAGGGCCGCGCCGGGCGGCGGCGAGGTATCCGCGCCGGTCGCATCGGTCGGGTGCGCATGGGAGAACGTGTCAGGCGGTGGCGGTTGCGGTGGCGGTGGCGGTGCAGGCGGCGGCATCGGCTTCTTGCGCGCCTCCTCCAGCTGGACCTCTTCCTCGAGCTGCTCGCGGAACTGGCGCGCCATCGCGCGCGCCCTGCCTATCCAGCGGCCGAGTTCCGAGACGACACGGGGGAGCTTCTCCGGTCCCAGCACCACCAGTGCCAGGATGAAGATGATCAGAACCTCAAAGAACCGGCCTTCGAACAGATCACGCGCTCCGTTCGGGCTTCTTCTCGGGCTGCTTGGCGGCGTCGGTGAAATCCGCGTCCGCGCCGTCGGCGCGGATCTGCTTCGGCGCAGTGCTCTGCTCTTCCTCGCCCTCGCTCATGGCCTTCTTGAAGCCCCGCACGGCGTGTCCGAGGTCCGAGCCCACAGTGCGCAGCTTCTTCGCGCCGAACACGACGAGCACGACCAGCAGGATGACCACCAGTTCGCGCATTCCTAAACCCATAAAGCCTCCACGAATCCTCCGCCCCGGGGCGGAACAAGCGAAAAACCGATGATAGGTCAAATAGGCGACTGGAACCCCACAAGTTCACCGGTATCCGGGACGCGCGTCACGCTCGCCGCGTTTCAGCTCTCAAGCCAGAACGTGACCGGTCCATCGTTGACCAGGGACACCTGCATGTGAGAGCCAAATACGCCTGCGGAAACAGCGGGATAGGCCTCTCGCGCCCGCCTGAGCAGGTCGGTGAACAGCTCACGCGCCCGCTCCGGTTCAGCGGCCGTGCTGAAGCCCGCGCGTGAGCCTTTTTTCGTATCCGCCGCGAGGGTGAACTGCGGCACCAGGAGCAGCGCCGCGCCGGTATCGCGCAACGACAGGTTCATCTTCCCCGCCGCGTCCGCGAACAGGCGGTAACCCAGCAGTCGCTCGAGCAGCCGCGCGGCATCCGCGCTGGTGTCCGCGCGGGTGACGCCGATGAGCGCGAGCACGCCTGCGCCGATCGCGCCGACACTCGCCTCATCGACCTGAACATCGGCGCGCGTGACACGTTGAATGAGTGCGATCATGGCCCGCGTAGTGTGGCATTTGGACGGGCGAGTCCGTAAGATTCGGGCCGTTTTGAGCATGGGTTGGGAGAGATGATGAGAGAGCGCGGCCGGGGAATTTTGTTTACGGCGATCGCCGCCCTGGCGTTCGCTGGCACGGCCCTGGCGCAACAGGCCGCCGCCCCCGGTGATGCTAAGCGAGGCAAGGAGCTCTCCTACACCTGCCTGGGCTGCCACGGCATCGCTGGCTACAAGAACGCCTATCCGGACTACAGCGTGCCGATGCTCCAGGGCCAGCACACCGAGTACATCTCCGCCGCCCTGCACGGCTATCGCGACGGTGACCGCGCCCACCTGACCATGCACTCGGTGGCCTCGACGCTCTCCGAGCAGGACATCGCCGACATCGCCGTCTATTTCGCCGGCAAGCCGCTCGAGTCCGCCGGCAAGGCTCCTGCCAATGTGCCGCCGGCGGCCGCGCTGTGCTCCGCCTGCCACGGCGCCGATGGCGTGAGCATCACCCCGATGTATCCCTCACTCGCCGGCCAGCACGAGGACTACCTCAAGCGCGCGATCGAGGAGTACGCTAAGGGCGGCCGCAAGAACGCGATCATGAAGGGCTTCGCCTCGAACCTTAAAGACGCTGACATCGCCGTCATCGTGCGCTACTACAGCCATCTCTCGCCCGGGCTGAAGACCGAGCCGCGTCCCTACAGCATCCTGACCGAGTAACGTGCCTCCCGTCACGGTTCGCGCCGGAATCTCCTTCCGGCTCAAGGTATTGCGCGCCTTAAGGATCCCATAAGGCGCCCTTTCTATCGTGCTGCCCAACCGGCCACCCTGGCCGATCCTGCTACGGAGCCTGTGCATGAACCTGCCGAACCTGGTGAGGAAACCCCTGGTCGCCGCCGTCATCGGCGCCGCCACCATCGCCGCGCCGATGGGCGCGCTGTACATGGCGGGCGTGACGCGCGCCGCGGCCACTCAGCCGGCCCCGGCCGGCGCACCCGCCGCGGCGACCGCGGCCGCCAACCCCGTGGTCGTCGGGCTACCGGACTTCAGCTCCATGGTGCAGCGCTACGGCCCCGCGGTCGTGAACATCGCCGTCCTCACCAAGGGAGCCCCGGCCGTGAATGGCCAGGGCGATGAGGGTGACCCGGATGACAACGGCGGTGGCGGCAACGCCAATCCCTTCGGGCCCAACAGCCCGTTCGCGCCCTTCTTCCGCGGCATACCGGCGCCACAGCAGGCGCCCTCCCATGGCGAGGGCTCCGGGTTCATCGTGCGCAGCGATGGTGTGATCCTCACCAACGCGCACGTGGTGAACGGGGCGACCGAGGTCGTGGTGCGCATGACCGACCGGCGCGAGTACACCGCCAAGGTCGTGGGCGTGGACACAAAGTCCGACATCGCGGTGCTCAAGATCGAGGCGAAGGACCTGCCGGTGGTGAAGATCGGCGATTCGCGCGCGCTCAAGGTCGGTGAATGGGTGCTCGCCATCGGCGCCCCGTTCGGCTTCGAGAACAGCGCCACGGCCGGCATCGTCAGCGCCAAGGGCCGCACGCTCGACTCAGGTGTGGTCCCCTTCATCCAGACCGACGTGCCGATCAACCCGGGCAACTCGGGCGGCCCGCTGGTCAACATGCGCGGTGAGGTCGTGGGGATCAACTCGCAGATCTACAGCCGCAGCGGCGGCTACATGGGTGTCTCGTTCTCGATCCCGATCGATGTGGCGATGGGTGTGAGCCAGCAGCTGCAGAGCACCGGGCACGTCACCCGCGGCAAGGTCGGTGTCACGATCCAGCGCGTCACCCAGGGCCTGGCCGACTCCTTCGGCCTGCCGCAGCCCGAAGGCGCGCTGGTCGCGAGCCTGGAGAAAGGCGGTCCCGCCGAGCGCGCCGGCATCGAGCCGGGGGACGTCATCCTCAAGCTGAATGGCGAGCTCCTGAAGGACTCCTCTGACCTCTCGGTGCAGATCGCGGCGATCCCGCCGGCCACCGTGGTGAACCTCGAGGTGTGGCGCGACCACGCGGCGCGCAACATCGCCGTGACCTTAGGCTCGCTGGAGGACAAGCGCACCGCGGCGAACGTCGCCCCGCGCGAGCAGGGCGGGAAGCTCGGGCTGTCGGTGCGCCCACTGACCCCCGAGGAGCAGCGCCAGGCCAACCTGAAGGGCGGCGTGATCGTCGAGCGCGCCACCGGCCCCGCCGCCGATGCCGGCATCCAGTCGGGCGACGTGGTGCTCGCGGCCAACGGCGCCGCGGTGACGAACGCGGATGAGCTGCGCACCGCGGTGGAGAAGTCCAAGGGCCACGTGGCGCTGCTGATCCAGCGCGGCGATGCGCGCCTGTTCGTGCCGGTGAAGGTCGGCTGAGAAAAAAGGGGGCGGCACACGCCGCCCCTTTCCCTGACTCGACCAGACGCGCTCCCGGTGGGCGCGTTTTCCCTCGGTGGCGCGAGCTAGGCCGCCGAACCGTTGGTAACCAGAGCCGCCACGAACTCGTTCACCGGCATGGCATCCAGCGCGGCGGATTTCGCGAACAGCGCCTTGACGCGCTCCGCCTGCTTCGGCGCGAAGTGCGCATCCACCGATGACTGGAACTTGCGCGCCAGCACCGGCATGCCTTCCGCGCGGCGCTTGCGATGACCGATCGGGAAGTCCACCTGCACCCGCTCCGTGTGCGCGCCGTCCTTGAAGAACACCTGCACCGCGTTGCCGATGTAGCGCTTGTCGGCGGCGTAGTACTCGGTGGTGAAGGTGGTGTTCTCGCGCACCCGCATCCTCGCCCGCAGATCATCCACGCGCGGATCGTTGGCGATCGAGTCCTCGTAGTCCTCGCCCGTGAGGCGCCCGAAGATCAAAGGTATCGCCACCATGTACTGGATGCAGTGGTCGCGGTCGGCGGGATTCGCCAGCGGTCCGGTCTTGTCGATGATGCGAACCCCGGGCTCCTGCGTCTCGATGACGATGCGCTCGATGTCGCCGATGCGATCCTTCACTCTCGGATGCAGCGTCATCGCCGCCTCCACCGCGGTCTGCGCGTGGAACTCCGCCGGGAAGGAGATCTTGAACAGCACGTTCTCCATGACATAGCTGCCGAAGGGCTGCGGCAGCGACAGGGGCTTGCCCTTGAAGAGCACGTCGCTGAACCCCCAGATCTTGGCCGAGAGCGCCGACGGGTAGCCCATCTCACCGGTGAGGGCGATGAGCGCCAGGCGCACCGCGCGACTGGTGGCATCCCCGGCCGCCCAGCTCTTGCGCGAGCCGGTGTTGGGGGCATGGCGGTAGGTGCGCAGCGCGCCACCGTCGATCCAGGCGTTGGAGACCGCGTTCGTCACCTGCTCGAGCGTGCCGCCCAGCATGGCCGTGACGACCGCGGTGGAGGCGACTCGCACCAGCAGCACGTGGTCGAGGCCGACGCGGTTGAAGCTGTTTTCGAGGGCGAGCACGCCCTGGATCTCGTGCGCCTTGATCATCGCGGTGAGCACATCACGCACGGTCGGCGGGGTCTTGCCCGACATGACCGCGCCGCGCGCCAGGTAGTCCGCGACGGCGAGGATCCCGCCGAGGTTATCCGAAGGGTGACCCCACTCCGCGGCGAGCCAGGTGTCGTTGAAGTCCAACCAGCGCACCATCGCGCCGATGTTGAAGGCCGCCTGCACCGGATCCAGCTCGAACGAGGTGCCCGGCACGCGCGCGCCGCCTGACATGACGGCGCCCGGGACGACGGGACCCAGGAGCTTGCGGCAGGCGGGGTACTTCAACGCCTGGAAGCCGCAGGCGAGGGTGTCCATCAGGCAGTAGCGCGCGGTGTCGTACGCGACATCGCTCATGATGCTGAAGTCGCGCGCGTAGGCGGCGATGGCCCTGAGCGCTGGGTCGGGATCGGGGCGGTGGGCGGACTTGATATCGTGGGAGGACATGGCTTTGGGGACTACTTTCTCTGGTCGATTGGCGCGAACTTGAGGTTCTCCGGGCCGACGTAGTTGGCCGCCGGGCGGATGATCTTGCCGTCCGCGCGCTGCTCCATGACGTGCGCCGACCACCCGGTGGTGCGGGCGATCACGAACAGCGGGGTGAACATGGCGGTGGGCACGCCCATCAGGTGGTAGGAGACGGCCGAGAACCAGTCGAGGTTCGCGAACATCCTCTTGGTATCCATCATCACCGCCTCGATGCGGTCGGCGATGTCGAACATGGTCATGTCGCCGGCCTCCCTGGAGAGCGCGCGCGCCACTTCCTTGATCACGACGTTGCGTGGGTCGGAGACGGTGTACACCGGGTGGCCGAAGCCGGTGATGAGTTCCTTCGCGGCCACGCGCGCGCGGATGTCGGCCTCGGCGGCGGCGACCGTGTCGTAGCGCTTCTGGATCTCGAAGGCGACCTCGTTGGCGCCACCGTGCTTAGGTCCTCGCAGCGCGCCGATGCCGCCGGTGAGGCAGGAGTAGATGTCGGCGCCGGTGCCGGCGATGACACGCGCGGCGAAGGTCGAGGCGTTGAACTCGTGCTCGGCGTAGAGGATCAGCGAGGTGTGCATCGCGCGCACCGAGGACGCCGGCGGCGCGCGGCGGTGCAAGAGGTGCAGGAAGTGGCCACCGACCGAGTCGTCCTCGGTCTCGACCTGGATGCGCAGGCCACTGTGGCTGTAGTGGTACCAGTAGACCAGCATCGAGCCCAGGGAGGCCACCAGGCGGTCGGCGATGTCGCGCGCGCCCGGAGCGCCGTGGTCGTCCTTCTCCGGCAGCACGCACCCCAGTGCGGAGGTCGCCGTGCGCAGCACGTCCATCGGGTGGGTCGCCGCGGGAAGGCTCTCCAGCACCTCGCGCACGGGGGCGGGGATCCCGCGCAGAGCCTTGAGCTTGCCCTTGTAGGCGGTCAGTTCCGCGCGGTTGGGGAACTTGCCCCGGATCAGCAGGTACGCGATCTCCTCGAACTCGCAGGTGCTGGCGATCTCGAGGATGTCGTAGCCGCGGTAGTGCAGGTCGTTGCCGGTGCGCCCGACCGTGCACAGCGCGGTGTTGCCCGCGGTCACCCCCGAGAGGGCGACGGACTTCTTCGGCTTGAAGCCTGGGGTGGTCTCGTTCATGGCTTACTTCCCGAACAGCTCGTCGAGCTTCTTCTCGTACTCGTGGTAGCCGAGCACTTCGTAGAGCTCGGCGCGTGTCTGCATGTTTCCCGTGACCGCCTTCTGCGTGCCCTGCTTGCGGATCGCCCCGTAGATACCTTCCGAGGCCCTGGCCGCGGCGCGGAACGCGGACAGGGGATAGAGCACCAGGCGCACACCCGCGCCGCCTAGCTCCTCGACGCTGAACAGCGGGGTCTGGCCGAACTCGGTGATATTGGCGAGCACCGGCACCGGCACCTTTGAGGAGAACTCTCGGTACTCGTCCAGGGTCTTAAGCGCCTCGGCGAAGATCATATCGGCGCCGGCCTCGACATAGGCCTGGGCGCGCTCGATCGCGGCGGCCTGGCCTTCCACCGCGTGCGCATCGGTGCGCGCCATGATCACGAAGCCCGCGGTGTCGCGGCCGTCGACCGCGGCCTTGATGCGGTCGACCATCTCCTCCTTGGGCACGAGCGCCTTGCCGGGGCGATGCCCGCAGCGCTTGGCCGAGACCTGGTCCTCCAGGTGCATGCCAGCCGCGCCCGCGCGGATGAGATCGCGCGTGGTCTTGGATATGTTGAATGCCGAGCCCCAACCGGTGTCGGCATCGACCAGCAGTGGCACGGAGCTCGCGCCGCTGATGCGGCGCACGTCCTCGCACACATCGTTGAGCGATGTCATGCCTAAGTCCGGCAGGCCGAAGGAGGCGTTGGCGACGCCGGCGCCGGAGAGGTACAGCGCGCGGAAACCCGCCCGCTGGGCAAGCAATGCCGAGTAGGCGTTGATGGCGCCGACGACCTGCAGCGGGCGTTCCGCCTCAACCGCGGCCCGCAGGCGCGCGCCGGCGGTGACTGAGGTGTCCGACATAGTGCGACCTCGCAAGGGAAGCCACAGTCTATACCGCGCGGGCTTCCGCCTGCACGGTCAGGGGGGCGTCAATCCTACCCGCGAGTAGGATCGTTTTAGTCCGTTCAGCCTATGCGTACCACCGTGCGCCCGGTGACCGCGCCGTCGAGGTATGCCGGGAAGGCCGCGGGCAGATCCGCGAAGTCGATGGTGCGCGTGGCGATGCGCGCCAGGTGCCGGGGTTTGAGGTCGGTCGCTATCCGCCGCCACACGGCGACGCGCCGCTCGCGCGGAGTCGCCGATGAGTTGATGCCCAGCAGTGACACGCCGCGCAGGATGAAGGGCATGACGGTGGTTTTGAGCTCAGGCCCGGATGCGAGCCCGATGCTCGCGATGTTGCCCCAGAAGTCCACCGTGCGCGTAAGCCAGGTGAGCACTTCTCCCCCCAGGTTGTCGATGGCGCCGCCGAAGCGGGCGGTCTCGAGCGCCCGGCTGCCGAGGTCGAGTCCGGCGCGCGCCAGCACTTCGTGCGCGCCCAGCGCTTTCAGGTACTCGACCGCGGCGGGCTTGCCGCTCACGGCGATGACACGGTAGCCCCGCGTGGCGAGCATGTCGACGGCGACGCTGCCGACGCCCCCGGAGGCACCCGTCACCACGATCGGTCCGCCGGCGGGGTCCTGGCCGTTCTGCTCCATGCGGTCGATCGCGAACGCCGCGGTAAATCCGGCCGTGCCCAGCGTCATGGCCTCGAAGGCGGTGAGTCCCGGCGGCAGCGGGATGACCCACTCGCCTTTGACGCGCGCGAAGCGCGCGTAGCCGCCATCGTGGGTCTCCGACAGCGCGCAGCCGGTGACCAATACCGCGTCGTCCTTGGCGAAGCGCGCATCGGTGGATGACTCGACCACGCCGGCCAGATCGATACCGCCCACCAGCGGGTAGCGCCGGAGAATCCTGCCCGCCCCGGTGGCCGCGAGCGCGTCCTTGTAGTTGATGCCTGAGTGGCTGACGCGCACCACGACTTCCCCGGGCGCGAGGTCATCGAGGGTGATGTCCTCGAAGCGCGCGGCGATCTTGCCGTCCTCGGAATGGATGCGGAAAGCCTTGAAGGACTCCATCTAGCGCTGCTCCCGCTTAAGCCACACCACCAGCCCCTGGGTGTTGAGCTCGAGGTCCCCGCCGAGCACCTGGCGGATCTGGGCCTCGCTGGAGGTGATGCCGTGCTCGCGCGCGAGGCGCAGCCACAAGGCGAGCATGTCCGCCTTGATACCCGGGGCTGGATTCGCGTCCCGCGCGTGCGCGCGCGCGATGTCGGCCAGCGCCGCCACTTGCGTTTTCATGGACGCGCCCAGCCGCGGCACGTCCGTCACGCGGCTGAAGTGCATGAGGTACATGCTTTCCGGCGCGTAGGCGAGCATGCGGTCGACCGAGGCGATGAGCTGTGCCGGGTCGAACTGCGTCGGGGTCGTGGCCGGGGTCACGAACGCGCCGTTGGCGGTGTCGAGCGCGCGGTACGAGACCCCGAAGGTGTCCCCCGGGAAGATGCTGTGATGCGCCGCGTCGACCACCGCGTAGTGGTGCAGCGCGTGTCCTGGGGTGTGGATGAGTTCCAGCGTGCGGCCACCCAAGACGATGCGCTCCCCGTCGGCCACCGGGTGGAGGCGCTCGTGGGGCAGCGGTACCAGCTCCCCGTACAGGCGCGCGAAGCGTTCCTCGCCGTACACCAGCTTGGAGCCGGCGATCAGCTTCGCGGGGTCGACCATGTGGGCGGCCCCGCGCGGGTGCACGAACACGCGCGCGTTGGGCAGCGACTGAAGCAGCAGGCCGACACCCCCGGCGTGATCCAGGTGCACGTGGGTTAGCAGGATGTAGTCGACCGCCGCGCGTGGGATCGACAGCTCCTCGAGGGCCGCCAGCAGGTAGGCGACGGAGAAGTTCGTGCCGACATCGACGAAGGCCGCGCGACCCCCGTCGGCGATGATGTGCGAGGCGGCATGCCCCGGGTGCAGGTACTCGGTGTCCACCGCGGTGATGCCGTGCGGGTGGCGGTGCAGCTGCGCGGTGACGGCGGCCTGGGTCATTGGCGTGATCGCATCACGAGATTGGCGGATGTACACATCGTAACCCGTACGCTAGCTTAGTCGCATGAATCACCGCACCCTCAACCGCGGCGGACACACCGCTTGCGCGTACGCTCTCGCCCTCGCCGCCGCTTTCACGGCGACCGCGCAGACCGCGACCCCCACCGCGCATCGCGAGCGCGGCGCGCTCGTCTTCGAAGGCATCCCGCCGGTGGACGCGGCGCTTGCGCAGCGCCTGGACCGCTACCTGCAGTCGCGCTCGGCGACCTTCCTCGACTGGACCGCCGATGGGGGGCTGCTCATCAAGACACGCTTCGGCGACACCGAGCAGGTGCACCAGGTCGCGGCCGCGGGTGGCGAGCGCTTCCAGCGCACCTTCTATCCTGACCCGGTCTCCTGGGCGCGCGCCGCGAAAGGCGGCACCGGCTTCGTCTTCTCCAAGGACCAGGGAGGGGATGAGAACTACCAGCTGTACTACGCGGGCGGCGCCGCGGGCCCGCGCCAGCTCACCGAAGGCGCCTTCATCCATGGCAGCGCGGTGTGGGCGCACGATGGCAAGCGCCTCGCGTTTTACGGCAACGACCGCGACACGCTCAGCTACGACATCTACGTGGTCGATGCGACCGGCACCGCGGCGCCGCGGCTGCTGGTCGGGGGGCACGAGGACACCTGGTACCCGCTCGACTGGTCCTTCGATGACTCGAAGCTGCTGGCATGGAGGTTCCTGGCGGCGAACGAGAGCTACCTGTACTCCGCGGACACCAGCACCGGGGCGCTGACGCAGATCGAGGGCGGCAAGTCCAAGGGTGGCGGCATCCGCACGGCGCGCTTCGCCGCCAACGGCCGCGGCGTCTACGTGCTCACCGATGAGGATGGCGAGGTCGCGCAGCTGAAGTTCAAGGACCCGCTCACCCATGAGGACCGCCGCGTCACCCCCGCGAGCCCGTGGGAGGTGGAGGACTTCGACGTCAGCGCCGACGGGCGCTACGTCGCCTACATTCTGAACGAGGACGGTCGCAGCCGGCTGCGCGTGCTCGACACGATCGGCCAGACCGAGATCACGCCCGCCGGGATTCCCGAGGGCCTCATTGGCAACCCGCGCTTCGACAAGAACGGCACCCGGCTCGCGATGTCGGTGGAGAGCGCGACCGCGCCGCGCGACGCCTATGTGTTCGACATTGAGCACAACAAGCTCGAGCAATGGACGCACAGCGAGCCAGGTCCCATCGACCCGAACTCCCTCGTCACCCCCGAACTGGTGCGCTTCCCGACCTGGGACCGCGAGAGCGGCCATCCGCGCATGCTGTCCGCGTACGTCTACCGGCCCGTGGAGGCGGGTGCGGTGCCCGTGGTCATCGACATCCACGGCGGGCCGGAGAGCCAGTCGCGCCCCGGCTGGGACCCGTTCGTGCAATTCCTCGTCCATGAGCTCGGCTACGCGGTCGTGAGCCCGAACGTGCGCGGCTCCTCCGGCTACGGCAAGAGCTTCCTCGCCCTCGACAATGGCTTGCTGCGCGAGGACGCCGTGCGGGACATCGGTTCACTGCTCGTGTGGGTCGGGGCGCAGCCGCAGTTCGACCGCGACAAGGTCGTGGTGATGGGCGCCTCCTACGGTGGCTACATGGCCCTCGCCTCGATGGTCGCCTACGGCGACCGGCTGCGCGGTGGCATCGACATGGCCGGCATCAGCAACTTCGTCAATTTCCTCTCCACCACCGCGGGTTACCGGCGCGACCTGCGCCGCGCCGAGTACGGCGACGAACGGGATACGCGTATGCGCGCCTTCCTGGAGCATATCTCCCCACTCGACAACGCCGCGCGCATCAAGAAGCCGCTGTTCGTGGCCGCCGGCAAGAACGACCCCAAGGTGCCGGTGTCCGAGTCCGACCAGCTGGTATGGCGCGCGCGCACCAGCGGGACCGAGGTGTGGTACCTGCTCGCCAAGGACGAAGGCCATGGCTTCGCGAAGAAGGCCAACCGAGACGCCTATCTTGAGACCGCCGCGAGTTTCCTGCAGAAGATGGCGCGCTGAGCCTGAGCGACGCTAGCCGCCGGTGAGCGCCGGCGGGAAGCTCACGATGACGCGCAGCCCGGGCGCCGGGCTGTTGTCGGTGAGCTCGACGCTTGCGCCGTGCGCATCGGCGATCGTCTTCACGATCGCAAGGCCGAGCCCGCTCCCGGAAGGCGAGTGGCCGGCACGCCGATAGAAACGGTCGAACACGCGCGCGCGCTCGGGCGGGGCGATCCCCGGACCGTCGTCGCTCACAACCAGGCGCGGGCCCGCCTCCGCGGTCGCCGGTTCCACCGCCACATCGACGCGACCGCCTGGTGCGCTGTAGCGCACGGCGTTGTCGATGAGGTTACGCAGCAGCGTGCGCAGCGCATCCGCGTCCGCGGCGACGGTCGCGGCGGACTCGCTCACCACGCCCAGGTCGATGCGCCGCGCATCCGCCAGCGGCACGAGTTCCGCCACGCTTTCGCGCGCCAGATCGTCCAGGCGCGCCGGCAGGTGCGGGACCGCGGTCGCCCGCGGTTCCGCGCGCGCCATGGAGAGCATCTGCTCGACCAGCCGGATGGCGCGCTGCACGCCCGCGGAGAGGGTGTCCATCGCCGCCCTGCGCTCGGTCTCGCCGCTTGCGCGCGTGAGCATCTCCATCTGCAGGTGAAGAGCCGTCAGGGGCGTGCGCAGCTCGTGCGCGGCATCGGCCATGAAGGCGCGCTCGCGCTCGAGCGCGGCGCGTAGGCGACCCAGGAGCTCATTCAGCGCGGTGACCAGCGGGCGCACCTCATCGGGGAGGCGCGCATCGGGCATGGCATCCAGGGCATCGATACGACGCGCCTTCACAAGCCCCGTGAGCCGCTCGAGCGGGATGAGCGCCCGTCCGACGGTGAACCAGATGAACAGCGCGAGCACTGGCAGAAGTAACGCGAATGGCATGAGCGTATCCAGGGCGAGATCCGCGGCGCGTCCCTCGCGCACACTCATCGGCTGGGCGACCTGGATCACCCGCGTCTCGGCCTGGACGCCGAACACCCGCCAGCGTCCCTCGCGGGTGTCCACCGTCGCGAATCCCAGCGTCGTGATCTGCGGCAGCGCCGCGTGTGGGCGCGACAGGTACACGCGCACGCCATCGAGCGACCACACCTGCACGACGAAGTCGTAGGCGGCATCCTGCGGCGGGAAACTCGGGGTCAGCTGGTACTCGACCGGCTCGTCGCGCAGGATCAGCGCGGTCTGGCGCAGGTGGTAGTCGAAGAAGTCACCGGCTTCCGCGAGCGCGTTGCGGTACACGAACCCGCTGCCCACCCCGCCTACCACGACCACGCCTGCGAGGAGCCAGGCCAGCAGGCGCGCGCGCAGCGAGCTCATGGGGCGGGCCGCACGCGGTAACCGACGCCGCGCACGTTCAGGATGAATTCCGCGCCGAGCTTCTTGCGCAGCCCGTGGATGTGGACTTCCACCGCGTTGCTCTCCACTTCCTCTCCCCAGCCATACAGTCGCTCCTCCAGCTGCGAGCGTGACAGGATCGTGCCTGGCCGCTCCATCAAAAGCCGCAGCAGCGTGAACTCGCGCGGCGACAGGGCGATGTCCACGCCGGCGCGACGCACAAGGTGCGCGGCCGGATCGAGCGTCACGCCGAGGTGTTCGATCACCGGCGCCGGCCGACCCGAGCGGCGGCGCAGGAGCGCGCGGATGCGGGCGGCGAGTTCGGTGAGTTCGAAGGGTTTGATGAGGTAATCGTCGGCGCCCGCGTCCAGCCCCTGCACGCGGTCCGAGACCGCATCGCGCGCGGTGATGATGAGCACCGGCAGAGAAAGCCCGCGCTCGCGCTCGGCGCGCAGCAGGTTCAATCCGTCCCGGCCGGGGAGTCCTAAGTCCAGCAGCAGCAGTTCGAAGGGCTCGCCGGAGAGCGCTGTTTGCGCGGCGCGCGCATCGTGCACCCAGTCCACGGTGAAGCCCTCGCGCTTGAGTCCCAGGCGGATGGCCTCCCCGATCATCGCGTCATCTTCTACGAGCAGCAGTCTCACGGTGTGCCAAGTATGATGAAACCCGCGGTTCGCCGCGCAAGAGGAGCATCGCGTCTGAATCCCGTCGACCGTCTCACCCGTGATGCCGCGATACTGGGCATCACCCTGACCGAGCCCGACGCCCGGCGCCTGCTACTGCAGCTCGATGAGCTCGCCCACTGGAACCGCAGCTTCAATCTCACCGCCATCACCGAGCGCGAGGCGATGGTGACGCACCACCTGTTGGACAGCCTGAGCATCCATGCCCACCTGCGCGGGCACACGGTGGCGGATGTGGGCACCGGAGCGGGCTTTCCCGGGCTGCCGCTCGCGGTCTGCAACCCGCAGCGGCGGTTCACCCTCATCGACTCCAGCGCCAAGAAGGTCCGCTTCGTGGCGCACGCCGCCGAGCGCATGGGGCTGACCAACGTGGAGGCCATTCACACCCGCGGCGAGGGGTACGCGCCGCCGGCGCCCTTTGACACCGTCGTCGCGCGCGCCCTCGCCCCGCTGCCGCGCCTGGTCGAATTCGTGGCGCCCCTGTGCGGGCCGGATACCCGCGTGCTGGCCATGAAGGGCCGCAGGCCGGACGCGGAGATCGCGGCCCTTCCGGCCACATGGAAGGTGGAGGGCGTGCGCGAACTCGCCGTGCCGGGGCTGGATGCCCAGCGCTGCCTCGTCATACTCAGGCGCTGACTCCGGAGTGGGGCGCGTCATTGGCGTGGCCATCATCGAAGCTTCGAGGAACTGTCATATGCGCGGCGCAGGGTGCGTCGGGTTCTAGGAGCGGCGCACATGAAATCACCATCCAATATCTTTATCGCCTGCGCGGCGCTGGGCGCGGCCTGCGCGCTGGCCAGTCCGCACGCCGGCGCCAACATGATCCTCGGCTACCAGCTGACCGGTCCTGGCAACCTCACGGGGGCGGGCACGGTCAACTCCCCGCCGCAGCCGGGTTCAACCTTCTACGGCGACACCTTCACCGCGCCGACCCCACGGATCACAGGCTCCGCGTACGGCTTCTGCGACGACTTCATCTTCAGTGTCGCCAACGGCACGGTGGACTCGCTGACCTCCTCGATCAATCTGGGCGCGCTCCTCTCCATCAGCGACCTGGCACTAGCGAACGCGTTCACCGGCTCACAGCCCCGGCAGCCGCAGCGGTAGCGCGGTCGTTTCCTTGATCACCGCGAGGGCGATCGAGGAGTTGACCGACTGCACGCCGGGGAAGCGCGACAGGTAGTCCAGGAAGAAGGCCTCGTAGGCCTTGATATCGCGGCAGGCGATGCGCAACAGGAAGTCCGTTTCCCCCATGAGCGTGTAGCACTCCAGGATCTCCGGGTGCGCGCGCACCGCCTGCTCGAAGCGCAGTAGGGCGTCGCGCCCGTGGCCGGCCACCTTCACATGGCTGAACACCATTACCGACAGGCCCAGCTTCTCGCGATCCAGGAGGGCGACGCGTTTGCGGATCACGCCCAGCTCCTGCAGCCGGGTGACCCGCCGCCAGCAAGTGGACGAGGTCAGGTCCAGGCGCTCGGCGAGCTGGCCGGCGGAGAGGTCCCCCTGCTCCTGCATAAGCTCCAGGATGCGCAGGTCCGTACGGTCCAGGCTCGGTTGCATCAGTTGTCCCACAATTATTCCAATCGGTGAAACAGATGTTTCACCATGGGCTCTATATAAGCAATTTTTGTGACGATTCGTGCAGGTTTTCGGGGGTAACCTGCCTCAAATCCTCAATAGCGTGCCCCTCGGCCCGGGTGGTACTGGCGAATGGAGCTCTTTGACCTGCGCGAATTCGACGCCCATGAACAGGTGGTATTCGGCCACGACGCCGCCACCGGCATGAAGGCGATCATCGCCATCCACTCGACCACCCTCGGACCTGCCGCCGGTGGGTGCCGCGTGTGGCCATACGCGAGCACCGCGGAAGCGGTGACGGACGTGCTGCGCCTGTCGCGCGGCATGAGCTACAAGAACGCGATGGCGGGCTTGAAGTTCGGCGGCGGCAAGGCCGTGATCATCGCCGACCCCCGGCACCCCAAGGCCCCTGAGCTGTTCCAGGCCTTCGGGCGCTTCGTGGATTCCCTGGGCGGGCGCTATGTCACCGCCGAGGACGTGGGCACCACGACTGCGGACATGGAGAACGTCGCGCGGGAGACGCGCTACGTGGCAGGCCTCGGCCGCGCTCCGGGTGAAGCCGGGGGCGACCCGGGCCCCAAGACCGCGCTGGGCGTGTATCTCGGCCTCAAGGCCGCGGTGAAGTTCCGCCTCGGGCGCGGTGAGCTCTCCGGGGTGAGCATCGCGGTGCAGGGCGTGGGCGGGGTGGGTTACCACCTGTGCCGCCTGCTCGCCGCCGACGGCGCGAAGCTTGCGGTCGCGGATGTGCGTCCGGCGGCCTTGCAGCGCGTGGTGGAGGAATTCAAGGCGACGGCCGTGGCGGTGGAGGACATCCTGGCGGCCGATGTCGAGGTGCTCGCCCCGTGCGCCCTGGGCGCGGTGCTCAATGCCGCGAGCGTCCCGCGCCTGCGGGCGCGCGTCGTCGCGGGAGCGGCCAATAACCAGCTCGCCCAGGACCAGGACGGCTCGGCGCTGGCCGCGGCCGGCATCCTGTACGCGCCGGACTATGTCATCAACGCCGGCGGGATCATCTCCGTCGCGCGCGAGTACTACGGCGGTGCCACCGAGGAGCAGGTGCTCGGTGACATCCAGGCCATTCCGCGCCGGCTCACGGAGATCTTCGAGCGGGCCCGGGGCGAGAACCGCGCCACCAACGCGGTCGCGGACCAGATGGCGCGCGAGCGGCTGGGCCGCCAGCCCGCGCACCGCGTCGCCTGAGAGCGACGGCGCGATTCCGGCGGCGCCGGCCGTCAGGGACTTGGTTGGCGCGGCGGTGAAGTACACTGTCGCCATGAAGCGCGTCATCGCCATCGCGAACCAGAAAGGCGGCGTCGGCAAGACCACCACCGCGGTGAATCTCGCCGCCTCGCTCGCGGCCACGCGACGACGCGTGCTGCTCATCGACCTCGATCCGCAGGGCAACGCCACGATGGGCTGCGGCGTCGATAAGTCCCAGCTCACCAGCAGCGCCTGCGAAGTGATGCTCGGGGAGGCCGACCTCGCCGCCTCCCTGGTGTCCGTCGAGCAGTCCGGCTTCTCGCTGCTGCCGGCCAACCAGGACCTCACCGCCGCGGAGGTTCGCTTGTTGTCGCTGCCGATCGCGCGCGAGACCAAGCTGCGCCAGGCGCTCCAGCCGTTGCGCGACAGCTTCGACGTGATACTCATCGACTGCCCGCCGGCCCTGAGCATGCTCACGGTGAACGCGCTGGTAGCCGCCGACAGCGTGTTGATCCCGATGCAGTGCGAGTATTACGCGCTCGAGGGACTCTCGGCGCTGCTGAGCACGGTCGAACAGATCCGCATCGCGGCCAACCCGCAGCTGTCGATCGAGGGCATCCTGCGCACGATGTTCGACCCCCGTAACAACCTGTCCAGCGAGGTGAGCAACCAGCTCATCGCGCACTTCGGTGACTCGGTGTTCCGCACCGTCATACCGCGCAACATCCGCCTGGCCGAGGCGCCCTCGTTCGGCAAGCCGGCGCTGTTCCACGATCGCGAATCCCGCGGCGCGCTCGCCTACCTGGCGCTCGCCGGTGAGATGATTCGCCGCGAGGAGGGCACCGCGCTGATCCGCGGCGCCCCCAGCGCGCTGGCGCCCGCGTCCGCGCCGGACGCGGACCACGCCGGCGAGGCGGTCGCGGTCGGCGCCGTGGCGCCGGTGAATGCGCCAAGCGGCGAGGAAATTCATTGATGAAAAAGCCGACACTGGGCCGCGGACTCGCGGACCTGCTGGGCCAGTCGCGTCCGTCGATCATCGCGAATCCCACGCTGGGGGCGCAGGTGCCGATGGTGCCCCAGGACGAGCTGGTGAAGCTGCCGCTGGATCTGCTGCAGCGCGGCCGCTACCAGCCGCGCGCCGACATGCGCAACGAGTCCCTCGAGGATCTGGCGGCCTCGATCAAGGCGCAGGGCGTGGTGCAGCCAATCGTGGTGCGCCCGCTGGAGGGGTTGAGCCCCGGGGGTTCGCAGCGCTACGAGATCATCGCCGGCGAGCGCCGCTGGCGCGCCGCGCAGCTGGCAGGGCTCGCACGGATCCCCGCGATCATCCGCCACATCCCGGACGAGGCGGCGATCGCGGTCGCCCTCATCGAGAACATTCAGCGCGAGAACCTCAACGCGGTGGAGGAGGCGCGTGCGCTGGAGCGCCTGATCTCGGAATTCGGACTCACGCACCAGCAGGCCGCCGATGCCGTGGGCCGCTCGCGCGCGGGCGTGAGCAACCTGCTGCGCCTGCTGGAACTGGCTCCCGAAGTGTGCGAGATGCTCGAGCAACGCGCGCTCGAGATGGGGCACGCGCGCGCGCTGCTGGCGCTGTCCCAGCGCCGCCAGCAGATCGAGGTGGCGACGCTTGTCGTGAAGAAGGGCCTATCCGTGCGCGATACCGAGTCGCTCGTGCGCCGCCTGCAGGCGCCATCCTCCGGGTCAGGGCGCGAAGCCCCCGCCGGCGCCAGCGATCCGAATGTCGAGAAGCTCCAGCAGGACCTGGCGGAAAAGCTCGGCGCCCGCGTCGCCATCCAGCAGGGGCGCGGCGGCAAGGGCAGGCTCATCGTGAACTACAACAGTCTCGACGAGCTCGACGGCATCCTCGCGCACATCCAGTAGCGGCTCTCCCCCACGCCTCATCCCGGGCCGTGGTGCCCGCGACCCCGCAGGCTCTTGACTTATTGGTAAGCTATTGCTTACAGTAAGTCATGGCTTACGGACATGCCCTGCAGTGCCTGAGTGATCCGACCCGTCGGGCAGTGTTCGAGCGCCTGCGCTCGGGACCCAAGTCCGTGGGCGAGCTGGCGCGGGGACTGCCGGTCAGCCGCCCGGCGGTCTCGCAGCACCTGAAAGCGCTGAAGGAGGCGGGATTGGTGAAGGACGAGCCCGATGGCGCGCGCCGCATCTATCACATCGATCCGGATGGGCTGGGGGAGCTGCGCCGCTGGCTCGACCAGTTCTGGGACGGGGCGCTGGAAGCTTTCAAGAAACACATTGATACGACACCTGAAAACAAAGGGAGCAAAACACCGTGAATCGCACGATCAGCATCGCCCCGGTCCGCAAGGCCGTGGTCGTGGAGGCCACCCCCGCGCGCGCCTTCGAGATCTTCACCGCCGGCCTCGACCGCTGGTGGCCCAAGACCCATGGCATCGGCGCGGCCCCGATCACGAAATCAACCATCGAGCCGTTTGTTGGCGGTCGCTGGTACACCTCGCACGAGGACGGCAAGGATGTCGTCCTCGGGCACGTGCGCGCCTGGCAGCCGGGGGTCCGATTCGTGGTGGGCTGGGAGATCAGCGCCGACTGGAAACCGGACTCGCGCGTGGAGTTCGCCTCCGAGGTCGAGGTGCGCTTCACGGCCGAGGGCGCCGCGAAGACCCGCGTCGAGGTGGAGCACCGCGACTTCGAGCGCATGGGCGCGGCACCCGGGGAGAAGATGCGCTCGGGCGTCGACGGCGGCTGGACACAGCTGCTGGACTTCTACGCCGCGCAGGTCGCGCGGGAGGGAAAATCATGAGCGAGTTCATCGTCCACGGCATACCCGGCAGCCCTTACGGGCGCGCCGTCCTGGTCGCGCTGGAGGAAAAGGGCGCGCGCTATCGCTTCCAGGGGGTGGCCCCGGGCGAGCTGCGCTCCGCGCGGCACCTGGCGATCCACCCCTTCGGGCGGGTGCCAGTGCTGGTCCACGCGGACTTCCGCCTCTACGAGACCGCGGCCATCCTGCGCTACATCGAGCGCGTGCTGCCGAGCCCCGCGCTCGTGCCATTGGCGACGCGCGAGGTGGCCCGCATGGACCAGCTGATGAACGTCAACGACTGGTACCTCTTCCAGGGGCCGGGCAATGTCATCGGCTTCCAGCGGATCGTGGGACCTAAGCTGATGGGGCTCGCGCCTGATGAGACGGCGATCGCCGCGGTGCTGCCGAAGGCGCACGCGGTGTTCGAGGAACTCTCCGCGCAGCTGGGCACCCAGCGCCACCTCGCCGGCGATGCGTTCACGCTGGCGGATGCGATGATCGGCCCGCAGATGGACTTCCTCGCGCAGACCCCCGAATGGGAGGTGCTCACCCACGGACGCGCGAACCTGCGCGAGTGGCTGGCGCGCGTGGGCGAGCGGCCCAGCTTCAGCGCGACGACCTGGGAGAAGGTCGCGCGTCTAGCGCAGGCGGCCTGAGGGAGCGCGACGCTTGCCCCGGCGGTGCCATCGCCGTCACCGGACCGTTAAACTCGCCGGGCGTCCTGTCGGGCGCTCGTCGGGCTGAACGGTAAGAGGTCGGTGGACACACTCACGCCCAGGCAGCGGTCGCAGGTGATGTCGCGGGTACGGGGCAAGGACACGCGCCCGGAACTGCGCGTGCGCCGCCTGGTGTTCGCGATGGGCTATCGGTACCGCCTGCACGATGGAACACTCCCCGGCCGGCCAGACCTGGTGTTCCGCGCCAGGCGCAAGGCGATATTCGTGCACGGCTGCTTCTGGCACCGGCACGCCCGCTGCGCGCTGACCCGGACCCCGAAGTCCCGCGTCAGGTTCTGGAGCGAGAAGTTCGCCGGCAACCTGCGCCGCGATCAGCGCAATTTGCGGGCTTTACGCGCCCGGGGCTGGCGCGTATTGGTGGTCTGGGAATGTCAGGTCGGCCAGCTCGCCCGCCCCCGGAAGCGGATCAAGGAATTTCTGGATGCGTAGTGTCGAGTTATTCGCGGGGGCGGGGGGACTTGCGATCGGCATGGCGCAGGCGGGGTTCCGGCACGCCGCGGTGATCGAGTGGAACCCCGACGCCTGCGAGACCTTCCGCGAGAACCAGCGTCACCACGCGCACGCGGTCGAGGGCTGGCCCCTGATCGAGGGCGATGTCCGCGGCTTCGATTACGCGGGGATCTCAAAGGAGGTTCTCGTGGTCTCCGGCGGCCCTCCCTGCCAGCCGTTCTCCCTGGGCGGCAAGCACCGCGGCTTCCGCGATGACCGCGACATGTTCCCCGAGGCGGTGCGCGCGGTGCGTGAGCTGCGCCCGCGCGCCTTCATCTTCGAGAACGTGAAGGGACTGCTGCGCGAGTCCTTCGCCGGCTACTTCGAGTACATCCTCCTGCAACTTGGCCACCCGAGCGTGGTGCGCAGGAAGAGCGAGTCCTGGCACGACCACCGCTCTCGACTGGAGCGCCACCACACCGCCCATGGCAAGCGCGCCGAATACAACGTCGTGTTTCGCCTGCTGAACGCGGCCAACTACGGGGTTCCGCAGAAGCGCGAGCGCGTATTCCTGGTCGGGTTCCGCTCCGATCTCAACGCCGCCTGGAATTTCCCGGAAGCCACGCACTGCGAGGACGCGCTGCTCCTGTCCAAGTGGGGCCGCGGTGACTACTGGGAGAGGCACGCGGTGCCCCGGCGCCAGTGGCAGGAGCTGGCGCCACGCCTCAGGGCGCGCGTGGAGCGGTTGCGCGCAACCGGCCCCGACAAGGCGAGCCTGCCCTGGGCGACCGTGCGTGACGCCATCGCGGACCTGCCGGATCCACAGTCCCCGGCCGGTTCATCCGTCGCGAACCACGTGTTCAACCCCGGCGCGCGCGCCTACCCCGGGCACACCGGCAGTCCGCTGGATGAACCGGCCAAGACACTCAAGGCCGGCGACCATGGCGTACCGGGCGGCGAGAATATGCTCGTGCGCGTCGACGGGCGGCCGCGCTACTTCACGGTCCGGGAGGCCGCGCGGCTGCAGACCTTCCCTGACGACTATGTCTTCATCGGCGCCTGGTCGGAGGCGATGCGCCAGCTGGGTAACGCGGTTCCCGTGCGGCTCGCCGCGGTGGTGGCAGGCTCGGTCGCCGCGACGCTCAGAGCGAGGTCGTGACCCAGGAGGACCTGCTATCGGTCGCAAGCGCGCTGCGCGCTGTACTGGACCGATTGTCCGCTCATCCCGAGGAGCTCGCTGGATCCCGGGGCCGCAAGGCGCGGGAGGAGCTGGAGGCACTGGCCGCGGACCTGAGGTCCCGCCTCGCGCTGCTCGACCCCACCCGCCACCCGGAATCCTTCTTCGACCCGGCCGATCCACGCCTGTTCGGGATCTTCGCGGCCATCGCTTTGGTGGGAGTGGAGCGCCTGCCACTGTCCTGCGTGGAGGCGGACCGGTTCTACGGTTCCGGGGTCTACGCGCTCTATTACCAGGGCGACTTCCCCCTGTATCGCCCCATCGCCCGCACCGAGCATCCGCTCTATGTCGGCAAGGCCGATCCTGAATCCGCGGGCGCGCGCACGCCGCGCGAACAGGGCGAACGGCTGTGCACCCGCCTGAATGAGCACCGCAAGAACATTGAAAGCGCGGGGAACCTGGACCTGGCGGATTTCGCTTGCCGGTATCTGGTGGTGGCGACGGGCTGGCAGACGGCCGCCGAGAGCTCGCTCATCGGCCTGTTCAGGCCCATATGGAACAAGGAGATCGGGATACTGCTGGGCTTCGGCAAGCATGGGGACAGCGCGGAAACCCGCAGGAACCGGCGCTCGCCGTGGGACGTCCTGCACGCGGGGCGCAAATGGGCCGCGGACGGGGCGCTCGCGGACGCCAAGTCCGAGGAGGCGATCACCCGCGAGCTCGGGGAGCATTTCAGGCGGCACGCGCCCGTGCCCGACATGCCGCACATTGTCAGGGAGCTGACCGCGCAGGTGAGGGCCGTGCGGGCGCTGTGACCGGGGTGCCACGTGAGGTGTTTTCCCAAGCCAAACCGGGCCTTGCGGGGGATCGCGCGCGGGGTGCGGTTCCGCTGTGGACTCACGCACATCCGCTCACTATAATTCGCCGGCTTTTTTCGCCGGCCGTCCTCTAAGTGACTGAACAGCCAGCGTAATGTTAAGCCCCCCGCGCCAAAGCTCATGGGGCGGGAACAGGGCGGTTCAGAGCCCCCTCGACGGGACCTATATAAGGTGTTGGCGATCGATCTGCCCCAGGCGCGGCGGCTGGACTCGCGCGGCTTGCTGTGCCAGGTGGCAGTCGGTGCGCTCGCCGCTCTGGGGGCCGCCGTCTGGGACCGTCACGTCGGGTTGTCTGTGCTCGGCGGCGCCTCCATGGTTTGGTCGACGAACCTATATATAAGTGCCCGAGCGCGGGTGCTGGAGCGTTCGGTAACCGCGGCGTTGTCGCGGGTGTTGGTTGGAGAGTTGATAAAAGTGATCTGCACGATCGCCCTGTTCCTGATCGCCGCGCGTCTGCCGCACGTAGTGTGGCCCGCGCTGCTATTCGGGTACGTCGCGGCACTGATCGCTTCTTGGATCGCCGTTGCGGCCCCGGGCGGTGGCGTGCGGCACGCCGCACTGACCGGTGCGCGTAACCAGCATTGGAAAGCGTAAGAGATGGCCGTCGAAACCGAGACACCGAGCGCCTACGTCAACCACCATATGACGCACCTGACCGTGGGGCAGGGCTTCTGGACCGTGCACGTGGATACCCTGGTGGTCTCCAGCGCGCTGGCGGCGCTCGTGGCCCTGCTCCTTTGGCTGGCCGCGCGTCGCGCCAGCAGCGAGACCACGCCCACGGGCCTGGGGGCTTTCATAGAGTTCGTCTACGACTGGGTCGACGGTGAAGTTGGCAACATCTATCACGGCAACCGCAGGTTTCTCACCGCGCTCGCGCTCACGCTCTTCACGTGGATCGTGGCGATGAACATGACCGACCTGCTGCCGCTGGACGCACCCGGCGCCGTCGCGGGTGCCTTCGGCGCCAAGTTCTGGCGCGTGCTGCCGACCGCTGACATCAATGGCACCGCGGCGATGGCGGTGCTGGTGTTGCTCCTGGTGATCGGTACGGGAATACGCTCCAAGGGCGCGGGCGGATACCTGCACGAATGGATCAGCGCGCCTTTCGGTGCGCACCCGGCACTATGGATTCCCAATGCGATCCTGAATCTCATCGAGCTGGCCGCCAAGCCGATTTCTCTGGCGATGCGACTGTTCGGCAACATGTTCGCCGGCGAGCTCATCTTCATGCTGATCGCGCTGCTGAGCCTGTCAGTGACCCGGGTCTCAGCCGGCGGCGTCGCGCTCGTGGGCGTCCAGGTGTTGCTCGGCAGCGTGTGGGCCGTATTCCACATCCTGATCGTTCTGTTGCAAGCCTTCATCTTCATGGTGCTGCCTGTCGTGTACATCGCGATGGCGGAAGAACACCACTGAAGATTCACATTTAACGTTTATCTGACTCGAACTGGAGACGCGAAGACTATGGACGCAATCACCACCATTCAGGCCAGCACCGCTGTGGCGATCGGCCTCATCATCGGCTTGGGTGCGGCTGGCGCATGCATCGGCATCGGCATCATGGCCTCGAAGTTCCTCGAGGCGGGCGGCCGCCAGCCGGAACTGATTCCCGTGTTGCAGACCAAGATGTTCCTCGCGATGGGCCTCATCGACGCGGCCTTCCTGATCGGTGTTGGCCTTGCGATGTTCTTCGCGTACGCCAATCCGCTGCTCCCGGCGGCGCACTGAGCAGTCCGGCGCAGCGCATCTCACGGGGAGATAGGTAGATGCTGTCGATCAATGCCACCTTCATCGGGCAGTTCATCGTGCTGCTCGTGCTGCTTTGGTTCATCTACAAGGTAGTCGTGCCGATGCTTGCCGGCCCCATTGAGGAGCGCCAGCGCAGGATCGCGCAGGGGCTGGCCGCCGGCGAGAAGGGTGAACAGGCGCTAACGGCGGCCCGCGGCAGCGCGGATGCCATCATCCGTGAGGCCCGCGAGCGCGCCACCCAGATCATCGATCACGCCCAGCATCGCGCCAACGAGATGGTGGAGGAAGCCAAGGGCGAGGCGTCCAGCGAGGGCGCGCGCCTGGTGGAGCAGGCGCATCAGCAGATCGAGCTCGATACCACGCGCGCACGCGAGAGCCTGCGCCGCGAAGTGGCCGGTATCGCCGTCGGGGCGGCTTCCAAGCTGCTGGGCAAGGAGATCGACGCGACCAAGCACGCCGAGCTGTTGAACCAGCTGGCAACGCAGATCTGAGGGGCGCTTAAAGCATGGCGGACAGACTCACGATCGCCCGGCCCTACGCGCGCGCCGCTTTCGAGGAAGCGCGTGGCGAGAAGCGGCTGAACGAGTGGTCGGATTCCCTCAGGCTGGCGGCGCTCGCGGTCAGGGACGAGCGCGTGGCGAACTTGCTCGGGAATCCGCACGTGACGCCCGAGCAGTTGGCGGACCTGATAAGCGGCATCAGCGGAGCTGATGTCGGTGAGCACGGCGCGAACTTCGTGCGCACGCTCGCCGTCAACGGCCGTCTCGCCTACCTCCCCGAGATCGCGACGCTGTTCGATACCTTCAAGGACGAGGCGCAGGGCGTGGCTGATGTCACCGTCACCTCCGCGACCGAGATCAACGAGGCGCAGCGGGCGAAGCTGTCCGCGGCGATGGAGAAACGCCTGCGGCGCAAGGTGCGCCTGCACTGCCAGACCGATCCGGCGCTCATCGGCGGCGCCGTGCTGCGCTCCGGTGACCTCGTCATCGACGGCTCCTTGAGCTCGCGCCTGGCCCGCATCGCCTATGAACTGACCGCCTGACCGCATAACCGAATTCGTCTTCTAGAGAGAACGCACATGGCCATCAAGGCAACCGAGATCAGCGATCTGATCAAGCAGCGGATCGAGAACTTCAAATCGGTCACCGAAGCCCGCAATGTCGGCTCGATCGTGTCAGTCACGGATGGCATCTGCCGCATCCACGGCCTGGCCGATGCCCGCTACGGCGAGATGCTCGAGTTCCCGGGCAACACCTTCGGTCTCGCGCTGAACCTCGAGCAGGACTCGGTCGGCGCAGTCGTCCTGGGGGACTACAAGCACCTGTCCGAGGGCGACACCGTGAAGACCACGGGCCGCATTCTCGAGGTCCCGGTGGGACCTGAGCTGCTCGGCCGCGTCGTGGACGCCCTGGGTGCCCCGATCGATGGCAAGGGCCCGATCAAGGCCACGCGCACCGCCCCGATCGAGCGCGTGGCGCCGGGTGTGATTTACCGCAAGTCGGTGAGCCAGCCGGTGCAGACCGGCTACAAGGCCGTCGACTCGATGGTCCCCGTGGGTCGTGGTCAGCGCGAGCTGATCATCGGCGACCGCCAGACCGGCAAGACCGCGCTCGCCATCGATACGATCATCAACCAGAAAACCTCCGGCATTAAGTGCGTGTACGTCGCCATTGGCCAGAAGCAGTCGACGATCGCGAACGTCGTGCGCAAGCTCGAGCAACACGGCGCGATGGGGCATACCATCGTCGTGGCCGCCTCCGCCTCGACCCCGGCCGCTCTGCAGTACATCTCCGCGTACTCAGGCGTCACCATGGGCGAGTACTTCATGGACAACGGCGAAGACGCGCTGATCATCTACGACGACCTGTCCAAACAGGCCGTCGCCTACCGGCAGATCTCGCTGCTGCTGCGCCGCCCGCCCGGTCGCGAAGCCTTCCCTGGCGATGTGTTCTATCTGCACAGCCGCCTGCTCGAGCGCAGCGCGCGCGTGAACGAGGAATACGTCGAGATGGTCAGCAAGGGCGCCGTCAAGGGCAAGACCGGTTCGCTCACCGGCCTGCCGATCATCGAGACCCAGGCCGGGGATGTGACCGCGTTCGTGCCGACCAACGTCATTTCGATCACCGACGGACAGATCTTCCTCGAGACCGACCTGTTCAACGCCGGCATCCGCCCGGCCATGAACGCCGGCATCTCGGTGTCGCGCGTCGGTGGAGCGGCGCAGACCGACATCATCAAGAAGCTCGGCGGCGGTATTCGTCTCGCGCTCGCGCAGTACCGCGAACTCGCGGCGTTCTCGCAGTTCGCCTCCGACCTCGACGAGGCCACGCGCAAGCAGCTCGAGCGCGGCCAGCGCACGACCGAGATGATGAAGCAGAAGCAGTACGCGCCGATGTCGGTCGCCGAGATGGCTCTGTCGATCTACGCGGTCAACAACGGCTACATGGACAAGGTGCCCCTGAACAAGGTGGTGGCGTTCGAGGCGGCGCTGCAGGCCTTCGCGCACACCAACTACAGGCCCACGATCGATGGCATCAACGCGACGCCTAAGTTCTCCAAGGAGAATGAGGCGCTGCTCAAGAAGTGCATCGAGGACTTCATCGCCACGGGTACCTACTGAGCGCTCGCCACGAGCGCGACGCGAAGAAGCAATAAGCGATGCCAGGCACCAAGGAAATCCGCACCAAGATCGCGAGTGTGAAGAGCACTCAGAAGATCACAAAGGCCATGCAGATGGTGGCCACGAGCAAGATGCGCCGCGCCCAGGAGCGCATGCGGCTGGCGCGCCCCTACGCCCAGAAGATGCGCAACGTCATCGGCCACCTGACCCAGGCGAACCCGGATTACCGGCACCCCTTCCTGGCCTCGCGCGAGCCGAAGGCTGTGGGCATCATCGTGATCTCCAGCGACCGGGGGCTCGCCGGCGGACTCAACGCCAACATCTTCAAGCAGGCGCTGCTGCTGATGCGCGAATGGCAGGGCAAAGGCGCGCAGGTGAGCCTGTGCCTGATCGGCGGCAAGGGACTTAACTTCTTCCGTCGCCTCTCGCTGCCCATCCTCGCCAACGTCACAGGCCTGGGCGACCGTCCGCACATCAAGGACCTCATCGGCACCGTCAAGGTGATGCTGGACGCGTACCGCGATGGCCAGATCGACCGCGTGTTCCTGGTCAACTCTCAGTTCGTGAACACCATGACGCAGAAGCCCACGGCCGAGCAGCTGCTGCCGATCCAGGCGCTCGACACGGAAGGCCTGCAGGAACACTGGGACTACATCTACGAGCCGGAGGCTTCCGCGATCCTCGACGGTCTGCTGATGCGCTACATCGAGTCGCAGGTCTATCGCGGCGCGGTCGAGAACGTCGCCTCCGAGATGGCGGCGCGCATGGTCGCGATGGGCGCGGCCTCCGACAACGCCGGCAACCTCATTAGTGAACTGCAATTGATCTACAACAAGGCCCGCCAGGCCGCGATCACGAAGGAACTTTCGGAGATCGTGGGCGGCGCGGCCGCGGTTTGAGGAACGACACCATGACCACCCCCGCCCAGGGACATATCACTCAGATCATCGGCGCCGTCATCGACGTCGAGTTTCCGCGCGAATCGATCCCGAAGATCTACGAGGCGCTCAAGCTCAAGGACGTGGACCTGACGCTCGAGGTGCAGCAACAGCTGGGTGATGGCATCGTGCGCACCATCGCCATGGGCGCCTCCGAGGGCTTGAAGCGCGGCCTGCTGGTAGAATCCACCGGCGCCCCGATCTCAGTCCCGGTCGGCAAGGGCACGCTCGGTCGCATCATGGACGTGCTAGGCCATCCGCAGGACAACCGCGGGGACGTGCAGGCGACCGCGCACCTGCCGATCCACCGCGACCCGCCGCCGTTCGATGAACAGGCCGGCGGCCAGGACCTGCTGGTCACCGGCATCAAGGTCATCGATCTGCTGGTGCCCTTCGCCAAGGGCGGCAAGGTGGGCCTGTTCGGCGGCGCCGGCGTGGGCAAGACCGTCAACATGCTCGAGCTGATCAACAACATCGCCAAGCAGTACAGCGGCCTGTCCGTGTTCGCAGGCGTCGGCGAGCGCACCCGCGAGGGCAACGACTTCTATCACGAGATGATCGAGTCGGGCGTCATCGACAAGGACACCCTGTCCAACTCCAAGGTCGCGATGGTGTACGGCCAGATGAATGAGCCGCCGGGCAACCGCCTGCGCGTGGCGCTCACCGGCCTCACCATGGCCGAGTACTTCCGCGACGAGAAGCGCGAGGACGGCGGCATTGGCCGCGACGTGCTGTTCTTCGTCGACAACATCTATCGCTATACCCTCGCCGGCACGGAAGTCTCGGCGCTGCTCGGGCGCATGCCCAGCGCGGTGGGTTACCAGCCCACACTCGCCGAGGAGATGGGCGTGCTGCAGGAGCGCATCACCTCCACCAAGCGCGGCTCGATCACCTCCATCCAGGCGGTGTACGTGCCGGCGGACGACCTGACCGATCCCTCGCCCGCCACGACCTTCGCGCACCTGGACGCAACCGTGGTGCTCTCGCGCCAGATCGCCTCCCTGGGTATCTATCCGGCCGTGGATCCGCTGGACTCCACCAGCCGCCAGCTCGACCCCCTGGTCGTCGGCGAGGAGCACTACAACGTCGCCCGTGGCGTGCAGGCCGTGCTGCAGCGCTACAAGGAGCTGCAGGACATCATCGCGATCCTCGGCATGGACGAGCTGTCGGAAGAGGACAAGCAGACCGTGTACCGCGCCCGCAAGGTGCAGCGCTTCCTGTCCCAGCCGTTCAACGTCGCCAAGGTGTTCACTGGTCAGGACGGCAAGATCGTTCCCCTCAAGGACACGATCCGCGGCTTCAAGGGCATCATCAGCGGCGAGTTCGACGCGCTTCCCGAGCAGGCCTTCTACATGGTCGGCACCATCGAAGAAGTGGTCGCCAAAGCCAAGACGCTGCAGTAAGCGCGCGAGCCCACCATGGCAGAAGCCGAAACCATCCAGGTCGACATCGTCAGCGCCGAGGGGGAGATCTACTCAGGTCCCGCGCTCGAGGTGTTCGCGCCCGGCGCCGAGGGTGACCTGGGCATCCATCCGCGCCATGCGCCGCTGCTCACGCTGCTCAAGGCCGGTGAGGTGCGCGTGCGGAGCCCCGATGGCGTGGAGCATTTCTTCTTCGTCGGAGGGGGGGCGCTGGAGATCCAGCCGCGCAAGGTCACCGTGCTCGCCGACACCGCGGTGCGCGCCAAGGACCTCGACGAGGCGGCCGCGGTCGCCGCCAAGCAGCGCGCGGAGGAAGCCTTGAAGGACAAGGCCGGCAAGATCACCCAGGCGGAGGCGCTCGCGGAACTGGCCCGCGCCGCCGCCCAGCTGAAGATGCTCGACCGTCTGCGCAAGCTTAAGGCCTGACGTCACGGATCCCGTGACGGAACAACCGCTTCCGTCCACCGCGACCGCGGCGGCGGAGCCCCCGGGCCTGTTCGCAGGCGTCCGGCGCAACCTGATCACCGGGTTCGCGCTCTTCCTCCTCAAGCGCCGCTGGCCACCGCAACTGGTGGTTGGCTTCGACCCGCTGGTCGCGCTGCTCATTCTGAACCTGGCCGTATGGGCGCTCTTGGATGCCGTGCACGCGGAGCGCCAGGCGCCGCTGTCACTCGACGGCCTGTTCGGCTGGGCGTCCTATCTGCTCGTGGGGCTCGGCGGCTGCGCGCTCGTGGCGCGTGTGTCCAGTCGCGCCGCCAACACCCGCGCGCTGCTGGTCGCCGCGCTGAGTGTCTCCCCGTTTGTGCTGCCACTGTTCTGGCTGCTCGGCGACCTCGCCGTCGTGCGCGCGCACGCAGGCCTCGCCACCCTCCTCGCGGTGTTCTACCTCGCGCTGCTCACCTTGCGGGTGCTGGGGGCCGCGTTCGGCGTCGTGCGCCGGGGAGCCGCGCTGGTGGGCCTTCTGCTGGTATGCGTGGCGCCGTGGGTGTTCGGGGTGTTGAACCTCGACACGCGCCTGTGGGTCGCCGATGAAACCGCCGAGACCCCGAGTGAGGATGACTCGGGGCAGGCCGAGGCGCTTTTCTACGACCAGCCGGAACGCATCGCCCAGGCGATGGCCCGGGTGCGCCCGAGCCAGCGCGGCAAGACCGGCGTCTACTTCCTTGGCTTCGCCGGCGATGGCGATCCGGCGGTGTTCCGCCGGGAGGCGCAGTTCGCCAAGGGGGCCTTCGGCGAGCGCTTCGGTGGCATCGATCGCTCCGCGCTCCTGATCAACGACGTCGAGGATCGCGATTCCTTCCCGCTGGCCAGTGTCTCGGGCCTTGCGCAGGCCTTGAGCATCATGGCGTTGCGCATGGATCCGCAGAATGACGTGCTGGTGCTGTTCCTGACATCGCACGGCTCCCGGGATGGGCTTGAGGTGCAGAACGGCTCGCTGCCGCTGGCGCCGCAGCTGGCGCCGGCGGACCTGCGCGAGGCCCTTGACACCGCCGGGATCCGCTACCGCGTCATCGTGGTGTCCGCCTGCTACGCCGGGGTGTTCGTCGATGAGCTGAAGACCGACACCAGTCTCATCGTGACTGCGGCGGATGCCGAGCACAGCTCCTTCGGCTGCCAGGAGGATCGCGAGCTCACCTGGTTCGGCGAGGCCTTCCTGAAGGACGCGCTCCCGGGGAGCGCCTCGCTGGAGGCCGCCTTCGCCAAGGCGCGCGCGCTGATCGACCAGCGCGAAACCGCCGCGCACGAGATCCACTCGAACCCGCGGATATTCGTCGGAGCCGCGATCAAGGCCAAGCTCGTCGAGATCGAGAGCCACAAGCCCTCCGCGGATCGCCCGGCCGTCACCGTGCGCCGGTGAGTACAATCAAATCCATGCCCAAGAAACGCCGCAGGGCGCCCGCCTCGTTGCCCCCGGTCTCGGTGGTGATCCTCGCCGCCGGCGAGGGTAAACGCATGAAGTCCGCGTTGCCGAAGGTACTGCAGCCTCTGGCGGGCCGGCCGCTCCTCGTCCACGTCATCGAGGCCGCTGGCCGCCTCTCCCCGGAGGCGATCCACGTGGTCTACGGGCACGCGGGCGAGAGCGTCCGCGCGGCGCTGGGCCAGGAGCCGGTGAACTGGGTCGAGCAGCGCGAGCGGCTCGGGACCGGACATGCGGTGTTGCAGGCGCTGCCGCACATCCCGGACGAACAGATGGTGCTGGTGCTGTACGGCGACGTGCCACTGATCCGCGCGCAGACCCTCGCGGAGCTGCTGGCGCGGGCCGGGACCGGGGCGCTGAGCCTTCTCACGGTGAAGCTCGATGACCCGGCCGGCTACGGCCGCGTCGTGCGCGCCAGCGGCCGGGTGCGCCGCATCGTCGAGGAGAAGGACGCCACCGCCCGGGAACTGTCCAGTCATGAATGCAACACCGGTGTGCTGGCCTGCCCCGCGCGCCTGCTCAAGCGGTGGCTCGCGCGCGTCAAGCCCCACAACGCCCAGGGGGAGTATTACCTCACCGACATCATCGCGATGGCCGTCAAGGAGAAGGTCGCCGTCGTGCCCGTCGTCGCCCAGGACGTGGCCGAGGTGCTCGGCGTGAACGACAAGCAACAACTGGCGCAGCTCGAGGGCGTACTGCGCGCGCGCCGCGCGCACGAGCTCCTGCTCGATGGGGTGACGCTGGCGGATCCGGCCCGCGTGGACGTGCGCGGGACTCTCACGCATGGGCGCGACGTGTTCATCGACGTGAACGTGGTGTTCGACGGCGACGTCAGCCTTGGTGACAACGTGCGCATCGGCCCGGGGTGCGTGGTGCGCGACAGCCGCATTGGCGCGGGCACGGAGGTGTTCGCGCACTGCGTGATCGACAGCGCGGACATCGGCGCCAATTGCAACATCGGCCCCTTCGCCCGCTTCCGGCCGAGCTCGCGCCTGAAGGACGCGGTCCACATCGGCAACTTCGTCGAAGTGAAGAACTCGAACATGGGTGAGGGTTCGAAGGCGAACCACCTGGCCTACGTCGGTGACGCGGAGGTCGGCGCGCGCGTCAACATTGGCGCCGGCACGATCATCGCCAACTACGACGGGGCCAACAAGCATCGGACGCTCATCGCCGATGACGTCCACACAGGCAGCAACAGCGTGCTGGTGGCGCCCATCACGGTTGGGGCCGGGGCGACTATCGCCGCCGGCTCCACGGTCATCGGCTCGGTGCCCGCCGGAAAACTCACGGTCGCCCGCGCACGCCAGTCGACCATCGAAGCCTGGGTCCGGCCGCGCAAGCCGGAGAAATGACCGCCGGCGTCATGTAGCGCGACTGGACGCGGGCATCGCCTAACGCGCGCGAACTTCTCGCCTCGCGCCGCCGCCTCGTTCCCCTCGATGGTCCGCGTCCCCGATTGCAACGAGGCTGTGGCACTCCTTCGCTACGGTGCTTCCTCGCGGAAAAAAACCCAGCGGGGACGTATTCGAGTGAGCGCATCACAGGGCACGCGTGATTGGCCGAATCAAGAGTTCTGGGATCGGCTCCAGCGCCTGGAAGGGCGGCACGAGCGCGCCCAGTCCGAATATGACACGGCGCGGCGCGGGCCAGAGACGCTGACACCGAGTGATATCGAGGAAGTTCGCTCCGCCTGGCGGCGCTACTGCGAGGTCATCGCGGAACTGGACAAGACCGCCACGGAATTCGAAGCGCTCCAGAAGTGACCACGCCCGTACGGCGGACACTTACGGTCCTGTCACGCCGCGCCCAGGAAGAACTGAACTCACTGCAGTCCCGGCTGCATGCGACCTGTGCGCAGCGGGCGGAAGCGCTGCGCATGCTCATTTCCAGTCGCAGCGCCGCGACCCAAACGGCGCAGATGCAGTTCTGGCTGGAGTTCGCCTGCGCTGACCAGGAATACCGCGTCGTCCTGAGGCGCCTGGCGCACTTCTGCCACGAGCATCGTGAAGGCTCGTCGCCAGCGGATCCTTGGCGGTGATCACCGTTCTCGCGCCGCTCGCCATGCTGCTGAGCGCGCTTTCAGTCGCGCATATCCCGTCCGACTTCTCCGCGACGGCGGCTCTGCTGGCGGTGGTTCCCGCCGTCCAGTTGCTGTGGCCGCGGGCACTCAGGCCGGCGCTACTGCGGCTGGCGATATACGCCACCGCGCTCTTTCCCGCCTACCTGCTGATCAGCAATCCCGCGACCATTCCTCAGAGCGTGCAATTTCTCAGCATCACCGCGGTGGTCCTGTTGGCGGCCGCGATCGCCGTGCACGTGATCTTCAGCGCCACGCAACGCTTTGGCGGTACGCCCACCGATTACCTGATCGTCTTTGGCCTGGCGGCGCTCATGGTATGGGGCGGCATCGAGGCGAATTCCCGCAACGTCGTCGAAGCGGTGCTGTTCGCCACGGTGTTGATGTACGGCTGCGAGATCATCGTCGGCGGTGACAGCCGCGGCCAGAGTCGCCGCGTCCTGCAGTTCTCTACCCTGGGCGCTCTCCTGATCATCGCGCTGCGCGGCGTGCTCTAGGCGTGAGTTCCCAGCCCGTCCGGGTCCTGTACCTGGACCACACCGCGCGACTCAGTGGGGGCGCGCTGGCGCTGGCGCGGTTACTCGGCGCGCTTGACCGGGAACAGGTCGAGCCGATCGTGGCCCTCGCCGAGGACGGACCGCTGCGCGAGCGACTTGCACGGGAGGGCGTTGAAGTGCACGTCATTCCACTGGCTGCGAGGCTCAAAGAGGTCCGCAAGGAGGCCCTGGGCCTTGGGGGCCTGCTCGGTCAGGCGCGTTCTCTCGCGGATTTCCTGGGCTACGCGCGCCGCATCAGTCGGTTCGCGCGTGAGCGTCGCGCGCAGCTAATCTACACCAACTCGCTGAAGTCGGACCTGTATGGAGGCCTGGCCGGTCGCCGGGCGGGAATACCGGTGATCTGGCATGTCCACGATCGCATCGAAACTGACTATCTGCCGCGCGCGACGGTATCGATGTTCAGGTTGCTCGCGCGCCACGTGCCGACGCGCTTGGTCGCCAATTCCGCCACCACCCTGCGGACGCTGCGCCTGGCGGGCGCGCGCCCCGCGCTGGTGATCTCTCCGGGCCTGAGTCGCGCGGATATTCAAAGTGGCGACGGCGGCCATGCGACCAACCCGATTCCTCGCATCGGGATCGTCGGGCGCATCGCCCCCTGGAAGGGGCAGGACCTGTTCCTCGAGGCCGCGCCGCGGGTGCTTGGCGCAGGCATCGCCGCCCGCTTCCTGATCGTGGCAGTGCCGATGTTCGGCGATGAGGACTTCGCCTTCGGCAAGCGGCTGCGCGAGTTCGTCAGAGACAACGCGATGGCGGACTGCGTGGAGTTCACCGGCTTCATCGACGTCCCGCCTCTGCTTCGCACCCTCGACGTGCTGGTGCACGCGAGCCGAGTCCCCGAGCCTTTCGGCCCGGTGATCATCGAGGGCATGGCCGCGGGAGTTCCGGTGATCGCGACCGACGGCGGTGGTGTGCCTGAGATCATCGAGAACGGGAGGACGGGCCTGCTGGTCCCGATGGGTGACGCAAGCGCGCTGGCGCAGGCGCTGTTGTGGCTGCTCAGGCAGCCGCGGGCGGCTCGGGAGCTGGCCGCCGCGGGCCACAGGCACGTTGTCGAGCACTTCACGATCGAAAGGTCAGCCCGATTGAGCGAGGAACTCTACCGGCAGGTCGCGGGCCCCCGGGCCGGCTGAGACCGACCCCGGAGGCGGTATGCAACCTTTCCACCCCAGCGCGGCCTGCGCAAAATGGGGCGCGACCCCCTGGGGGCGGCCTCCCGTCACATCTTTTGCCATGGGAATCAGCGCCCTCCGGCGCTTTCAGGCACACTTGCGGGCCATCGGCGCCTTGGGGTCAGGCGCGGAAGAACGAGGCAAGAAGCCATGTGCGGAATCGTTGCAGCAGTCGCCGGGCGCGATATCGTGCCAGTCCTCATGGAGGGCCTGCGGCGCCTGGAGTATCGCGGCTACGACTCCGCCGGCATCGCCGTCCTCAATGGTTCGAAGCACCTCACCCGGCTGCGCACCGTCGGCAAGGTGCGCATGCTCGATGAGGCTCTTGCCCACAACCCCACCCACGGCACGATCGGGATCGCCCACACCCGCTGGGCCACCCATGGCGTGCCGAGCGAGCGCAACGCTCACCCCCACATCTCGCGCGATGGCCTGGCCATCGTGCACAACGGCATCATCGAGAACCACGAGGAGTTGCGCGCCGATCTCGAGAAGCGCGGTTACCAGTTCTCCTCCGAGACCGACACCGAGGTCATCGCCCACCGGATCCACTTCCACCGGCGGACCGTGCGGGACCTGTTCAAGGCGGTGCGCGCCACCGTGGCTGAACTTGAGGTATCTGGCCAACATCGAGACCCAAAAACTGCAACAAGAAATCCGACTCCTCGAGGCGGATCGCGAAGCAAATTTGCTGGCGTTGAAGCAGAAATTGGGTCTCGCGCCCCAGACCCCGCTTTCGATCGAAGGTTCGTTGCGG
>JANYBG010000063.1 GCA_025360865.1 Pseudomonadota bacterium | reverse complement strand
TGTCAGCCGCGACGGTGAATCGGCCATCACCGTACTTGGCGATGATGTACTCGATGATGGCGCCGGACTCGGCCAGCACGAGATCGCCGTCGCTGATGACCGGCGCGATCCCCATCGGGTGCATCTTCTTGTATTCCGCCGGCGCCATGCCGGTCTGGTCGCGGTCGTAGCGTCGCAGCGTGTACGGAATGCCCAGCTCCTCGCACAGCCAGACGATGCGCTCGGACTGCGAGACACCCAGGTGATGGACAATGATCATGTATCGCTCCGGGAACTTCGACCGTGACGGTCCGGCAGTCTATTCCAGAGTAGGCGCGCATCACAGCCGGCTTGACGCCTATTCGATTGGATGCCGTTCCGCGGTCCAGCGCTGCATGCCGCCGGCGAGGTTGGCCGCCTGCGTGACGCCCGCTTTTTGCAGCAGGACGACCGCCTGCGCGGACCGCGCGCCGCTGCGGCACACGGTGACGACCGGGACATCGCGCGCAAGCTCCGCGATCTTCGCGGACAGCTGCTCCAGCGGAATCAGCCGTGCGCCACGAATATGTCCCAGCGGCCCTGCGAACTCCTCCGGCGAGCGTACGTCGATGAGCTGCACCTGGGCATGCATCTCGGCAAGCGCGGACGGCTCGATCTCCCAGATCTCCGCCACCGTGAAGCGCAGCGGCGCCCACTTAGGTCCCGGGCGCTCCGCCGACGGGTCCGCAGGCGCGCCGAGACGCAGGTTACCGGGAAGGGCGACGTCGAGCAGCCTCGGGTGGGGAAGGTTCAGGTTCTTCATATAGCCCACGAAGTCCTCCTCGCTTACCGCGTCCGCCACTCGCGGGTTGAGTCGACGTTCCTCGCCAACGCTCGTGACGGTGAGGCCCCGGTAGTCGTGCGCCGGGTAGAGCAAGCACCGGCCCGGCAGCGTGAAGATCTGGTCGCGGATTGAGCGAAAGAGGGCGCGTGAATCACCCTGCTGGAAATCGGCCCGGCCGGTGCCTCGGATCAGCAGGCAGTCTCCAGTGAACGCCGCGCTCATGTCATCGAGGACGAAGGTGACGCAGCCGTGAGTGTGCCCGGGCGTCGCTCGAACCCGCAGGTGCCGGTCCCCGAAGCTTATCCGGTCATCGGCTCGCAGCAGCCGGTCCGCCCCCACCGCGCCGCTACGCGCGGAGACCGCGATCTGGCAGCCGAGTTCGCGTCGCAGCCACCAGGCGCCGGTGAGGTGGTCGGCGTGAATGTGCGTCTCAAGTGTGGTCACCGGGCGCAGGTCGAGTTCGCCGAGCAGTGCGGAGTCGCGCTGCCAGTGCTCCAGGACGGGATCGATGATCACCGCCTCACGGGAATCCTCGTCGCCGAGGATGTACGTATACGTCGAGGAAGCCGAGTCAAACAATTGCCTGAGGATCACGTTACCCCGCGCGAATGCTCGCCAATGAGCTTTATCGGGTGCCGCGCTGTGGGGCGCGCGGCCGCCAAAGTATAGTCACATCCCGCGGGGCGCGGCTGAGGGTGGCAATCAAGGCGTGGCTGCGAGCGCGGGGACGGTCGCCCGGATGCGCTGCGAGAACTCCTGCGCCTGGTCAGCGGCGAGTGCGCGCGCGTTGATGTGACCCCGCTCTCGCAACTGCGCGTAGGGCATTCTCGTATCGAGCGTGCCCTGCTCATACAGGTACTCCGGCGCGTGCCCACTCAGCAGCAGCTTCCAGGAAAACGACGGCTGCCCGGCGGTGCCCTTGGCGTTGCGCCAGATGCCGGTGATGCAATTGTCGGTGAGCGTGTTGTAGAACTCGGGATGTTCCTTGAGTGAATTGATCTTGTTAATGTAATTCATGAACGCCCGGCGCGTGTCTGCGGGAGTCGCCACGAGGTGAAACAGATAGACTTCCTCGACCGGATCGTGGCGGTAGTTGGTCCGCAGGCGGATCACGTCGCGCTCGTCCGCCACGACGTAGTGCAGTTCGTATTGGCGGAAGAAGCCCTTGATCGTCGAGTACCCCTCGCCGAGGGAGCTACGCGCTTCGATCGAGACCGCCACGTGCTGGCCATCGGCGAAGCCGAAACTGATGATGCCGTGGGCGATCTGCGGGCCCATCCAGTAGATGGCGAACATGTCGACCGAATCGAGCTTGGTGATGTCGAAGGTCGCGTCGTAGTAGGCGGGAGTGAAGTCTGTCTCGGTCCGGTAGTCGAAGTTGCGGATGTTGTGAACGGTCACGAGGTTTCCGTCGATCGTGGCATAGGGCAGCGCCGCGACTTCCGGGCGCCACTGGCGGTCGTTGGAGGGTCGGATCTGGAACCAGCACGCGACCAGCAATGCGAACAGCACCAGGTACGAGGCCACCGCCGGCCAGCGCCAACGCGGCAGGAACAGCGCGACCAGGGTAACCAGCGCGGCGAGTGTGAAGACCGCCGCGAATATCGTGCGCAGGGCCGGTGGCAGAGGCCCCAAGTAGGCCAGCGCGAGGACACCCCAGGCCGCGATGCCCAGTAGCAAGATGCCAAGCAAGACGAGGCCGATAATGTCGATCGGGCGCGAGGGGGTGCTCTTCATCGGGTGTTCTCGCCCGAGCCGGTGTTGGGGCTCGGGACGGCAACGGATGATAGAAGACGATGCCGGGTCGCACCAACTCATTCTGGCCGTGCGCGCGTGGAGACGCCTGGCGGTTGGAGGCCGGGGCCGCGCCTGGGCCCGGCCAATCGGGAGTTTAGAAGCGGATGACCAGACCGAGTGACGCCTCACCCTGTGCGAGCACCGAGCCGGAGTAGTAACCGCCGCAGCCGCCATCGCACACGATGACGGTGTTGCCGTTGCCGACAAAGCTGAAGACGCCGCGCACGTCGCCGCGCAAGCCGACGTGCTCGCTAGCCATCCAGCGCAGGCCGATCCCGAAGCCGAGGCTCGGATAGGTCTGGCTCGCGGTATGCGCATCGAACACGGTGGCGCCGCCGCTGCCGATCAGCAGCCAGGAGAAGCGCCGGTCACTGGTGGGCAGCGCCGCGGCGACCCCCACGTGGATCACATCGACATTCATGTCGTGGATCGGGGGGTTCAGGGACTGGCCGCCGTTGAGCGTCGTGTTCTGATGACTGTAGTACACCTCAAGCGCGTAGGGACCCTGGGCGAAGGGGATGTCAAGTTCCGCCCCGTAGCTCACGCTGGAATCCAGATTCAGCGTCGGGCCGTAGTAGCCGCCGCAATAACAATTGTTGCTGTCGGAGAAGTTGCCGCCGAATCGCACGCCCACCAACGGCGTCAGTTCAACCGCGGCGGCGGGCAGGCTGGCGCCAAGCAATAGCAGGCACGACAGCACCCCGGCAAGACGAACGTTAATGGGCTTCTTCATATCTACAATCCTCAACGACTTGGGGGTCCACGGAGTCTGGTTGCGGGCCTGGGAGCGCGCGGCATCCGCAGTATCCGCACCGGGCTCAGTGGGTGTGGTGCGCGTAGTTTGCATCGGGCGCGGTGGATTTCTGAATTAAGTTTTCGACACTCGCGACGCCCATTGGCGAGGCTGTGGGGGTGGCGGCGAAATCCGTAGGTTATTGAATAATATGAGACTTCATCGGTGCAGGTTCCGCGGCGCCGATGTGCGGGGTGTCGCCTAGCCAGTGAACGAGCCGGACGAAATAAGGTTGACGAAAAGCGATGCGCTCAAGGGCTTTGACACGCCGCGCTCGGCCGCGGTTCCTCCGGCGCCTCGCGTTAGTTAAAGTGTCACGGACGCATGCCGGCCATGGCCAACGCGCTTCTTAAGGTGCGGGCGAGCAGGCGAGCGGAGTGCTCGACAGACCTGCCTTGCGGATATCATCAGGGCATGGAAGCAGGTCCACCCAGCCGGACCGCTCTGGCGGCCGCCATTCACAGGGCCGCCCATCAGGTGCTCGAGGGCGGCGGGATCTTTCCTGATCCGCTGGCAATGCGGATCCTTGGCAGCGAAGCTGAGGCGCTGGTGCGCGATGTGCCGGGACGACCCGTTCAGCCGCGCGCTGCGGCAGTTCGTCGTTGTCAGGTCGCGGATCACCCAGGATGCGCTTGCGGACGCGGTCATTCGCGGAACGCGACAGTTGGTGATACTCGGAGCGGGACTGGATACCTGCGCCTACCGTGGGGCGCACGGCGCCGGTCTGAGGATCTTCGAGGTCGATTACCCGTCAACCCAGACATGGAAGCGCGAGCGCCTCGCCGAGGCGGGGATCGCCTTGCCGGAGACGCTGGTGTTCGCGCCGGTCGACTTCGAGCACCAGACATTGCCGGAAGGTCTCGCCAAGGCTGGCCTCGACCCAATGCTGCCAACCTTCTTCACCTGGCTGGGGGGTGGTTCCCTACCTCACCGAGGAGGCGTTTTTCGCGACCCTACCGTACATCTCGCGCTGGAGCCGGGCGCAGGTCGTGTTCGATTACGTCAACGCGCCTTCATCGCTCACCGGCGCCGCGCGCACCGCGCACGAGGCGCTAGCCACGCGCGTTGCCGCGGCGGGCGAGCCATTCCGGAACTTCCTGGACACGGAAACGCTTCATGCCCGACTCGAGGCGCTCGGCCTGAGAGTCATCGAGGACGTGGGGCCCAAGCAGATCGCCGCGCGCTTCTCGCCTGAGCACGTGCCGCATGTCCAGGAGCGCGGAGGCCACATCCTGCGCGCCGCCACGGCCGCGTTCGCGTGAGCTTCGCCCTTGCCGGGATGAGCACCACGTGCAATGGGATAGGACACGATCCTCGGGATCGCGGCGTGGCTTTCCTGGATCGTGCCCTTGGCGGTCCATGCGCTGGTGCTTGGGCGGCTTGGAGTGCTAACCGCGGCCGTTGTGTAATCGCCCAACCCCGGCACCAAAAAATTTAACGGGAGAACTTCCGCCTAGGCCGAACTTCGGCGATAGCTGGCGGCCGCCAGCCACCGGGGATTGATCTCGACGCCCCAGCCCGGCTCCGCGGGGATCGTCACATGGCCGTCCCTCACCGCGAAGGGATCGCCGAGGAACAGGCCGTCCTGCCAGGGGTAGTAGTCGAGTCCCTCGATCGACAGTTCGAGGTATTTGCCGGCGTTCGGGATTGCCCCGAGCAGGTGCATCGTGCACATCGTGACGAGCGAGAGGTTGGCGCTGTGCGGTGTGCAGGGCATGCCGGCGGCCTCCGCCAGCCTCGCGACCTGAAGGGTGCGCGCGATGCCTCCCATGTACATCACGTCCGGCTGGACGATGTCGACGGCGCCGATCGCGATCATCCGCTCCCAGCTCGCGAGGTCCCAGTCCTGTTCCCCGCCCGTGACGTCCAGTTCGAGCGCCTGGGTGACGGCGCGGGTCTGCTCGAGTTTCCAGTAGGGGCAGGGCTCCTCATAGTGGCTGATGCCCTCCGCTTCCAGCAGCCGTCCAACCTCGATGGCCCGGGCGGGCGAGAAGCCACTGTTCGCATCGACCAGTTTCGCCGTGTCCGGGCCCAGGGCCCGCGCCACGTAAGGGATGATCGCCTCGGTACGGCCGGGCCACTCATCCACGTCGTGGCCGCATTCCGCGCCCACCCGCCACTTGAAGGCGTCGAAACCTTTTTCGTCGCGCAGGCGCACGAAGCGCGCGGCTTCCTGCTCGGGGGTGATGTCGCGGCGCATGGAGGAAGCGTAGGCGCGCAAGCGCCGCGGCCTGCCGCCCAGCAGTTCGACCACCGGCTTGCCTTCGAGCCTGCCGCGCATGTCCCACAGCGCGGTATCAAGACCGGCGAGCGCCCGGCAGCGATAGCTGCCCGGGAATTTGTGCTCGCGCTCCTCCACGCGCGACACGAGCGGGTCGATGTCGAAGGCGTCCCCGCCCAGCACCCAGGGTGCGACCTGGCGATGCAGGATGCTCGTGGTGATGTCGGCGTTATAGGTCGAGGTCTGACCCCAGCCGATGGCGCCTGAGTCGGTGGTGACCTTCACGAAGCAGACGAATTCGTTGGTGAAGGTTTCAAGACTCGCGATCCTCATCAGGTCACCTCGGAGTGCGCGGGACCGGGGAAGCGCGCGAGTTCCAGTCCGTGACCACTTGAGCCATTCTCGCGTCGCCACAGCAGCAGCGCCGAAGCCAGCGCGGTAAGGCTGAGCAGGCCGAAGAACCAGATCATCGTGCCGTAGCCGGCCGGGTTGACTGGTCCCGCGCCAGCCTTGTCCGCCAGCCAGCCGGCGATGCGGTTGGAGCCCCAAAGGCCCACGTTCTGCAGCAAGGTGATCACTCCGAGCGCCGTGCCGAGCCTGCGCGGGTCCACGATGAGGGTGGTGGCGGGCCAGATGATCGCCGGCACCAGCGAGAAGCTCACGCCCATCAGCGCGGTGGATACCCACGGGGGAAGCGCGGTCAGGCTCAGAATGAGGAAGGTGACCGGGAGCAGCACCGTGCCGATCGTGAGCATCAGGGCGCGATGGCCGAAACGATCGGCGAGCAGGCCGAACAGGGGGGTCGCGAACACGGCCGTCGCGAACACGCCGGAGTTGACGCTGCCAGCCTGCTGCAGTGAGAGTCCCTTGACGTGTTGCAGGTACTCGATGGCGTACGTCTGGCGAAAGGGGAAGAACACGGCCGCATAGAGCACGTGGAGCCCGAGGATGTACCAGAACGACAGGTCGAAGCTCCAGAGGGCGGCCCAGCTAAAGCGCTCCCGGGACACCTCGCGCGAGCTCGTGGTCCGCGGCAGCATCGCATCGAGGATGAAGAAGCCGACCGCGGCGAGTAGCCCCGCGCCGGTGATCGCGACGCCGAGCCACAGCGGCGGCCGCCAGCCGGCCTCATACAAGGACCGCGCCCAGGTCGGGGACTTATCAAGGGAGTAGGAGCCGACCCGCGCTAGACTCAGGAACACCGCCGCTGCGAGCGCGATCCCGCTGCGCGAGAACCACTGAGCGATGCCAGCGACGAGGGAGATGAAGATGGCGCCCTCGCTGATGCCGAACACGAAACGCCCCGCCCACATGAGCCCGTAGGGTGTGCCGATGGCCGTGAGGATCGCGCCCACGAAGCCGATGGCCGCGGCCCACAGTGTGATCCGCGCCGGCCCATAGCGATCAATCAACATGCCATTGAACAGCGCCAGCAGGATGTTCGGCAGGCTGATGACCGCGGTCAGATCGCCGATCTGCAGTTGCGTGAAGCCGCGCTGGCGCCCAAGCAGGTCCGCGATCGGACCGATGGCGTCGGATTCGTAGTAACTGCTGAAGATCGCGGCCGCGGCGAGCCCGAGCGCCGCCCAGCGCAACGGCGACGTGGCGCGCCGTTCGCTCGCGGCAACATTGGCGGATGCGCCACTCATGCGGACACGCGGGGTCGCTCCGGACGCGCCTAGGCGCCAACGCCTGACAGCTCCGCGGAGCTGTCCCACAACCGCTGCGCATCCGCGTCGTTGCGCGCCTGCCGCATGAGCTTGGCCGGTTTGCACTTGTTGAAATAGGTGCCGGTGACATCGGCGATCTCAGGCGATGCCGCCAGATACAGCATCGTCTGGGCCCCCTGTTCGGGCGTGAGCGCGAAGCGCTTGGAGCTCTGCAGGAGAAAGTTCATGAAGCCGCTGCCCGAGTCCCCAAACCGAGTGGCGACAAAGCCTGGGTGATGGCAATTGGCGCTGACCCCGGTGCCGGCCAGACGTCGCGCCAGAAGCCGCGTGAACAGCACGTTCATCAGCTTCGAGCGACCGTACATGCCAAAGGCGCCATAGCCGCGCCGCGACTGCAGGTCGCTGAAGTCGAGCCGGGCGGCCTTATAGGCATCGGAGGCGGTGCTGACGATGCGCGAGCGCGGGGTCGCCTTGAGACGCTCCAGAAGTAGCGCCGTCAGGACAAAGTAGGCCATGTGATTGGTGGCGAAGGTCTTCTCATGACCCTCGCTGGTCTCTTGCCGGGTGGTGAATACCGCCCCCGCGTTGTTGATCAGCACGTCGATCCGGTTCTCGGCGTTGGCGATCCCCTGGCCGACGCGTTTCATCTCAGCGATGAGCGACAGGTCCGCGCAGTGAAGCACGTGGCCTGGTCCTGGGGCTATCGCCCGCAGCTTCTGCAGGAGCTGCTCCCCGCGCTCGCGGTCGCGGGCGATGAAGACGATCCTCGCGCCCTGGCGGGCCAGCGTGGTGGCTGTGACCGCCCCTATGCCTGAGGTCGCCCCGGTGATGACTACGGTCTTTCCCTGCATCGGATATTCTTCCAGTGTCCCGGTGACGGGCGTTCGAGTGTCGCAACGGGCTCGATGCCGCTCTGGTTCGCGGGGCGAGGACCTCGCCGCAGCCCCACCAGTCTAGCATTGCGTGACGCGCGCCAATCGGACCGAACTGAGGTTGAGAATGACCGCATACGTGATCTTCGACGTCCAGATCCAGGGGGCCGCTCGGTACCGGGAGTCCCCGCGCCACGTGCGCCGGCGCCTGAGGTCGCCGGCGCCCGCTATCCTGGGGGCTCAGGGCGTCACATGACGCAACGCTGTTGGGCGCGGCGCGCGTGCGTCGAGGGGCTTCAGTTATGTCACTGACGGGAGGCGGGGAAGCGCGTATACGAATGATCGATCGTGAGGAGGTGGCGAGACGCCTCACTTACGAGGTGTGCATCCCGATCGTCAGGCGCGCGATGATCGCTTTCTCGAACGGGGAGACGCGGCAATTGTTGCGCTCAATCATTCCCATGGCCGACGGACACATGTTCGGGATCATGCCCGGAGCCCTGGGGGAGGCCGCCGCCTTCGGCGCCAAGCTCATCAGCGTGTACCCCGAGAATTTCGCCAAGGGCCGCCAGTCCCATCAGGGGCTCGTGGTGCTGTTCGAGCCGGTGGGCGGGGCGCCGGTGTGTGTCGTGCGCGCGGGCGAAGTCACGGCGATCCGTACCGCGGCGGCAAGCGCGGTCGCGACCGAGATACTCGCCCGCGCCGATGCGCGCCGGCTCGCCATGCTGGGCTACGGGGAACAGGCTCGGACGCACGCCCAGGCCCTGCTCAGGGTGCGGCCGATAGAGGCCGTCAGGGTATGGGGCCGTTCCCCAGCGCTGGCGAAGGCGTTCTGCGGGCGCATGACCGCGCAGCTTGGTATCCCCTTCGCTCCGGCGGCCAGTGCCCGCGCGGCGGTCGAGGATGCCGACATTGTCTGTACCGTCACGGCCGCCCGCGAGCCGATACTGCGGGGCGAATGGATACGGCCCGGGACTCATCTGAATATCGTGGGTTCCGGGGTCGCCGGGCCGGTTGAGGTGGACACGGACCTCGTGGCCCGGTCACGGTTCATCGCCGACAGTCGTGAGGGGGTGCTGCGCCAGGGGGCCGAGTTTCTGCGCGCGAAAGAGGCCGGGGCGATTGGCGATGCGCACATTGTCGCCGAGATCGGCGAGGTCCTGTCCGGTCAGGTGGTCGGGCGGCGGACCCCAGCCGAGATCACCGTGTACAAGTCCCTCGGCCACGTGGTGCAGGACCTGGCGTGCGCTTGGGCGCTCTACAGTGAACTGCCACCCGTTTGAACGATTCTCGCGCGTCGCGGGCGACCCGTGAGCCGCGCGGATACCAGTCCTGACGGCGGATCGCAGGGTCGATGTGATCGCCGGGCGCGCCTCCGAGCACCCGCGGATCACGGTTACCGATGGACGCGTCTCCGCGGTCGCCACCCAGGGCGTGCGGTGGGAGGGGAGTACAATGGCCGCCTGCTTAGGTTTACGGGATTGCAGAGATGACTATTCAGGTCACGCGCGTCGCGCGCGCGCTGGGAGCCGTGGTCAGCGGTGTTGACCTCTCGGACGAATTGTCACAGCCTGACATCGATCGTCTGGGCGAGCTTCTGATCGAGCACCAGATCCTGTTCTTTCGCGGCCAGCCGATCACCCCACAGCAGCACGCGCGGTTCGCCGCGCGCTTCGGGACTCTGCACGTGCACCCGATTTATCCGGTACTGCCGGAGCTGCCCGAGATCATGCTGATCGACACGCACCCTGGGTTCCTGCCGGACAACGACAACTGGCATACGGACGTCACCTTCAGCCAAACCCCGCCCATGGCGGGAATCCTCGCGGCGAAGCTGCTGCCCGCCGCAGGCGGCGACACGCTCTGGTCCAGCAGCTCAGCGGTCTATGAAACCCTATCCGCGCCCCTGCGGCTGTTCCTGGAGGGACTGACCGCGCAGCACTCGGTGGCCAAGTCGTTTCCCGCCGAGCGCTGGGCCAATGACCCCGCCAGCAAGTCGCGCTACGAGCGCGCCGTGGCCAAGCACCCCCCGGTGAATCACCCTGTGGTCCGCACCCATCCGGTGAGCGGCCGCAAGGGATTGTTCGTGAACGAGGGCTTCACCACGCACATCAACGAACTTTCTCCGCACGAAAGTCAGGCAGTGCTCGCCTTCCTCTTCGCGCAGGCGGGACGACCGGAGCTCACGGTGCGCTGGAACTGGAAGGTGGATGACATCGCCTTCTGGGACAACCGCGTTACTCAGCATTACGCGATCGCGGACTACTTGCCGGAGCGGCGCACCATGCACCGCGCCACTGTGAATGGCGACAAGCCTTTCTAGGTGGGCCCGAACCGCCGGCGCGCGAGATATCCCAGGAACATCAGCACCGCGCTCACCAGGCCGAACAGCAGCGGCAGGCGCTGGTCGGGAATGAAAGCCATCGACACGACGATGACGAGCATTGACACAATCGCGAGCACCGTGAGGTAGGGGTAGCCCCACATCCGCACGCGCAGCCTCTGGGGGGCCTCGCGCTCCAGGCGTGCGCGCAGCCGCAGCTCCGATGCGGCGATCAGTACGTAGACGAAGATCGCCACGGTGCCGTACGAATTCACGAGGAATGAGAACACGTGCTCCGGGGACACGTAGTTCATGACAACCGCCACGTACCCAAACAGGGTCCCGACCAGTATCGCGTACGCCGGCACGCCGCGTGAGTTCAGCCGCGCCAGCGCCCGCGGCGCATCCCCGTGCCGCGCCATCGCCATCAGCATGCGCGAGGAGGCGAACAGGCCACTGTTCAGCGCGGACAGGACGGCGGTCAGAATCACCGCGTTCATGATGTGCGCGGCCGCGGGCACCTTCAGCGCGCGCAACGCGCTCACGTAGGGCTGTGTGATCCCCGCGTCATTCCACGGCAGCAGCGCGACCACGACGAAGATGGAGCCAACGTAGAAGACCAGGACGCGCGAGATAACCGACTGGGTGGCGGCCGCCACGGCCGCCTCTGGCGCGGCTGATTCCGCCGCGGCGACGGTCACGATTTCCGCGCCGAAGTAGAACCCGGTCGCGGCGACCGCGCCGGTCAGGACCGGGCCGATGCCGTTGGGCATGAAGCCGCCGTGACTGGTGAGATTGGCGATGCCACCGGTGGCTCCCGGCCAAAGGCCGAGGATGAAGGCCAGCCCCACGCACAGGAACACGACGATGGCGGCCACCTTGATGGAGGCGAACCAGTACTCGGACTCGCCCCAGGAGCGAACCGAGAGCAGGTTCACGAGGCTGAAGGTGAGCACCAGGCCCAGGGTCAGCATCCACGGCGTGGCCCCGGGAAACCAGTAGATGATCAGACGCGCGCCGGCGACCGCCTCCAGCGCGACCACGATCACCCAGAAGTACCAGTACATCCAGCCGGTCAGGAAGCCTGCGAGTTCTCCCAGCGCCAGACGGTTGTACTCGTAGAAGCCACCAATCGATGGATACGCCGCGGCCATCTCCCCTAGCATGCGCATCACCAGTACGACCAAGGCCCCCGTCAGCGCGAAGGAGATAACCGCGGCAGGACCTGCCGCCCTGATCACGACGCCGCTGCCAACGAAAAGGCCCGCGCCGATGACGCCCCCCAGGGCGATCATCTGCAGGTGGCGGCGGGTGAGCGTCCGGCGAAGTCCGGTGGTGGCTTCCACGGTCATGTTGGCGCGGTCCGACGGGTCCTCGGCTCGGTTGCGTTCCGGCGTGTCATGCGATCTTCCGCGACGGGGGAGGTCGGTGCCCATGACGGACAATATAGGACACCCCCCCCTCATGCGCGGACTTCCGCGGCGCCGCGGAGGCGCGGCGGCGGATCACGGGTCTAACCCCGCCGCATGAGTTTTTTAACGCACGATCACCTTACAATCAGATACCTATGGCTGATTCCTCGACCGGAGCCCGCGTCCTACGAAAGCGCCGCGCGCCGCGCGCCGCGCTGGTGCGGCCGGGTGGCTGCGGCGTATTGTTGGTTTCGCGGCCGACGCGCATCCCGCGCTGGTGATCCGCCACCGGGGGGTCTTGTGAACAAGAAATTCCTCATTGCCTGGGTCGTTCTGTTCGTCGTCTGGTTCTTCGGCGACTTCGTGGTTCACGGCGTGCTGCTCAGCGCTGACTACACGCGGCTGCCGGGAGTGTTTCGTCCGGAGGCGGATGCGCAAAGGCTTTTTCCATTCATGGTGCTCGCGCACGTGATCGTTTCCGGGGCTTTTGTCTGGATCTACGCGCGTGGCGTTGAGGCGAAACCCTGGCTGCCCCAGGGCCTGAGATTCGGCGTCGCGATCGCGCTGTTGACGGTCGTACCGACTTACATGATCTATTACGTCGTGCAGCCGCTGCCCGGGGATCTGGTGGGCAAGCAGATCATGCTCGACGGCACGCTGATGCTGATCCTTGGTGCCCTCGTGGCATGGCTGTACCGCGCGCGGACGATAGTGCCGTAGCCGCCACGGGATGACGTGGCCGGGGACCCGGAACATTCAGCCGTGGCTCTTGAACCTTGTCCACATGTGCATGAGCAGCCGGGTGTACTGGGGTGACTTCGCGCGGGTGGGCACCAGCTTGGCGCGAACTTCCGGTGGCGGGTACACGGCCGGATCGTGCCGCGGCGACTCGTTCAGGAATGGCAGCGACTTCGTCATCACGCTGTTCGCGTACATGAGCGCGTTGGTGTTCTTGGCGGCCACCTCGGGACGCAGCAGGTAGTTGATGAACAGGTACGCGTTGTCCGGGTGGGCGGCTTCCGCCGGGACCGCCAGAACGTCGAAATTGCTGACAGTTCCCTCCCTGGGGATCGAGAAGGCGAGCGCGACGCTCCTGCCCGCCTCCTTCGCCCGATCGCGAGACAGGACGATGTCTCCCGACCAACCGAGCGCCAGGCACAGGTCACCGTTCGCGAGATCCCCGTAGTACTGGGCGGAATTGATGCTGCGGATGAAGGGGCGCGCCGCGAACAGAAGCTGCTCGACGTCGGCGAGGTCCTCGACTGACTCGCTGTTGGGATCCCGGCCCAGGAACGCCAGGGCCGCGCCGACGACATTGATCGGCGCGTCGAGCATCGCGACCCCACAATCCTGGAACCTCGCGAGCACGCTGGGATCGAAGAACATGCGCCAACTGTCCACCGGGGCGTCGGGCATGCGCGCCCTGATTTCCGCGACGTTGTAGCCGATCCCGGTGGTGCTGAGCCACATATAGCCGACGGCGTACTGGTTGCCGGGATCGTATGCGGACAGGCCGGCGGCGACTTCCGGGTCCACGTTGCCAAGGTTGGGCAGCTTGGTCTTGTCGAGCTTCCGGTAGACGCCGGCCTTTATCTCGTGTTCGAGGAAGTAGGCCGAGGGCACGACGATGTCGTAGGTCGAGTGTCCCGCGAGGAGCTTGGTCTCGAGTATCTCGTTGGAGTCATAGACGTCGTAGTTGACGTGCATCCCGTACTCCTTTTCAAACGCGGGGATCACCGTGGGATCCATGTAGTCGCCCCAGTTGTAGAGGTTGACGACCTTCTCCGTGCTCTTGCCTCCGGCAGAGTCTGTCCCGCCCGCACAGCCGGTGACCGCCAACGTCACGCAGGCGAGGAGAGTGGGCACTGCGCGCGTGAGAGGCATCGGACTCATCCTGCCTGGCGAACGCTACTCGAGCACCGCGCCACGGTCGCCCGGGAGCAGCAGCTCCCGGTGGATCTTCCACGGGGCGATGCCATCGGTCATGACGCGCTCGTTGAAGTCGCGCAGGCTGTAGGTGGACCCCTTGGCCGCCTGATAGTCGGCCCGCAACTTCAGGGCCGCCATCTTCCCCAGCGTGTAACCGCCGTATGTCGGATCGTATGTGCCGCGCACCGCCTCGCGCCGGGCGGCCTCGGGGGACAGGTGGGCCTCGCGCTCGAAAAGCGCGGTGGCCTCGTCGAGGGTCCATTCCCCGCTGTGCAGGTGGATACCCGCGAGGAGGCGGCACACACGGTTCAGCGATTCGGCGAGCATGGCCAGCCGGTAGCGCGGGTCATCCGCCCGGAACCCCTCGTCGCTGACCATCTGCTCGGCAGAGTGCGCCCAGCCGTCCTGGCCGGAGGAGGGCTGCGGAAACGGGTTCAGCCCGACCCAGATGCGGCGGACCTTGCCGGGCGTGCCACGCATGTAAAGGCTGTGCACGTAGTGCCCCGGGGCGACCTCGTGGGCGCTGATGTCAGCCAGGGTCGCATAGTTGAGCGTGCGCAGCCACGCGTCCTGGCGGGCGGCGGGCCATTGGCTGTCCACGTCGGTGATGTAGTAGTAGCTCCTGACCTGCTGCGGTTCGAGCGGCGGCGAGGAATGCATCGAGGCGAGTCCCAGGTCATAGGCGGGGGCGGGCGCCACAACCACGTGCTGGTCCCGCGGCGCCACGCTCATGAGTTGGTGCGCGCCGATGAAAGCGAACAGTTCGCTGACCACGGTGCTCGCGGCCGGCACCAGAGTTCCGGGCGCGGGGTGGTAGTTCTGTACGGATCGCCATACTGCGCCTGCGTCCTGGGTCGCATCAACGCGAGCCGCCGTCGCGGTGAAATCACGCTGCTGGCGGGCGAGTTCGCGTTCGCCGATCGCCCGAAGCTGGCTTGCCGGGAGGTCGATGAGTTCCTCGGCGCGGTAGCGTGCCTCGAGATTGGCCGTGCCGATCACGAAGGAGCCGGTGGCGGCCGGCAACACTTGGGTCCGAAGCTCGTCCTGGTACGCGACGACGGCGCGGTTGGCCGCGGCCGCGGCCGCCATCAGCTGATCCCGCGCCGCCTTGTCCGGTCCCGCGGGAAAGGCCAGGGGCAGATCATGAAGCAGCAAGTCTGAGACGCCGCCCAGCATGTCGATGGCGTGCTCCACGAAGACCCGCGGCGGGTTTTCGATGTTCGCGCGCGCCGCGGCAAACAGTGCCCGCACGCCGCGCAGTTTCGACGTCGCCCTGCGCATGCGCTCGGGAGCGGCGGCCGACTCCATGGTGACAAGGTCATGCATGCCATCGGAGATCGCCGCGACGTAGACCATCGGATTGCGCCGCCAGGTGCGCACGGTCTCCAGGTCGAGCAGCCAGCCATCGACGATTCCGGCCAGTATCTCGCGGTCCGCGCGTTCATCGGCGGTGAGGCTCGCGCTGTCAAGTGCCGCGAGTGCGCGCCGCTGCGTGCGTAGCCAGCTGGCCTCCCGCGCGATAGAGTCGGCCGAGAAGTTTTCCAGCTGTCCATCGTGCCCGTGAAGGCCATTGCCAGCGGCGATGGACGGATGGAACCGCCCGAACTGGTCGAGATAGGCGTCGACGTAGATCGCGAAGGGGCTGTGCGCCGCCGCCGGAGCCGTGGCGGCCTGTCCCGCGCACGGCGCCAGCGCCAGCGCGATACCGACGAGCCAGCCGCGCGCCGGTGCAAGATCCTGGCGCGACTGGCCGCGCGACTCGGACATCGATGGATCACCGTTTGCCACAGGTGAGCTCCGTGATGAACACGGTGCGATTGTGCACCAGCCGACGCCGCCGCCGGGACACGATCAGCGGGAAGCCACGGGGTTCCACGGTTGCCGCGGGGCATCTGGCCGTGGACGCCGGTTCCGGGGTAGGTTCCAGTCCATCGATGAGACGTGGATAGGCGATGAGGGAGGTTCCCGTGATACAGCCGAGGCAGACAAATTCGGGGTGGGTCGTGACGGTGATGGTGGTGGGGCTCGCAGGTTGCTGCAGAACTCAGACGCCGGATACCACCGCCGCTGTCGCCGCGATCGAGGCCGCCAGCATCGCCTGGAAACAGACCTTCAATGCGGGCGACCCAGCGGCTGTCACGGCGCTTTATGCGGATGACGCCGTGCTGAGCGCCCCCGGCAGGCCCGTGGTGAGGGGCAAAGCCGCCATCGGGGTGTATTTCCTCAAGATCGCTGCGGAGTTCGCCGGAGCCGGACTCTCGGTAGCTGATGCCCCAATGGCCGTGGCAGTCGCTTCGGGCGATCTTGGGTATCAGTGGAAGGCCTACACGATCTCCGACAAGGCCGGCGCGGTCGTTGGCTCGGGACAGCTGCTCACGCTGTTCCGGCGGCAGGCGGGAAAGTGGCTGATCATCGCGGACACGTGGAATTCGAACACGGCTCCGCCGCCGCCAGCCCCGCACTGAGGAGCGTATCGCCGCTCCCGCAACCGGCGGCGTCATGCCGGCATGGCGATGGCGGGCTGGCCCTCGACATGAACCATCGGACGAATACGTTCCGATGTCGCACCCCGACGTCTCCGCTTGGCTTGCGGCGGGTGAGTGTCGCTTTGATCAGTCCGCCCCCCCTACAGTGACGAAGGGCGCGGATCGCCGCTGGCCACTCGCACGAGGAAGTCACATGCCGATTCGACAGATCCTGACGATCACGCTCCTCGCTCTGCTTCCCATTGGCCAGTCCAGTGCCGATACGCGGCTGGACATGGCGGCGATCGTCAAGGAAGTGGAGATCCTTAAGAATGTCGATGACACCATGACGCTGGTCATGTCGATGCCGGAGGAGTACTGGCGCGCGGCGATCCAGTCCAGCGGCAGTCTCACTGACAAGGGTGCGGATGAGTTCCTGAAGGCACTTGCGCCGTACACCATGGTCGCGGTGCTGGCCGCCAAGACTGGAGCAGCGGGGGCCTTCACATTCGCGCCGGCCGCGGAGTTGCGAAGGAACACCCGGCTCGAGGATCGAGCCGGGAGCGTCTACGAGCCGCTCGACCCGCAGATCGCCAACGCCAGCGTGAAGAACCTGCTGCAGCTGATCCGACCCATACTGACCAATGCCATGGGCCCGATGGGCACCAACATGGAGATCATGCACTTCCCTGCGACCAACACGGAGGGTGTCCGCATCGCCGATGCCACGAAGGACGGGCTTGTTCATCATGCACGTGAACGACCAGGCGCTGCGCTATCACCTGCCGCTGGGCAGCGTCCTCCCCGCGGTGGTCGATCCGCGCACGGGTGACTCGTTCCCGGGCAACTACCACTTCAACCCATTCACCGGCGAAAAGCTCACGCCCGCGCCAGCCCCGGCGAAGTAAGGGTCAAGGGCACCGGCGTGGAAGCGCGGTCGCGGGCCTCGCCGGGGGTCGCCGTGAATTAAGTAACAAGCCCCCGGCGGCGCGAGGCTGCCTCTGTACATAACAAGGCCACGCCGGCGTTCATCATGGTCGGCGAGAAGTGCATCAACGTAGGCGCCTCGCTCACGCGGCTACCCTGCGTCTCAGGCACGTACGGGCTGGAAACGCATGAACAGAACGACTCGGACTCTCCTGGGATTGATCGCCGCCGTCACAGTGCTCGCGGGCTGCGCGTCGAGGCCCGACGTGATCGCGGCCGGCAAAGACGCGCACGGCAAGAACCTCTACGCGATCGCAGGTCACGAAAGCCTCAACGCGGCGGCCTCGCGCGAGGCGATTCAGTACTGCGGGAAGCGCGGCCAGTCGGCCGTGATTGAAGATACCGCGTTTCGCGATTACAACTTCACATTCAGCTGCTCGACGCCTAACTGACGCGGGCTTGGGGGGCACCCCCGCTCGCCGCATGCTCAATCCGGTGTCACCGGCAACGAGACATATGACGGATGCGCGGCGGAGTGGAATACCCGCTGGGTCGCGGGTCGGTAGTCAGCCGGTTTCGCCAGGAAAATATTCGGCACGAAGGTCTGTGGGTTGCGGTCGTAGAGCGGGAACCAGCTCGACTGCACCTGCACCATGACGCGGTGGCCCGGCAGGAACACGTGGTTGGTCGGCGGTAGCTTGAAGTCGTAGGCGAGTGGCTGATTGGCCTTGATGGGTTTCGGGGTGACGAAGCCTTCGCGATAGCGACCGCGAAAGATGTCCATGGCGACGCCCAGTTGATAGCCGCCCATCTCCGGCTGTGAATACACCTCGTCCGGATAAACATCGATGAGTTTCACCACCCAGTCGCTGTCGGTGCCACTTGTGGAGGTGATCAGATGCACGCCCGGCTGCCCGCTGATCTTCAGGGGCTGGGCGAGTACCGCGGAAGTGAAGGTTAGAACGTCGGTGCGGCCCGAGGCCTCACGCTGGTCATCCGTCAGCCAACGCTGCCAGGTCTGGCCCAGCCCGTAGCCGACCGGCTGGATGGGACGCGCGCGGAAGGGGACGGGCCGGGCAGGGTCGGAAACGTACTCGGAATACTCGACCGCGGCCTTTGGGACATCGAAGCTGAGCGTGTTGCCGGGTGCCAGGTACAGCGGGCGGCTTGAATTCGCGCACCCGCGCTCGCAGCTTTGTGGCCAGCCGGCAAGCCGCCGCCACTCGTTGGTGCCGGTCTCGAACGCGGTGACGGCGGCGATGTCCGCGACCGGTGCGCCGTCCTTGAGGTACTGCGCGAGAAACGGCCGGAGCACGTGCTCGCGGAAGTACCGGCCCGTGTCGCTGCCGAAGCGCACGTTCCCCAGTGCGCTTGCCTCCTCGATCTCCTGGCCGTGGTACCACGGCCCGATGACCAGCTTCACCATATCGCCGCGGGTATCTTTGGGCTTGATGGCCGCGTAAACGGCCATCGCGCCATAGATGTCCTCCGCATCCCAGAGGCTGTGCACCAGCATCACCGGAACCTTCAGCGGCTGCGCGGCGAGAATCTTATCCACGGCCTGATCGCTCCAGAAAGCGTCGTAGTCCGGATGGGCGATGAGCTTGTTCCAGAATCCGATCTGCTGCATCCCGTAGCGGCGTCCCAGTTCGCCCGCGGAGCCCGCTTGCAGGAAGAGGTCGTATTCGTCGTGGTAGCTCGACCACCACTTTACTACGTTGTCGCGGCTGGCGACCTGCTCGTATACGTACTGCGCGTTCTGCTGGCGGAAAGCGCCGTTGTGAAACCAGTCGTCCCCCATCCAGCCGTCCACCATGGGATTCATGGGCACGGAGACCTTCAGCGCCGGGTGCGGGTTAACCAGCGCCATCAGCGGTTCGAATCCGTCGTAGGAGATCCCCAGGGTGCCGACCTTCCCATTGCTCTCCGGCACGTTCTTCACCAGCCA
>JANYBG010000027.1 GCA_025360865.1 Pseudomonadota bacterium | reverse complement strand
CGCCCGCAGCCTCAAGGTCATGGACCCGATGAACCTGGCGGCCGAGATGGGCCCGATCGTCACCGCCGCCGCGCGCGACCGGATCGAGGGCTATATCGCCAGCGGCGTCGACGAAGGCGCGACCCTGGTGGTCGATGGCCGTGGCCTGCGCGTGCCCGGCCTGGAGGGCGGCTTCTTCACCGGCGGTACGCTGTTCGACCACGTCACGGCGGCGATGCGCATCTACCGCGAGGAGATCTTCGGTCCGGTGCTCGCGTGCGTGCGCGTTCCCGACTTCGCCGCCGCCGTGGACCTGGTCAACGCGCATCCGATGGCGAATGGCGTCGCCTGCTACACCCGCGACGGCCACATCGCCCGCGAGTTCGGCCGGCGCATCGAGGTCGGCATGGTCGGCATCAACGTGCCGATCCCGGTGCCGATGGCCTGGCACGGCTTCGGCGGCTGGAAGGGCAGCCTGTTCGGCGACACTCATGCGTACGGCGAGGAAGGCGTGCGCTTCTACACGCGCCAGAAATCAATCATGCAGCGTTGGCCCGAGAGCACCCCGAAGGGTGCCGAGTTCGCGATGCCCACCTCCGAGTGATACCGATCCACTCACGAGTGACCCTCATGAAAAACACGACTCGAGCGGCCCTGCTGTGCTGCGCTCTGGCCACCTGTGGGCCCGCTGTCGCCGGTGATTTGCTGGGGATCTATGTGGGCGCCGGTGTCGGCCGCACCGACCTGCGGCAGGACAATTACCAAATCGACGCGCACGCCACGGGCTGGAAACTGCTCGCTGGCTGGCGGCCGATCAGCCTGCTCGGGGTGGAGGCCGAATACGTCGACCTCGGCAGCAAGGGAGTCAACACCTTCGCGGACACCGTGCACGTCTCCACCGATGCCAAGGCCACCGCGGCCTATGTGCTGGGTTACCTGCCGGTGCCGCTGCCCTGGCTCGACGTGTACGCCAAGGTCGGCGCTGCCCGCGTCAAGGCCAATACCACTTCCTACGCGATCTGCCAGACACCGCTGCAGTGCGTGGCGCCCCCGGTGCCGGTCAGCGATGACAGCAGCCGCACCAGCGTTGCCTGGGGCGCGGGACTGCAGCTCAAAACTGGCCGGTGGGCTGCACGGGTGGACTACGAGCGTTTCGAAGGACCCCAGGGCAACCCGTCGCTGCTGTCCGCCGAGCTCATCTTCAACTTATGATCGGCGTAGCTCTCGCGCTCATGTGGCGGTAGGCGCGGGCAGCGCTGTGTCGCTGCCCCGGGCGAGAACCGCCTTCATCCGCCCCTCGTCCAGATCCCCGCACCACTTGGCGACCACGAGCGTCGCAACGCCGTTGCCGACAAGGTTGGTGAGCGCGCGCGCCTCCGACATGAACCGGTCGATACCCAGGATCAGCGCGACGCCTGCCACCGGCACATGTCCGACAGCCGACAGCGATGCGGCGAGGACGATGAATCCGCTGCCCGTGACAGCCGCCGCCCCCTTGGACGTCAGGAGCAGCACCGCCAGCAGCGTCAGCTGATGGCCCAGGGTAAGCGGTGTGTTCGTCGCCTGGGCGATGTAGAGCGCCGCCATGGTCAGGTAGATGGCCGTGCCGTCGAGGTTGAACGAATACCCCGCGGGAATGACCAGGCCGACGATGGGCTTGCGCACGCCCAGGTCCTCCATCTTGCCGAGCATCCGCGGCAGGACGGACTCGGATGAGGATGTGCCGAGCACGATGAACAGCTCCTCCCGGATGTAGCGGATGAAGGTCAGGATCGAGAAGCCATGCAAGCGGGCGATGAGACCCAGCACGCACAGCACGAAGAGGATGCAGGTGAGGTAGAAGCAACCCATCAGGCGCGCGAGTCCCAGCAGCGATTCCGCCCCGTAGCGACCGACCGTGAAGGCCATCGCGCCCAACGCCCCGATCGGGGCGAGGCGCATGATGTAGCCGACGATCACGAACAGCACCTGCCCGAACTTGTCGACCAGCCCGAAGATCGGGTTCTCGCGGCCGCCCACCGCGTGCAGGGCGAACCCGAAGAGCACCGCCAGCAGCAGCGTCTGCAGCACGTCCCCCGTGGCGAAGGCGCCGAAGAAGGTCGCCGGAATGATGTTGAGAATGAACTCGGTCACGCCGGGCAGGGCCTGGGGCGCCAGATACTGGCTGACGGCATGCACATCCAGCGTGGCGGGGTCAGCGTTCACCCCGGCCCCGGGCTTCACGATGTTGACCACCACCAGCCCGATGACGAGTGCAACGGTGGTCAGCACCTCGAAATAGATGAGCGCGAGGCCACCGGCCCTGCCGACATCGCGCAACCTGGCCATGCCGGCGATGCCGCTGACGACGGTGCAGAAGATAATCGGGGCGATCAGCAGCCGGATCAGCTTGATGAAGCCATCACCGAGCGGCTTGAGCTGCTGCGCGAATTCCGGCCAGAGCACCCCGAGCGCGACACCCAGGGCGATAGCGATGAGAACCTGGAAATACAGCGAACGCCAGATCGCGGTGCGGCGCATCGAGGCCCCTAGCTTGCTGATGGCCGCAAGGCGGCCCTAAGCCGCTAGCCTACCGCGGCGCGCGCGCCCCCGCGACGTCGTGGCTTCAGGACACCTTCTCGAACTGCTGCTCCTCGGTGCTGCCGGCGAGCGCGGTGATGGAGGACGTGCCGCCCGCCACGGTCTGCGTGACGGCGTCGAAATAGCCGGCGCCCACTTCGCGCTGGTGCTTGGTCGCGGTGTAGCCGTTGGATTCGGCGGCGAACTCGGCCTGCTGCAGGGTGACGTAGGCGCTCATCTGGTGCGTCTTGTAGCCACGCGCCAGCTCGAACATGGAGTAGTTCAGCGCGTGGAAGCCGGCGAGCGTGATGAACTGAAACTTGTAGCCCATCGCGCCCAGCTCGCGCTGGAACCTGGCGATCTGCGCGTCATCGAGCTTGCGCTTCCAGTTGAACGAGGGCGAGCAGTTGTAGGCCAGGAGTTTGCCGGGGAATTTCGCGTGGATGCCTTCGGCGAACTCGCGCGCCTCCTCCAGATCCGGCTTCGCGGTCTCGCACCACACCAGGTCCGCGTACGGAGCATAGGCGAGTCCCCGGGCGATCGCCTGCGGGAGTCCCGCCTTGACGCAGAAGAACCCCTCCGAGGTGCGGCCCTTGGCGGTATCGACGAAGGCGCGGTCGCGCTCATCGACGTCCGAGGTCAAGAGGTTCGCGCCTTCGGCATCGGTGCGCGCCACCAGTACGGTGGGCACGTTGCACACGTCCGCCGCCAGGCGCGCGGCGATGAGCTTGGCGACCGCATCCTGGGTACTGACCAGGACCTTGCCGCCCATGTGGCCGCACTTCTTGGCCGAGGACAACTGATCCTCGAAGTGAACGCCGGCGGCTCCCGCCTCGATCATCTGCTTCATCAGCTCAAAGGCGTTGAGCACGCCGCCGAAGCCGGCCTCGGCATCCGCCACGATGGGCTTGAGCCAGTCGATGGTGTCATCGCCTTCCGCGTGGTGGATCTCATCGGCGCGCCGCAGCGTGTTGTTGATGCGCCGCACGACCGCGGGCACTGAATCGGCGGGGTACAGGGACTGATCGGGGTACATCTGCCCGGAGAGGTTGGCGTCGCCGGCGACCTGCCAGCCGGACAGGTAGATGGCGTCCAGCCCCGCCTTGACCTGCTGCATGGCCTGGTTGCCGGTGAGCGCGCCCAGGGCGTTCACGAACGGCTTCTCGTTCAGGTAGCGCCACAGCTTTTCCGCGGTCAGCCGCGCGATCGAGTGCTCCACGGCCACTGTGCCGCGCAGGCGCACGACATCGGCGGCGTCATAGCCGCGCTGCACGCCGTGCCAGCGGGGGCTCTCGCGCCAGCTGCGCCGCAGATCATCAGCCGTGGGAAGGGGTTTCACGCTCATGGGTCTCGCCTTTTCGGAAAAATCGTGAAAATCACGGTATCAGCTCAACAGCTCGTAGGCCGGGAGCGTCAGGAATTCATCGAAACTATCGCTCTTGGTCATGCGCTCGAAGAGGCGCGCGGCGCTGGGGAACACGCCCTGCGTCAGCCTCGCGGCGCCGACCTCGGTGTGGATGCGGTCCAGCTCCGCCATCATCAGCTGGTCGAAGCGCTCGACCGTTATCTGCTGGCCGTCGTCGGTGCGGGCGCCGTGGCGCAGCCATTGCCATAGCTGCGCGCGGCAGATCTCCGCGGTCGCCGCGTCCTCCATCAGGTGGTACAGCGGCACGCAGCCGTTGCCGCGCAGCCAGGCCTCCAGGTACTGGACCCCGACGCGGATGCACGCGCGCAGGCCGTCTTCGGTGATCTGTCCGGGCGGCAGCCGCACGAGGTCAGCGGCCGACACATTCACCTCGGCGCGCCCGACGCCGAGCTGGTTCGGCTGGCCCTTTAGCACCGAATCAAAGGCCTGCATCGCGATGGGTGCGAGTCCCGGGTGCGCGACCCAGGTGCCGTCGTGCCCGGCGTTCGCCTCGCGCAGCTTGTCGGCGCGCACGCGCGCCATCGCCGCCTCGTTGGCGCCTGGATCGTCCTTGATCGGGATCTGCGCGGCCATGCCGCCCATCGCGTGTGCGCCGCGGCGGTGGCAGGTCTTGATCAGAAGGTCGACGTAGGACTTGAGGAAGTGCTTGTCCATCGTCACGCAGGCGCGGTCGGGTAGCACGAAGTCCGCGCGGTTCCGGAATTTCTTGATGAAGCTGAAGATGTAGTCCCAGCGCCCGCAGTTAAGCCCCGCGGAGTGCTCGCGCAGCTCGTGGAGGATCTCGTCCATCTCGAAGGCGGCGAGGATCGTCTCGATCAGCACCGTCGCCTTGATCGTTCCCTGCGCCATCCCCAGCGCCTCCTGCGCGGCCACGAACACCTCGTTCCACAGCCGCGCCTCCAGATGGCTTTCCATCTTCGGCAGGTAGAAGTAAGGCCCCGTGCCGGCGCTGGCGAGCGCCGCGTGGTTGTTGGCGATGAACAGCGCGAAGTCGAACAGCGCGGCGGAAACCGGCTCGCCGTTGATGCGCACATGCTTCTCGGGCAGGTGCCAGCCACGCGGGCGCACGATCAAGGTCGCGGTTCGCTCGCCCAGGCGGTAGATCTTGCCCGTCGCCGCATCGTCGAAACTGATGGTGCGGCGGATAGCGTCGGCGAGGTTGACCTGCCCGCGGATCACGTTCTCCCAGGTCGGGGAGAGGGAGTCCTCGAAGTCAGCCATGAACGCCTTCACCGGGGCGTTCAGCGCATTGATGATCATCTTGCGCTCGACCGGACCTGTGATCTCGACCCGGCGGTCGAGCAGGTCCTCAGGCACGGGTGCGATGCGCCAGTCGCCCGCGCGGATCTGCGCGGTCTCCGGGAGGAAGTCCGGAAGCTCCCCCTCATCCAGGCGCCGCTGGCGCTGTACGCGGGCCTGCAGCAGCTCCAGTCGCCGGGGGTTGAACCGCCGGTGCAGGCTCGCGAGCAGCTGCAGCGCAAGCGGGGTCAGGACCTCCTGGGAGCGCTCCACGTCCCCGCCGGTGATCTCGACCTTGGGTTCGGAAGGGGCGCGGGCGTGCACCCGCCCATGTTCTGCGGCGTTCATGAGGCACGATAGTAAGGCCACCGAGGCTGAAATTTGACTATAGAAACTTCACACTGTTAATTTCACACGGCGGGACACCGATCCGGCGAGGGAGCATGCGACATATGGCGGGACTGCTGCGCAAGGGACACTTCCTCGGGGCCAAGCTGCGCACGCTGCGCAAGCGCAACGGGCTCACCCTCGAGGAACTGTCGGTGCGCTGCATCCAGCGAGATACCGAGCGCGCGCCCTCGGTGTCGTACCTGAGCATGATCGAGAGCGGTAAGCGCATGCCCTCCCCCGAGCTGCTTGAGCTGCTGGCGGGAGTGTTCCAGCGGCCTCCGGCCTGGTTCCTGGACGAGAGCGCCGACCTTGAGCTGCAGCCCGCCCTCGCCAACGGGGCCGCCGCCCGTGTGCCGCTGGAACCCGCGTTTCTTTTCTCCAAGAACCTGCTGCAAGCGGCGATTCCGGAACTGCTGGTGCAGACCGGCACGACCGGGCGGCAGTTCGCGCATCTGCTCATCCGCTCGCATCAGGAGATGTCCCGCAACGACTTCCCCGACCTCGAGCGCGCCGCCGATGGCATCAGCGAGAAGCGCTTCCCGCTCTCGGTCGATGACCTGATGCGGCTGTGCAAGCGTCACGGACTTGAGATCCGCTGGTTCGACCGCAAGGCGGTACTCGCGCGTGACAAGGATCGCGAGCTGCGCAGCATGGTGCGTTCCTTCTTCGAGGCCCCGCGCGTCATCTACGCCAACCGCGCGCTGCAGGCCGATCCCGCGCGACTGAAGTTCGACCTGGCGGCGCACATCGCCCACAAGGTGCTGCATGGCGGCGACGGCATGAAATCCGCGCACGCGACTGGCGGTGAGATGGGCGGAAGCCCTGAGAGCGGCTCGAGCGCCATCGGCATGAGCGCGCAGGACGTTTTGCACGCCTGGCGTGACTTCGAGTGCAGTTTCTTCGCCGGCGCGCTGCTCGCCCCACGCGTCCCGTTCCGGCGCTTCCTCGCGCGCGAGCGGCACCGCGTGGAGGCTGGGGCGAAGCTCGAGCTGACCCCGGCGGTGATCATGCGGCGCATGACCAAGGTGTCACCCTACCCCTACTGGCACTTCTTCGACGCCTACCCGCCCGGCTACCTGCGCGCGGTGTATCGCGGCAATGGCATCCCGTTGCCGTGGGGGAACCTGGCGCAGGTGAGTGATCCGTGCCCGCACTGGGCCGTGTTTCGCATGATCGACAGCCAGCAGGGCGGCGGCTCGCAGATCTCAGTGCTGCGCGATGGCGACCGCTCGCTGCTGTACTGCTGCCACTCCATCCGCGTCCACGACATGGCGGGGAACCCGCACGTCCTGTCCGTTGGCGTGGACCTCGCACCCGCGCTCGCGACCAACGGCGTGCCCAGTGAGTCGGTGGTGGATTCGATCTTCCGCGAATGCCTGCACCGCCACGGCGAGGCGCGCATCCCCAAGGCCGCCGCCCAGGTGCTGGAGGCCGTCGCGCACGTGCTGAACATCGCCTGGATCACCGATGCGCTCGCACAGCCGGCGCGCATCATCTGTCCGCGCAGTACGCGCTGCCCGCGCGCGGAGCGCTGCGAGGGCGCGCGACCCTCCAGGGCGCGTGAGATCGCGGACGTGCGCGAGGAGATCCTCGGGCGTGACGGCTGATCGCGAAAAGCACGCGCCAGGCGCGATGAAGAAGACCAGGATGACCCGGGCGTGGTCGCTCCTGGCGTGCGGCGCGCTTTGCCTCGCGCTACCGGTGGTGGTGCCCGCCCTGGCCAGCGCGTTTCCCGCCGCCGGGGCGAACGACGAGGAAGCCACCGTCACGCGCTGGCGCGCCGAGCGGGTGAAGTCCCTCACCAGTGACACAGGCTGGCTCACCCTGGTGGGGCTCCTGTGGCTGCGCGATGGCGACAACAGCTTCGGGCGCGCCCCGACCAACACGCTCGTCCTGGACAATGCCGCGCTCGCCGACAACGCCGGTTCGTTCCAGGTCCAGGACCACCACGTGCGCTTCACCGCGCGCCCGGGCGCCGGCATCACCCACCACGGGGAGCCGGTGACCCGCATCGAGATGGACTCGGATGCGGTGGGCGAGCCTACGGTCGTATCCAGTGGCTCGCTGCGCTTCTTCGTCATCGAGCGGGCCGGCAAGCTCGGCGTGCGGGTGCGCGATCTCGCGAACCCGCGACGCCTGGACTTCCGTGGCCTGAAGTACTTCCCCATCAGCCCCGACTGGAGGATTAGCGCGCGCTTCGAGCCTTACGAGCCGGCGCGGCACATCAACATCATCAACATCCTCGGGATGGAGGACGAGGCGCTGTGCCCCGGCGCGCTCGTGTTCACGCGCAACGGCCAGGAATCGCGGCTGGACACAGTCCTGGAAAGTCCGACCGACCAGCGCCTCTTCGTCATGTTCCAGGACACCACCAGCGGCCGCGAGACCTATGGCGGCGGCCGTTTCATGTACATCCCGATGCCGGTGGAGGGTCTTGCGACGCTGGACTTCAACGAGGCGTACAACCCGCCCTGCGCGCTGAACGACTTCGCCACCTGCCCGCTGCCGCCGCCACAGAACCGGCTCAGGATTCGCGTCGCCGCCGGTGAACTCAGGTACGACGGCGGTCACGAGCGGCCGCCCTAGGCCTCGACCCCCGCTGAAGGCGTGACCGGAACCGGTAGCTCCAGCTGACCTGGCGAGGTCCGCGCGGGTCGCGGTGGGCCAGGGCGAGGGAGACGTCCGCTTCACCGCGAAGGTCGCCGTGAGCGCTTCTGGCCCCCCCGTCCCGGTCGCCCCGACCCTCAGGCGTCCATGAAGATCGTCGCCGGATGCTCCAGGGACTCCTTGAGCGCCTGAATCATGGCGGCCGCGTCGTAACCGTCAACGAAGCGATGATCGAACGACGATGACAGGTTCATCGTGAGCCGGATGGCGATCGCCGCGTTGATGACCAGCGGACGTTGCACCGCGCGGTTGACGCCGATGATCGCGACCTCCGGCGCATTAATGATCGGCGTGCTCGCGATGCCGCCGAGCTTGCCGAGGCTGGTGATGGTGATCGTCGACCCACTCAGCTCATCGCGCGTGGCCTTGTTGGTGCGCGCGGCCTCCGCCACGCGACGCATCTCGCCAGCCAGCTCCCACAGTCCCATGGACTGCGCGTCGCGCACCACCGGCACCTTGAGTCCATCGGCGGTCTGCGTCGCGATCCCCAGGTGCACCGCGCCGTGGCGCACGATGACCCCGCGCTCGGGGTCGTAGTGGGCGTTGCACTGCGGGAACTCCCGCAGCACGCGCGCCAGCGCGAGCGCGAGGAAGGGCAGGTAGGTGAGCGCGGCGGCGCCCGCGGGCGGCTTGCGGTTGAGGTGCGCACGCAGCGACTCAAGCTCGGTGATGTCGAGTTCCTCGACATACGCGAAGTGCGGGATGGTGCGCTTGGCCTCGCTCAGCCGCTGCGCGATCACGCGCCGCAGCCCGATGACCTTGATCTCCTCGGTCGCGGCGGGCGCCGGGCGCGGCCCGCCAACCGGCATGGACGCGGCGCGGGCCAACGGCGCACCCGGTCCGCGGGCCACGAACGTCTCCAGATCCTTCGGCACGATGCGCCCGTTCGGGCCGGAACCGGCCACCTGCTGAAGATCGATACCCGCCTCGTGCGCCCGGCGCCGAATCGCGGGGGAGGTCGCGATGCGGCCGACGCGCGCCGCGGGCGGCGGCGCGGCCGGGGCGCCCGCGGCCCCGTTGGTGGCCGGCGCGGGCGCCGAAGCCTCGGGCGTGGCCGCGGGTTGAGCCTCCGCGCCGGTCTCGAGCACGATCAGCTCGGCCCCGACCGGCACCATGTCCCCGGGAGCGCCGGTGGTCGAGA
>JANYBG010000013.1 GCA_025360865.1 Pseudomonadota bacterium | reverse complement strand
CGTTGCGCGCGTTCAGCATCCCCATGACGAGCGCGGCCAGCGAGACCAGCAGGATGAATGGGTACATGACGCGGGTGAGCGTCACGGTGAGGGCCGCCTTCGCCGGATCGAAGCCGGGGGCGAGAATTTGGACCAGCCAGGGAGCGGAGAGGATGCCGAGCACGGTGATCGCGCTCAGCACGGTGACCGTGAGGGTCGCGATCTTGTTCGCCAGACGCCAGGCTGACGCCTCATCACCGACCACTGCGGTCTTGGTGAAGACGGTGACGAAGGCGGTCGAGAGCGCCCCTTCGGCGAAGAGGTCGCGCAGCAGGTTCGGGATGCGGAAGGCGATGGTGAAGGCGTCCATCACCCGCCCGCCGCCGAAGAGCGCGGCGAAGATCTGCTCGCGCGCCAGGCCCAGCACGCGGCTGCACAGCACCGCCAGGCCCACGACGCCCGCCGCGCGGGTGTTCAATCGCTCGGCGCGATTCTCCGCGCCGGTCGCGGCCGCCGGTGTGTCACGTGGTGGCATTGAGCCATCACGCTACCATCCGGCGGCACGACGCGCGAGTCAGCCTCAGCGATGGCTCCAGGTGAGGTTGAGGCCGATCGTTCGCGGGCGGAACGTGTAGGCGTTCTGCTGCGGCGTGTAGGTCCCATCTGTCTGGCCCAGCGCGTAGTTATTGACCGTGTGCGAGTCCAACAGGTTGTCGCAGAACAGCGCGACCTTCAAGTCGTTCGCCAGGCTCACGCCCATCCGCGCTGAGACGAAGGTGGTGGAGGCGAGCGTGTACGAGTAGCCGGTGTTGTAAGTCGCCTGGTTGTTGGGATCCTGCACGGACGCCAGCCAGGGGTTGCGACTCTGGAACTCCCAGTCGGCGCGCACGAAGGCATCACGCTCGCCCATGTGAAAGGCGTATTCGGCGCCCAGCGCCACGGTCCACGGCGGCGTCGCGCCGGGCGCGTAGTTGATGCCCTCCTGCCCGCTGATGGCATCGCCCTTGCTCGCCAGGCACGGCGCCGGATTCAGCGCCGTCTGACAGTTGGTCGGCGCATCCTTGCTGAAGCGCGCGCTGGTGTAGCCGGCCGCGAGGTCCAGGTGCAGCGGCCCGAACTGCATCTGCGCCTGGAGATCGCCGCCCCACACATGGGCCTGACCGAGATTGTCGGTGAACTGCAGGCCGCAGGCGCCGGCGACGAAGATGCTCTGCTGAATTTGGTCCCACTTGATGTAGTACACACTCGTCGCGATCTTCAGCCAGTTGCTGAAAGCGTTCTTGGAACCCACCTCGAAGTTCTGGGTGTTGTCCGACTTGTAGGTCAGCGGCGCCCCGTTCTTGTAACCCGCGTTGGCAAGGTCGGCGTCGCAGTAAGCCGGCAGGGGCGCGTTGCCGCCGCCCACCCGGAAGCCTTTGGCATAGCTGGCGTAGAAGAGATCGGTCGGGGTGACCTGGAACGCCGCGGTGAGCTTTGGCGTGCTGGGCGTCTCCTTCTGGGTCGCCGTCGCCGCTCCCGGGCCGTAGTTCTCGTAGCCGTCCGCGTAATGGGTAAGCGAGAACTCGGTGCGTGCGATGCGCTCGCCCAAGGTCAGCTTGAACCAGTCCGTGAAGGCGTAGCTCGCCTCGCCGTAGGCGGCGATCTGGCGGTCGAAAGTCGTGTTGTGGTTGTAGTAGATGTCGCACGCGGGGATCGAGGGGTACCCGGCATTGTTGGGGCAGGAGTAGAACGTGCCGCCGTAGAAGTCCGTCGGCGACAGCCCGAAGAGATAGTTGAAGACCTGATCGATGTTGGTCGATTTCAGTTCCTCGATGCTCTGCTCCTTCGCGACCTGCCAGAACAGGCCGGCCGTGTAGGACAGCTTTGAGGAGGCGTCCGATGACTGCCAGCGCAGTTCCCCCACCCAGCTCTTCTGGCGGTTGGTCATGGTGTTCGGCGTCTGCGTCCCGCGCAGCGCGGCCGGCAAATGAATGCCAGTACTTTTATAATTACCCGACGTGTCTTTCGACGATCCAAGTTCTTCCCATGGACCAAAAGGATGTTTTGCACGCCACATCATCCTCGAGCCGGAGGATGTCAGGTAGAGCCATTCTCCTTTTATTGCAACAGTAGGTGCATAGGCAATAGTCAAACCAAGGTTATGATATTTCCAGTTAACCAGATCATCTGAGAACCACAAAGGACCAGGAAGGCTGGAAGGGAAAAGATACCACCTGCCTTTAAAAAACAGCATCGTGGGATCAGCCATTTCCCGGCAATCCTGTCCGTCAGTTTCAAGCCAACGATCATTACCGCTGTCTGAATAAGGCTGATCACCTTTAGTACTATTTTCCCCGTTTACCGACCATTGATTTACCTTCTGACGATTTTGCTGAGCAGTCCATTTTCCGAACGGAATATCAGGAATTGTAATTGGATTGCAGTAAGTAACAGCATTTTGGCCAGAATTCACTATACTTACTGGCAGCTGGCTGTA
>JANYBG010000124.1 GCA_025360865.1 Pseudomonadota bacterium | reverse complement strand
GGCGTCGGTGCCGATGCTGCCGGTCTCGCTATTTCCCATCGCGGACTTCCCGCGCGTGGTGGTTAATCTCGATGCCGGCGATCGTGACGCCGAGCAGATGGTCCTGCTCGTGACGCAACCGGTGGAGGAGGCGGTGCGCCGAGTACCGGGGGCGCGCGCGGTACGGTCGCGAACCAGTCGCGGCTCCACCGACGTGGCCGTCAGCTTTGATTGGGGGACGGACATGGCGTCCGCGACACTTGCGGTCAGCGCGGCGCTGAGTCAGACGCTGTCGGGGCTCCCGCCGGGGGTGCTGCTCACCACGCGCCGCATGGATCCGACGGTGTTCCCCATTCTCGCCTACAGCCTGCGCTCGGATTCCCTCACCCCGGCCGCCCTGCGTGATCTGGCGTCCTACCAGCTGCGACCGATACTGGAAGGGATCGACGGCGTCGCGTACGTGGACGTGCAGGGCGGCGCGATCGAGGAATACCACGTCGACGTCGACAGCGCGCGGCTGCGTGCCGCGGGCGTGAACCTGGACGAGGTCGTGACGACCGTCACGACCTCAACCACGCTGGATGCGATAGGTCACGCCGATGACTATTACAAGCTGTATCTGATGCTCGCCGACAACCATCCCGCCGACACCGCCGCCCTGGCCGCCCTCGTCATAAAGGCAACACCCGAAGGCGTCGTGCGCATCAGTGACGTGGCGCAGGTGACCACGGGTAGCGTGCCGCAGTGGATTCGCGCGACCGCCGACGGGCACGACGCCGTCCTGCTGCAGGTATTTCAGCAGCGCGACGGCAATACCGCCGCGATCGCCAAGGACGTGGCGAAGCGCTTCGCGGCCTTCCGCCCGCGCCTCCCGCCCGGCGTCACCGTCGCCGAGTGGTACAACCAATCGGATCTGATCGCCGCCTCCGCCGCCAGCGTGCGCGACGCGCTGCTGGTCGGCGTGGCACTGGCCGGCCTCATCCTGTGGCTGTTTCTGCGCAGCGGCCGGATGATAGTGCTCGCGCTGCTGGTCGTGCCCGCGGCCCTCGCCAGCACGGTGCTGGTGCTGCGCGCCCTGGGACTCACGTTCAACCTCATGACCCTGGGCGGCATGGCCGCCGCAGTCGGTCTGATCATCGATGACGTCATCGTGATGGCCGAGCACATCGCACGCCGCCTTGCGGAGGGGCAAGGCGCTATCGCCGAGCGCGTCGGTGACGCCGCATGGGAATTCACCGTCCCGCTGGCCGGATCTTCGGCCGCCACCGTGATCATCTTCCTGCCGCTCGCCTTCCTGGGCGGTGTTACCGGCGCGTTCTTCAAGTCGCTGTCAATCACGATGGCGAGCGCGCTGGTGATCTCCTTCCTGCTGGCCTGGCTGGTCGTGCCGCTGCTGGCGATCGCCGTGCTCGGCACTCATGCGCCCGGGCACGGGCTGCGGAAGCCGCTGGAACGCCTCGGCAGCGGTTTCGCAGCCGCCGAGCGCGCCTTCGTGCGGCGCCCTGTGATTCTGGCAGTCGTGCTGCTCTTGCTGCTCGCGCTAGGCGTTCTCGCATACCTGCGCGCCGGCACCGGCTTCATGCCCGCGATGGATGAGGGCGGCTTCATACTCGACTACCGCAGCGAACCGGGAACTTCGCTCGAGGAGACAGACTCTCTCCTGCGACGAGTCGAAGCCATCATTCGTGCCAACCCGAGTGTGGACACTTATTCCCGCCGCACCGGGCTGCAGCTCGGTGGCGGTATCACCGAGCCCAACCAAGGCGACTTTTTCATTCGCTTGAAGAAGGGCCGGCGCGCGCCAGTCGAGGATGTGATGGGCGAGGTACGCAGCGAGGTGGCGGCAAAAGTTCCCGGGCTCGAGATCGAGTTCGCGCAGCTGATGGAGGATCTGATCGGGGATCTCGTGGCCGTGCCCCAACCGATCGAGGTCAAGCTGTTTGGCGATAAGCCGGCTGAACTCGAGGCCGCCGCCGTTTCGACCGCCAAGGCGCTGTCCGTTCTTCCGGGCATTGTCGATATCAAGAATGGACTCAACCCCGCCGGCGACGCCGTGCTCGTCGCGGTCGATCCCGTCAAGGCGGCGCTCGAGGGCATGACCCCGGCCGCCGTTACGCAACAGATCGGCACGCTGGCCGCGGGTAATGTCGCCGCCCAACTACCGCGCGGCCCGAAAACCGTCGGTGTGCGGGTGTGGCTGCCGCCAGTGGAGCGTCAGCGTCTCACGGCGCTCGTCGCCCTTAAAATCAGCGCACCCGATGGCCACGTGTTTCCGTTGGGACGAGTCGCAAGTCTGCGCGAGGTGCGCGGGCAACCGGAAATCACTCGCGATAACCTCAAGCGACTGGCCGCCGTGACCGCGCGTATCACTGGCCGCGATCTGGGTTCAGCGATCGCCTCGGTTAGGGCGGCGCTCGCCAAGCCTGGACTACTGCCCGCGAGCGTCTACTGGGAACTTGGCGGTCTATACGAACAGCAGCAAATCGCGTTTCGGGGTCTGGTTATCGTGCTGGTGGCGGCGATCGCGCTGGTCTTCACGCTACTGCTGTTCCTTTACGAGCGGATCCGTGTGGCCCTCATCGTGATGGCGATGCCGCTGCTGGCGCTGCCGGCGGTCTTCATCGGACTGTGGATAGCGGGCGTTAATCTCAACATCTCAGCATTAATGGGCCTGACGGTGGTGGTTGGCATCGTTACCGAGGTCGCCATTTTCTTTATCTCGGAACTTCAGGAGGAACTACGCACCTATCCGCTCGCCGAAGCCGTGGAGCGGGCGCGCCGCCAGCGCCTGCGGCCGATCGTCATGTCAGCACTGGCAGCCCTCCTCACCCTGCTGCCGCTTGCGCTCGCGCTCGGTCAGGGGTCCGAAATGCAGCAGCCGCTGGCGATCGCGATCGTCGCCGGTCTCATTCTGGAAGTGCCGCTGGTGCTCGTGGTCCTGCCGGCGCTGCTGCAGCTGATTCTGCCGGAGTCGGCGGAACGGATGGCGCCTAAGACGGCTGGTTAGCCCAACGGTCGGGCAGTCCCGTGCGCCCGCGTGTGCGATGGCCGCGAACCGCCGGACCAGGTGGACGGGGCATCCCCAGCGCGAGCGCCACGGCCCTGTGCCCGGCCGCGTGGGGGTGCGCAGGCAAATTTGACCGTTCCCACGGCTCGGGTATCATCCGCGCCACGCGCAAGGTTCCCGCAAGGGATTTAATTGGAACGCGGTGTGATTCCGCGGCTGCCCCCGCAACTGTAACCGGCGAGCGATCGTCCACGGATCCACTGAGGCGTGAGGCCTTGGGAAGGAGGACGAAAGCGCAGACCCGGGAGCCAGGAGACCTGCCTCGCGCCGTCGTCCTGTTAGCAGCCGGGGTGTGCTGATAACTGCGGGGGAAACCGTCGCGGCGACAGAGTTGGAGTCGTCGTCGCGAGGTTACCGGTTTGAACGTTCACCGCATCACTGACCGTGCGCCCTCGCGCGCCGACTCCTGGCATTCAACCAGGAGATTCGCGTGCGCAAATGGTTTTCACTTTCGCTGTTCCTTTCCCTCGGATTCGTCTCAATTCCCGTCGGCGCCAACGGCCCGAGTGATGAACTACAGACGATCGTCGTCACCGCCACCCGTGTTCCGACGCCGCGGGAGCAGATCGCCAGCAGCGTCACCGTCATCACCGCGGCTGACCTCGCGGCCCGGCAGGACCAATCCCTGCCGGATGCCCTTAAGGAGGTTCCGGGCCTCAATCTTGTGCAAAGCGGAGGTCCGGGTGGCCAGACCTCGATCTTCATGCGCGGCACCAACTCGAACCACACCAAGGTGCTCGTGGATGGGATCGACGTCAGCGATCCGTCAAATCCGACCGGCGCCTTCGACTTCAGCCAGTTCCTCGTCCAGGACATCCAGAAGATCGAGGTGCTGCGCGGCCCGCAGAGCGGCCTCTACGGCTCTGACGCCATCGGCGGCGTCGTCAACATCATCACCAAGAGTGGCAACGGACCGGCGCGGTTCACCGTGAGCCTCCAGGGCGGCTCGTTCGACACGTTCAACCAGGCCGCGAGCGTGAGTGGCTCGGCGGATCGCTTCCGCTACCTGTTCAGCCTCGACCATCTCCACTCCGGGGCAACCCCGGTCACCCCACTGGGGCTCCTGCTGCCCGGCGAGCGGCGCATCGATGACTACTACGACAACCTGACCGCCTCGACCAAGCTTGGCTTCGATGTCACCGACCATTTCGACCTAGGTCTTGTCGCGCGCTACACCGACGGCAAGCTGCGATACACGGGCAACGACTACAACTTCTTCCCCGCTCCCCCGGCCGCGTCCCAGAGCCAGAACGACACCCAGCTGTTCTACAGCCGCCTGAGCGCGCACGGTCTCGCCTTCGAAGGCGCGCTGGAGTCGACACTGGGACTGGCCTATGGCCGCAACGAGTCGGAAGACCACGATCCGAATGGCTTCCCGCCCAACACCGCCTACACCGGTGACCGCTTCAAGGCGGACTACCAGGGCAACATCCATCTGGCGAACAACCAGACCCTGGTGGTGGGCGCCGAGCACCAGCGCGACGAGATCCGGGAGCCGATCTCCGCCGACACGACCATCAGCTCAGGCTACGCCGAGCTGCAGTCAGCGTTCTCGGCGGGCTTCTTCAGTACCCTGAGCGCGCGCTACGATAACAACGACCGCTTCGGCAGCAAGGTCACCTACCGCATCGCCCCGGTCTACACGCTGGAGCGGTCCGGCACCATGCTGAAGGCGACCGTGGGCACCGGCTTCAAGGCGCCGACCCTGAGCCAGATGTTCCAGAACTTCACCGGCTTCGGCTTCTTCGGCAACCCGGACCTCAAGCCCGAGCGCAGTGTCGGCTATGACCTGGGTTTCGAGCAGCCCTTCGCGGACAACCGGTTCCGCTTCGGCGCCACGTACTTCCGCAACGACGTCAAGGGCCTGATCGAGGCGAACGCGACCTCCTATACCAACATCGGTCATGTGATCACCGAGGGCGTCGAGAGTTTCCTGAGCTACCAGCCCTCCGGGGCCCTCACCCTACGTGCCGACTACACCTACACGAAGGCAACGGACCAGGCGACCGACGAGGAACTGCTGCGCCGCCCGAAGAACAAGGCGACGCTGCGCGGCACTTACCAGGCGACCCCGCGGCTGCTCCTCGACGCGACGGTTCTGTACGTGGGTGGCTGGGTGGACGGCAATCGTGATTTCTCGATCCTGCGATTGGGTGTCTCGGGGTACACCACCGTGGACCTGGCGGCGACCTACGACCTCAACGCGAACTTCTCGGTTTTCGCTCGCATCAACAATCTTCTCGACGAGAGCTACCAGACCCCGGAGGGCTTCCTGCAGCCCTCGATTGGCGCCTTCGCCGGGGTCAGGCTGCGCTTCTAAAACTTTCCCTCGAATGGGCGGCGTTCCCCTCAGGCGGGACCGCCGCCCCAGTGAACCTGCGCGCGCTGTGGCGCGCACTTACGGAACTCGGGCACGGTTACGCCATCTAGAGGTAGCCAGCCCGCCACCACCGGGCGATGCTCAGTGCCATATGCGACATGCCCTGATGAATACCCTCGTGAGCGCGCTGCTTCCCGTGTGCGCCGCCGCGCAGAGCGCCTGGCTCAAGGAGCCGGCCGTTCAGACTCGCCTGACCGCGGGCGAGACCGTGGTGCGCATCGACCCGGACGGGAAGCACGTCACAGCCGCCGTGAGCATCCACGCTACCCCTGAGATGGTGTGGACAGTGATCACCGATTGCGAGGGCGCCTCGCGTTACATGCCGGGCCTCAAGAGTTGCCGCCGGCTGGAAACCGCCCCGGACGGGTCGTGGGAGAACATCGGGCGCGAGTTCAAGTACTCTTGGGTCATGCCGACGGTCCACGACGTCGTGCGCACCGAGTACCACAAGCCCGAGCGCATCAACTTCGCGCAGCTCAGCGGCGACTTCAAGGACCAAAAGGGAGCCTGGGTTCTCAGCGGCGGCCGGGATGGCGCCGCCACGATCCTCGAGTACCAGTACTACGTCGACCTCGGTTTCTGGCTGCCGCGCTCCCTCATCCAGCAGTCGCTGCGCTCGGAACTGCCGGCGGCCATGGACGCGGTCCGCACCCGCGCCGAGGCGGCCCCGGCGATGCCTGGCGCGCGCTGAGGCGCCCGCCGGCGACGGCGCCCGAGGATTCGGCGGCACGCGCGGGGCGTTATGTGCAGCCCGCGCGACCGTCCGCGAACCTCCCCGCGCCGTCCGTCGGCTCGCCCGGGGAGTGTGACGCAATCCCGGTTTCCCAGGCTCCCGCCTCCAGTACATTGCCGCCCCATGAATCGGCAAAAAGGTTTCACGCTCACAGAGATGGTGGTGGTCTCCTCGATCGTCGCCATCCTCCTGACCGTCGGCGTGCCTGCCTACACCTCCGTCACCAACTCGTACCGCATCTCGAATGAGGTCAACGGTCTGCTCGGTGACCTGCAGTTCGCGCGCGCCGAGGCGATCAAGGAAGGACAGCCGGTGAGCTTGTGTACGTCCCGCGACGGCTTCACCTGTAACGCCGGGAGCCTGAACTGGCACCAGGGGTGGATCGTGTTCTCCAATCCCAACGGCAACGCGACGGTGGATGCCGGTGAGGCTGTGCTGCGCGTGCAGCGGGCTTTCGTGGGCAAGAGCGCCCCGGACACCTTCATCCCGAACCAGAACGTGAGCATCGTCACGTACAACCGCGAGGGCTTCGCGACGACCGTGGCCGGGTTTCCCGACACGACCTTCAGGCTCCACGATCCAACCAACACGCTCACCTACACCCGCTGCGTGTGGGTGACCCCGGTGGGCCTGGCCCGCACCGAGACCCCCGTCGCTCCGAACAATCCCAGCGGGGCCTGCAACTGATGCGCCACCCACACCCCATGTTCCGCAGCGGCGGCTTCAGTCTGGTCGAGGTGATGGTCGCGGTCATCGTGATCAGCGTGGGTCTGCTAGGCATCGCGAAGATGCAGGGACTCGCGCTGTCCAATACCAACACCGCGCGCCTGCGCTCAATGGCCGCCATCCAGGCGGCCAGCCTCGCCTCGGCGATGCACTCGAACCGCCAGTACTGGGCGAACAACATCACCACGGTGACCCTCGGCGCCGGAGCCCTCGCCTCCACGGAACCGACCCTGCAGGCGAGCGGTATCACCAATATCCCGGCGGCGGTGGCGCAGTGCCTGGGGGTGACCTGCACCCCACCGCTGCTCGCGGCTTTTGACCTGGCGCGCTGGGCGCAATCGGTGACCGGCCTGCTGCCCAATGCCATCGCCACCATCGGCTGCCCGGGTATCGCCGGCCCGAATCTGCCGCCGAGCTGCACCATCCAGATCCGCTGGTCCGAGGGCGCGGTGGCGATGAATCGGCAGGAAACCGGCGTTTTGTCACTTCCCACCTACACGCTGTACG
>JANYBG010000122.1 GCA_025360865.1 Pseudomonadota bacterium | reverse complement strand
GTGTCGACTCTGGCTGAGGAAGTGGAGGGTGGCGACCGGCGCGTGGTCGGCAGAGCCATCATTGCGGTATTGGTGTTGTCGGCGGTATTTTTTGTGGCCGTCACCTGGGTCCTCGGCAACCTGCTGCCGGGAATCGTCATCAAGGATCAGGCGGCTGCGGTGTACGAATTGGCCGCTTGGGCCACAGGCCCTTGGACCGCGGTGGTGCTGGCGTGGGCGTATGCCGGAATCGTCGGACTGTCCAATTCCCTGCCCATGCAAGTGGGGGTGGCGCGGGTCGTGTTCGCGATGGGACGCGATCGGCAGCTGCCCCGGGTATTGGCGCGTGTCCATCCGCGCTACCATACGCCGTACATGGGCATGCTGGTCACGGCGGCGCTGTCGCTCGGCGTGGCGTTGTACATGAAAAACCGGCTCGATGATCTGGCTTCCATCGTGAATTTTGGCGCGCTCAGCGGATTTCTATTCCTGCACGTCTCGGTGCTGGCGTATTTCTGCATCAAGCGGCGCTCCACCGCCTCGATCAGGCATTGGGTGCTGCCGATCTGCGGGATCATCGTGGTGCTCGCCGTGTTCTCAGGCATGAGCGCGCTCGCAACCCGAGTAGGGTGCAGCTGGTTGGTGGTGGGTTTGGTGTACGGGCTGGTGCTGAAATCGCAGCACCGTGACGAGTTGCTCGCGCCGCTCTAAGCGGTGGGCTTCGGCGATTGCGCCGCCGCGCGGTTCCGGGAATCGCGCCCATAGTAATCGGGATAGTCATCGGAGAGACCCTTGAAGCGGCGGTGCACCCAAAAATACTGTTCGGGCACCCGGCGAATCTGCGCCTCCAGCAAGCGATTGAAGCGCTCAACGTCGCTGATGGCATCGGCACCCGGAAAGTTATCGAACGCGGGGCCGATCACGACACGATAGCCAGCCGTCCCCGGCAGCCGTTCGGGGAAGTAAGTCAGTACGGCGGCACCGGATATCCTCGCCAGGCGCGAGGTGGCGGTGGTGGTGGCGGCGGGGATACCGAAAAAATTCACCATGGCCGCGCCCTTGTTGCGGTAGCTCTGGTCGGGCGCGTACCACACGGCCTCGTTGTTCTTGAGCGCGCGAATCATGGTTCGAATGTCGTCGTGCGCGATCGGTTTGCCGTGGCGCGAGAAGTTGCTGAACATGATGTGCGACAGCACGGCGTTCTTCATCGGGCGATAGACCACATTGAGCGGCACCACCGTGCCTAAGATGCGCGTGGCGATTTCGATGGTGGTGAAATGCCCGCCGATCAGGATGGCGCCGCGGCCTTTGGCGAACGCCGCCTGCAAGTGCTCGAGGCCCTGCACCTCGGCGAGAGCATGCACGCGTTGATCGGAACTCCACCACGTGTTGGCGGTTTCGCACAATGCCATGCCTAAGCTTTGACAATGGCGAACCACCAACTGGTCCTGCTGTTGCGGCGACAACGCCGGCAGGCATAGCTGTATATTGCGGCGGGCGATGCGCACATAGGCGAGCGGCAGCCGGCGAATCAATCCGCCCAAGGCTGAGCCGACATGGCGCTGTGCCGCGAACGGCAGAAGCTCGAGGACGCGCAACACCCAGAGGCCCATCCACGTTGCCCAATACCTGGGAAGAAACAGCCCTAACCGCATCGCTCAATCTCGCGCGCGCTCGACGCTGCCGCTGGTCCCGCATAGCATTCGGCGAATGTATTCATTGCTGCAGCGATTACGATCCTTCCGACATGGCTTCTGGTACGGCGTCTCTGAGCGCGTGCGATGGTCGCGCGGTGCGTTTGAGGAACCGCCTGCTCGCGAGCTTTGTACCGTAGAACCGGAGCAGGCCGAGAGAATAGCTGCGTTGCGCGATCGTTACCAGGTCCAGTTTGAACTGGATATGAGTGCGCTCACCAGCAGGAATAACTATGAATATCTGGATCTTTTGGATCGCGGCTGGTCGAGCGTGGGGTTGGACCGCCCCGCGGGCGGTGTGCTGTGCGACATAGGCTGCGCCAGTTTCTGGTACGCGGCGACCCTGGAAGTCTTGTTCCTGCCGCAGCGCCTGGTGGGAGTGGAAGTTGAAGGCCACCGGCTGTTCCGCGACGGTCGGGCGCGAATTGACTACGCCGCCGGTTACCTGGCGCGGCTGCCGAACGCGGAGTTCGTGGTAGGGGACTACACCCGGTATTCCGAGCCCGCCGACCTCATCACCTCATGGTTTCCATTTCTGACTGCGACCGCCATTCTGGCCTGGCGGCTGCCGCTATCGCTGCTGGCGCCGCAGCAGTTGTTTAACCGGATTAGACATAATCTGCGCCCCGGGGGCCTGTTCTTCATGGTGAATCACGGACCGGACGAGGCGGCCCTCGCCGAGCGCTTGTGCGTCGCAGCAAAACTGCGCAGGGTCGCTCATTGGGACGGCGACGGGTGCCTGAGCGCGCACCGGATGCTTGCGCCGGTGCTGTCCTGGTGGCAGTCCGAAGTGCCTGCGGGAAACCGCGCCTAGGCTCGAGGAGTAGGTGGATTCCACGAGAAATATTCGTGTTTATCGGCAAATTACTGTAGCATCCGGCGCGGTTCGTGATTTCTACTTGGTCCGTTTCTGGTCACCGCGCCGCTCCGGCGTCACCTTGACCACAACCCACAAAGCAGGTTTCTTCGATCCAGGTGGCAGGCACGCGGCTCTTGCATCGCAACGCATTCGTGACCAGCCGATAGCTTCTTTTGTAGTAGGTATTCTTCACATGACGAAAATGTATGTTGGCAATCTCCCGTTCTCAATGGACGAGTCCGCAGTGCGCGCACTGTTCGAAAAGCATGGCGCAGTACAGTCGGTTGCGCTGATCAATGATCGCGACACCGGTCGGCCCCGCGGTTTCGGCTTCGTTGAGATGGCAAGCGCAGATGCTGCGCGCGCCATGCAGGCCTTGAATGGCCACGATGTCGACGGGCGAGCGCTGAAAGTG
>JANYBG010000177.1 GCA_025360865.1 Pseudomonadota bacterium | reverse complement strand
ATCATCAACATGATCGCCGGCCACCTGTCGATCCGGTACGGGCTCAAGGGCCCGAACCTAGGCGTCGTCACCGCCTGCACGACCTCCACGCACGCCATTGGCCTTGGCATGCGCACGATCCAGTACGGGGATGCGGACGTCATCATCGCAGGTGGTGGTGAGATGGCCACCACGCGCACCGGCCTGGGCGGCTTCGGGCAGGCCAAGGCGCTGTCCATGCGCAACGATGCGCCGATGGAAGCCAGCCGCCCGTGGGACAAGGACCGCGACGGCTTCGTCTTGAGTGACGGTGGCGGCGCGGTGCTGCTCGAGGAACTCGAGCATGCGAGGAAGCGCGGCGCGCGTATCTACGCGGAACTCGTCGGCTTTGGCATGAGCGGGGATGCCTACCACATCACCGCGCCCCCGGAAGACGGGGAAGGCGCGCGGCTGGCGATGGCGAAGTCGCTCGCCGATGCGGGCCTGAGCCCCGGCGACGTGCAGTACATCAACGCGCACGCGACCTCCACCCCGTTGGGTGACAAGGCCGAGACGACGGCGATGAAGCGCGCCTTCGGCGATCACGCGCGCAAGCTCGCGATCAGTTCCACCAAGTCGATGACCGGGCACCTGCTGGGAGCCGCGGGCGTCGTCGAGGCGATCTTCTCGATTCTCGCGATCCGCGACGGCGTCGCGCCGCCGACGATCAACTACCACACGCCCGATCCTGAGTGCGATCTTGATTACGTGCCCAACACGGCCCGGCCCATGAGGATCGACATCGCGCTCTCGAACTCCTTTGGCTTCGGTGGCACCAACGGCTCACTGATCTTCCGGCGCTTCAGCGCCTGAGCCGCCCGCAGGCTCCTGTCCACGCGCGCCCCCCTCGTCCGCGAGCTCGACGTACCCCCTGGGGTGCTGCGGCGACTGGCGGCGCGATTTCCTAAGCGTTACCCCCTCCTCCTCGACAGCGCCGCCAGCGGCCCGCTGAGCGAGGCGAGCGTCCTGCTCGCGCAGCCCACGGCGTCCCTGTCGCTGCTGCCCGGCGGGCGGCTGCGCGCCCAGGGCATGAAGCCCCAGGGGCGCGGCTTCCTCGAGGCGCTGGAGAACTGGTGGCGCGCGGAGCGGCTGTCCGCGGGTGAGGTGGCGACCGGGCTGCCGTTCGCCGGCGGCTGGGCGCTCTTCCTCGGCTACGAGCTGGTGAGCGAGATCGAGCCGCGGCTGGTGCTGCCGCGCACGCCGCTGCCCTGGCAGGCGTTCGCGCTGCGCACGCCGTGCGCGCTGGTGCACGAGCTGCGCGGCGACCGCGTGCTCGGCGTGGCCGAGCCGGGCGCCGTGGCGGCCCTGGCGGTGATGGAAGCGGACGCGCGCGCGCTCGCGGCGTCCCCGGAGGACCCCGATGAGCTGCGCATCGGGGCGGTGAGTGAGGAGCCCCCCGGGGCTTATCTTGAGCGGGTGCGGCGGGCGAAGGAGCACGTGCGCGCCGGGGATATCTACCAGGCCAACCTGTCGCGGCCGTGGGACCTCGCGGTCCACGTGCCGCAAGGGTCGATGCCCGCGGCCGCGGCGTTGTACCAGCGCTTGCGCGCGGCCAACCCCGCCCCCTTCGCCGCCCTTGCGCAGTGGGACGGGGTGGCCATCGTCAGTTCATCCCCGGAGCGGCTGGTGCGCGTGAACGGCCGTCACATCGACACGCGCCCGATCGCCGGCACGCGTCCGCGCAGCCGCAGGCCCGGCGATGACGCGCTGGAGATGCGCGAGCTCGCCGCCCACCCGAAGGAACGCGCCGAGCACATCATGCTCATCGACCTTGAGCGCAATGACCTCGGCCGGGTGTGCGTGGCGGGCACGGTGCGGGTGGATGAGCTCATGAGCATCGAGTCCTACACGCACGTGCACCACATCGTCTCGAACGTGAGTGGCGTGCTGCGGGCCGAGGTGACCCCGGTGGGCGCGTTGCGCGCGGTCTTCCCCGGCGGCACCATCACGGGTGTGCCGAAGTTCCGCTGCATGCAGATCATCGCCGAGCTCGAAGGACTGGGGCGCGGCGCCTACACCGGCTCCCTGGGCTATCTCACTCGGGATGGCCGGCTTGACCTCAACATCCTCATCCGCACGATGACCCTGACGGGCGAGCACGTGAGCTTCCGCGCCGGCGCGGGCATCGTCGCCGATTCGGATCCCGAGCGAGAACTCGAGGAGACGCGCGCCAAGGCGCGCGGGCTGCTCGCGGCGCTGGGGAGCCCGCCATGAACCTCACCGCCGGGAGTCCGGAACTGGTGCTCGTCAACGGCGCGCCCGCGGACCAGGTCTCAGCCCTTGAGCGCGGGCTGCACTACGGCGACGGCCTCTTCGAGACCCTCGGGTGCGTCGCAGGCCGGCCGCGGCTCCTCGAGCTGCACCTGCGCCGGCTCGCGCGCGGCTGCGCGCGACTTAGGATGCCCGCGCCGGATCTCGCCGCGATCGCTCGGGAGATCGCGCAGCTGGCCGGCGGCGCGGACCGCGCGATCGTGAAACTGATCCTGACGCGCGGCCCGGCGGTCGCCCGCGGCTATGCGGTGGCCGGCAGCGAGCAGGCCACGCGGATCGCGCTGCGCTACCCCTGGCCGGTCCCCGCGGATGCCATCGAGGGCCAGGGTCTGCGCGTGCGCATCGCCGAGCTCGCCCTGTCTGAGAATCCGGCCACGGCAGGCCTCAAGCACTGCAATCGCCTCGAACAGGTGCTCGCGCGCTGCGAGTGGAGCGATCCTGCGATCGCCGAGGCGTTGCTGTTCAGTCGCGGTGGCGCCCTGATTTCGGGCACCATGAGCAATGTGTTCCTGGTCCGCGATGGAGTTTTGATGACCCCGACGCTCGAGCTTTGCGGGGTCGCCGGAGTCATGCGCGAGGTGGTGCTGGCCGCGGCGCGGCAGAACTCGATCGCGGCGCGCGAGTGCCGCCTGGCGCGCGCGGATCTGGACGCCGCCGAGGAGATCTTCCTGACCAACGCGCTGACCGGGATTCGTTGGGTTGGACAATTGGACGGGCGCACACTCAGCCAGATGACGCTCACCCGGCGCCTGCGGACGGCCATCGCGCCGGTGCTCGCGGGCGGTCACTGCGCCGTGCCCGAGGGGGTCGCTTGAGCCTGCGCGCCCCCCAGGCAGGTCGCGGCGCGCTGGCCGCGTTCGTGGTGCTGGTGTTGCTGGCCGGCGGCGCGGCGGCTTATGGATACCACTGGTTGGAGCGGATGTTCGAGGCCGCCGGTCCCCAGGCGCAGGCCTCGCGGATCGAGGTCGCCCCGGGCTCGAGCCTGCGCGCGGTACTGAATCGCCTGCAGGCGCAGGGCACGGTCGAGGACGCCCGGGCGGTCACCTGGTACCTGCGGTTGAAGAGTCGCCAGGTGCGCGTCGAGGCCGGCGTGTACGAGATCCCCGCGCACGCGAGCCCGCGGCAGATCCTCGCGCTGTTCGCGGAAGGCAAGGTCATCCTCGAGCAGCTCACCGTGGTCGAGGGCGCGACATTCGGCGAGTTCATCCGCGCCCTGGATCAGCATCCCGCCGTGGCGCACACGCTCAAGGGCAAGACCGCCGCGCAGGTGATGGCCGCGATCGGCCACGCCGGGGAGCTGCCCCAGGGCCGTTTCTTCCCGGACACGTACCGTTTCGCGGCCGACAGCCCGGATGCGGCCATCCTGAGCCTTGCGTATGAGGCGATGCGGCGCGCGCTGAACGCGGCCTGGGAAAGCCGCGCGGCGGGGCTGCCGATGGGCCGGCCCGAACAACTGCTCATCCTCGCCTCGATCGTGGAGAAGGAGGCGGCGCTCAAGAGCGAGCGCGCGCTGATCGCCGGGGTGTTCGTCGAGCGCCTGCGCAAGGGGATGCGCCTGCAGTCTGATCCGACGGTGATCTACGGCCTCGGGGACCACTACGACGGCTCGATCCACACCCGCGACCTGCAGGCGGACAATCCCTACAACACCTACACCCGGGAGGGACTGCCGCCCGGACCGATCGCCCTTCCCGGGCGCGAGTCAATCATCGCCGCGGCGCACCCCGATGAGTCCGGCGCGCTGTACTTCGTGGCCACCGGCCTCGGCGATGGCGCGCACCACTTCTCCAGGACCCTCGAGGAGCACAATGCCGCGGTCCAGACGTACCTCGCGAGGCTGCGTTCCCAGGCTCACGGCAACGTGTCGGGCGCGGCCGCCTCCGGGCATCGCCAGTGAGCCGCGGAAAGTTCATCACCTTCGAGGGCATCGAGGGGGCGGGCAAGTCGACCGTCGCCCAGGCGGTGTGCGAGTGGCTGCAAGCCCGCGGACACAGCGTGCTGGCCACCCGCGAGCCGGGTGGCACGCCACTGGCCGAACGGTTGCGCGAGATCGTGCTCGAGCGCGGCGCCGAGGACGTCTCCCCCCTGGCCGAGACGCTGGTGATGTTCGCGGCCCGCGCGCTGCACGTGGCGAATGTCATCGCGCCAGCGCTCGCGCGCGGCACCTGGGTCGTGTGTGATCGCTTCACTGATGCGACGCGCGCCTACCAGGGGGCGGGCCGGGGGGTCGACCCCACTCTGATCGAGCGGCTCGCGGAGGCGGCGCAGGGGCCGACCGTCCCGGATCGCACGTTGCTGCTGGACCTGCCGGTGGGCACCGGTCTGGCGCGCGCCCGCGCGCGCAGCGGCGCGGCTGCCGACCGCTTCGAGGCTGAGACCGTGGCGTTCTTCGAGCGGGTGCGCGCCGGCTACCTGGCCGTGGCGCGCGCCGCGCCTCAGCGGGTGCGCGTCATTGACGCCGCGCAGCCCGCGCCGGCGGTCCGCGATGCGGTCATCGGCGTGGTCGCGGCGCTGGATCCGCGGGTGAAGGCATGAGCCCGGAGGCGCAAGCCGCGGGGCTGCCCGCGCCCTCCTGGCTCGGTGACGAGCAGGCCTCGCTGCACGCGGCCTGGGCCGCCGCGCGCCTGCCGCATGGCCTTCTCATCCACGAGGCCCCCGGGTCCGGTGGGGAGTGGCTGGCGCTCTGGGCGGCGAGCCTTGCGCTGTGCGAGCACCCGGAGCGCGGGCCCTGCGGCCTGTGCCGCGCCTGCGGGCGCGTGATGCGCCGCCAGCACCCGGACCTGGCCTTCCTCGGGCTCGAGGAGGATTCGCGTCAGATCCGCATCGAGCAGGTGCGCGAGCTCAGCGCCGAGCTCGCGCTCACCAGCCACGCGGGTGGCTACAAGGTCGCGATCCTAAGCCCGGCGGATGCGCTGAACCGCTTCGCGGCGAACGCGCTCCTGAAGACCCTGGAGGAGCCGCCCCCCCGGACGCTCCTGATCCTGGTGCTGACGCAGCCCTCACGCCTGCCGGCCACGGTCCTCAGCCGTTGCCAGCGCCTGAAGGTCCGCGCGCCCCCGCGCGAACAGAGCCTGGCCTGGCTCGCCGCGGCGCGGGGGCCGGGGGAGTGGGGAAGGGCGCTCGACACCCTTGGCGAGGCGCCCCTGCTGGTGGCGGGGAGTGATCCCGCGCAGCTGGCCGCCCTCGGCACCGAGGTGCGCCAGGGGCTCGATGCCCTCGCCGCGGGCGAGGGCGATGTCGTGAGCACCGCTGAGCGGTGGGCGCGCGGGGAGGTGGCCCTGCGCCTGCGGTGCATTGAGAATTGGCTCACAGAACGCATCCGCCGGGCCGAGGCGGAGGGTGCGTTTATGACAGAAGTGCGTGCTGCCCCCTACTTGTCAGGGGGTCGTCCAGTCTTGAATATACGCGAGCTCTTCGGACTCGTTGAGGAAGCACGGGAACTGCGTGCCACGCTCGACGTGCCGCTGAACCGGGGACTGGCGCTGGAGGCCTTTCTGAGGCGCCTGGCGCCGTGATGTCCGGAAACCTAAGGAACCATGGGATGGCGGCAGTGCCGGCAAGCTCGGACGGGGAAAAGAACGTGAGACCGGGTGCGAACAAGCCGGGGCTTCTGACCCTGACGATCAAGGACAAGAGCGCCCTGTACTTGGCCTACATGCCGTTCGTGAAGAACGGCGGCCTGTTCATTCCGACCAACAGCAACTATCGCCTCGGGGACGAGGTGTTCATGCTCCTGAACCTCATGGGCGAGGACGAGAAGCTGCCCGTCGCCGGCCGCGTCATCTGGCTGACCCCCAAGGGCGCTCAGGGCAACCAGGGCAAGCGCACCGCGGGCATCGGCGTGCAGTTCAGCGAGCAGGACCGCGGACAGACGCAGAAGAAAATCGAGACCTATCTCGCCGGCGCCCTCTCGGGCGACAAGGCCACCCACACGATGTGAGTCAGGGTACGGACGAGGCTCCTGAGCGCAGGCCCAGAACCTCGTCCAGAACCTCGGCACGCGCGGCCGTTTGGCCCGCGCGGGCGCGGGCGTAGAGTTTGCCTAAAGAAAAATAGCTTCCGGATCCGGCTGCGGCGACCGTGGTTGCCGCGCCGCAAGACCTACGAGTGGGGCGAACGTGCGCGTACTCTTGTGGTTGTTCGCCGTGCCTTTGTACGCGGCGGCTGGCGCCGCTCTCGCGCAGGCTCCCTGCCCGATGCCACCCTGCGGCGCGCCCACCTTGGTGGAGATCCAGTTCAACCTCGGCGTGATACCCACCGGCAGGGCGGCGCTAACTGGCCCGCGAATGTCTGGAACGGCCCGGGTCCGATCCCGACCCAGCTGCAGGAGACATTCTTCGCTAATCCGGCTTCGGCGACCGGGTCTTACCTCAGGAGCCTGCGCAAACGGTGGCTTCCGTCCTGAGCCACCGCGAGTAGCCTCACGCTCACCGCGGACGGACAGTGGCTGCGGCAGTCCGCCTCGGACACATTCGCGTTCTCGGGAGACCAAGGCCAGCGCCTTCGGCGCCTCAGGCGGCTTTTTCGGCGGCGTGAGCATTCCGGGCGGTGGTGGCGGTTCGGACTTCTTCTCCCAGTACGCCCAAGCGCCGCCGGTCTGGGCCGCCTTCCTGGGCACTTCGAGCTATCACACTGACACCGGTCTGTTCCAGATCTCCGGCGCGTTCGGGACGCTCGACGTCGTGCCCGAGGGAGCCGCGGTGCTGCGATCGGTGCCGGAACCGGGTAGCCTCGGGTTGTGCGCGGCGGAGGCCGCGGGACTGCTGGTGATGCATCGCCAGCGCCGCCGGCCTCGCCACCCCTGACCGGTCGCGTTCTTAGCGCGTTCACGCTCGAGGCCCTCATGGGGTCGTTTGACGAAAGGGAGAATAAAGTACGTTAAGCCTTCGTCATCCCGCGCTTGTTGCCGCGGCGCTTGCGTTCGGAATCCGGCGGGAGTCCGGGGACAAGAGCGGGATGACGAAGGCTTAACGTACTTTATTCTCCCTTTCGTCAAACGACCCCATGAGGGCCTCGAGCGTGAACGCGCTAAGAACGCGACCGGTCAGGGGTGGCGAG
>JANYBG010000147.1 GCA_025360865.1 Pseudomonadota bacterium | reverse complement strand
GGTTGCTGCGGTCGGACACCGAGCCCATGAGGAACTTCGACAGGCCGTAGGCGATTGAGAGCCCGGTGAGCGCCGCGCCCAGGCCCGCCTTGGTGTATCCGGGGTGCGCGCGCTGCAGGTCGGGTATCGCGAGCGCGAGGTTGTTGCGGACCAGGTAATAGCCGGCGTAACCGACGAAGATGCCCACGAAAACCTGCCAGCGCAGGCGACGGTACGTCGAGTCCACTTGCGCGGGCGGCAGCGGTGCCACGGAGGGTGCGGGCTTCAGGAAACCGATCATGGATAAATCGTTTGCATCGCTGGTGCCGCCCCCGCCCGCTGACCGCGCATGATGTTAGCCGCGTGCGCCCAGCCGATCACCCCGTCGGCGCGGGAGTTCCCCGCGCGCAGTCGCCCGTCGCGGGCTAGAATCAGACCACGAAGGGACGCCATGTACCAGCCGCAGACGCCGCTCATCGAGACCAGCCCCCGGTTCAGGAACCGGCGGCTCGCCGAGATCGAGCTCGGCCAGCTGGTCCTCCTCGACGATGACGCCGATGCGCGCGCGGGCGCGAGCCTTGGCATCCGCGGGGATGCGCTGTCGCGTCGGGGCGAGATCATCGAGGGAATATTCCGGCTGAGCGGCCACAGCGTGCTGTTCGAGCAGCACCCGCTCGAGGAAAGCCTGACCGCGCTGGAGATCGAGTACGACCTACAGGCCGACCTCGCAGGCCCCGTGAGCCGGGCGCGCCAGAGCGGCGACCTGCTGGTGCGGCTGCCCGGGGCGCACACTTCACTGGTGGTGGCGGGCCCCTGGGAAGGGCGTCCCGGGCTTCTGGATCTGGCCTCCGCCATCGCGCGACCCTTCACCGAGGATCCGCCGCGCACCCGTTCCCTCGCGCTCTCCTGGCGCCTCGTTGATCGCCAGGACCGCGGGCGGGTGCTGTTCCAGCGCCGCGCGCCCGATCGCGCCATCGAGTCACCCATCAAGCGCCCGCAAGGTGAGGATAGCGACTAGCCCACCGCCATCCGCGCGCTTACGGAAGCCTCAGGGGTACTTGTTCTCCACGACGCTGCGCACCGGGTGCGTGTCGTAGACCAGCACGATCGACTGGATGTGGCCGCTGCCCGGATCGAAATTGAAGACGTCCGCGCAGTCGAAGGAGACGCGGGAACCATCGTTCAGGCGCCAGTCATACAGGTAGTACGCCACTGCCCGCAGGTGACCTTCGGCGCTGATGAGCACGTCGTGCACGGTGAGCTTGGTCTCCCGGGAGGAATCAGCGACCTTCTTGATGAATTGCCGCACGGGCAGCCGGCCCAGGAACGGGGATTCGACCCAACCTTCCGGTATGAAAAGAGCCGCAGCCTTCTCGGCGTCGCCGGCTTCAAGCGCCTTGAGATACTGGTGCACCGTTCGCTGCATGTGCGTCTCCGAGTTCGTTGCCGCCCGCCCTCCCCTGGAGGATGCGCCCCGGGATTACCCGCGCGGGACCGCCACCCTGAGACGATTGCCGATACCGGTCAAGCCCGGCCTGCGACCGTCTCGCGTGGCTGTCGCAGGAACAGCCAGAGCGCCAGCGCCGTGAGTGTCAGCTCCAGCGCGAGTCCCTGGCGGGTGTAGGTGGAGAACTCCCCCGCCACGGTCGCGCTCAGTAGCCTCGTTATCCCGAGCCCGGCGCAGGCGAGACCCATCGCCAGCAGGCCGACCCGGGACATTCCGGGGACGAGCGCTGCGATGAGGGCGAAGGCCCCGAGCGCCATTTCAAGGCCACCGTACATGGCGCGCAGTTCGATCAGGCCCGTGAGCGTGATGGCCGCCACCCCCGCGGTCGTCGCCAGCGCCTGCGGCGCCCATTGCATGTAGACGCCGTAGGCCACCCACATGAGGCCTGAGATGATGAGATACGCGCGCGCCATGGGCTGTCCCCGCAACGGACCCCAGGGGGCCGCCGCTCTAATTCGTATCCCCGGAATCAGGTTGCCTGAGCAGCCCGTTCAACCGCTTACGCATCTGGTTGAGCTGGCCGATGTTCACCAGCGTTTTCAGGGCCTCCCGCAGTGGCTGCAAGGGATATCCCCCGTACTGCCCGGGCTCGGTGACATCGGCGCTCACGGATGACCTGCCGGCCAGCACCACGTTGTCGGCCACGGTCAGGTGCGGCCCCACCACCGAGTTCCCTCCGGTGGCGAAGTTGCGACCGATGCGGGCGGAACCGGCCGCCATGAAGCCCGCGGTGTAGAGCCCGTTCTCGCCCAGGTCGCAGTTGTGCGCGATGTGGCAGAGGTTGTCGAGCTTGGTCCCGGAGCGGATGTGCGTCTGTGTCAGCGTGGCGCGGTCGATCGCGCAGTTGCCGCCAATCTCCACGCCGTCCCCTATGCGCACCGCGCCGAGCTGGGAGATCTTGCGGGGCCTGCCCGCGGCGTCCTTCGCGTAGCCGAAGCCATCGCTGCCAATGGTGGTGTGCGGATGGATCTCGCAGTCCCGCCCGATCCGCGTGCCTGCGCCGATGAACACCTGCGGGTGCAGGATCGTTCCCGAGCCCACCTGGACATCGTTCTCCAGTACCGTGTGCGCGCCGACCATGCAACCCTCACCCAGGATCGAGCCGGCGCCGATGACGCAAAACGGACCGAGCACCACACCCTCGCCGAGCGTGGCACTCGGGTGGACCAGGGCGCTCTCATGCAGGGCACCCCATTGCGTGAAGCGCTCCGCCTTGCGGTCGAAGTAGCTCAGCAGCCCCGCCATCGCCGCGGGGATCGAACGCGTCGAGAACACGCAGCGCAGGGCGGGCACCATCGTGTTCGCGAGCGGCGTCAGGCGCTCATGGACGATGACGATGGCCGCGCCGCGCGCGCTGGCCTCTGTCAGATGCTCCGGCTTGCCCGCGAACACCAGACTGTCAGCGCCAGCTTCCTCCGGGACCCCGCAGGCCGTGGCGCTCGCCTCCAGATCCCCGCACACGAACTTCAGCAGTTCCGGATGTACCTGGCTGATGGAGCGCGCCGTGAGCATGGATCACCAACCCAGTTGGAAAGCGAGGCAAGGCCGCGTACCGCGGACCGCGCATGAGGCGGCTGGGTTCAGACCGGCGCCGGCGCCACGGGCAGCACGACGGTCGAGGTGACGACACCCCGCCAGTCAAGCCAGGTATGCGCGCTGTAATCGTACAGTTTGCAGCGCCGCACGAGGTCCCGGTAGGACTTCCAGTCGAGGCGATAGCTGAGCATCGCGTCGTCGGTGTGCGTGTTCAGCTGCCGCTGCGCCGAGGCGAGGCCGAACATGGAGATCCGCGGATTCACGTGATGCGCGCTGTGCTCCATGATGTTGTGCAAGAAGCCGCCGATACCCAGCGGCAGGCGCACGTTCACGGTCGCCGTCAGATAGGCGCGATTGCTCTGCCACTCGCGGCGCTTGTGGAACCAGGCGATCCCCGGATGCGTGTGATGCAGGAACACCACGAACCCGATGATCGAGTTCCACAGCGCGAAGGGCAGCGCGATGGCCACGGCCGCGAGCAGCCAGAAATTCTGGTGGGTGCGGTACGCCACGATGCCAACGATTGCGACCCAGGCGATCGCGCCGAGGCTCACCAGCGCGCTGTCGAGCTTGTATTTCATCCGCCCGGACCCGATCTGCGCCCGGCTCGCGAAGAAGAGCTTCTTCCACCACAGCTCCACGAGGTAGTAGAGCCCGCAGCCGACCCCTGACCGGTAGATGCGTTCCAGAACGCGCCGATACCGGGGGAGCCGCTCGAACTCCGCCATTGAATACGGAATCCAGACCTGGTCTCGGCCCTTGAGGTTGTTGAACCCGTGATGCGCGACGTTATGGCCGACGTCCCACAGGGTGAACGCCGTCATCGACGGCAGAAAAGCGATGCGGCCCAGTATGTTATTGAGTCGCTTCGTCGCGAAGAAACTGCCGTGGCACGCATCATGTCCCACCAGGAACATGCGCACGATCCCGGCCGCCACCAGCGCGCTGCCGAGTAATTTCAGCCCTACGCTGGCGGCCAGCAGGGCGATCAAGGAGCCCAGCGCGTACAGGCTCATGTCGAGCGCCATCACCACGTATGGCTTCAAACCGCGGGCCGGGGTGACCGGGCCGGTGAGTGCTTTACGGTGTAAACCGTGTGTCCGCATCTGCGCATCCTACCCCTCTTTCGGGGTATGACTGTGTCATTCGCGATGTCGAGCGCGGTCGCGTCGAGGAACGCGGCGCGGGACCAGCCCAACTGAGCCGAGGCTTAGTTCAGCAGGCCAAACACTGCGACACCACTGGGGGTGCCGACGAACACCTTTCCGTCGGCGACGACTGGCGTGATGAACTTCCCGCCGGGGCCAAACTGGTCACGCGCATTGGCCGCCTGGGAGCTGTTATAGAGCTCGTGGGAGAGATCGAGCGCGTCGTAGGCGTGCAGCACGGCCGGGTCCGTGCTCTCGTGCGCCCACACAATGCCAGCGTTCGTGCCGTTCGCGGAGACCGACGGCGCGGTCCCGGGGAAAGAGAAGGTATGCGAGCTCATCGATGATGGTGTCGCGGAGAACAGGGCCTGCGAGATCGTGAATGAGCGCAGCTCGCCGTTGATCGGCCCGTAGTACACGCGCCCGTTGAAGTACGCAGGCGTTGACCAGACCCCGCTACCGAGCGCGCCGGCCAGTGACTGGTAGTTGTCGTTGCTCGACCCGTGGAACTTGCCCATGGAGCCGCGCTCCACGACGTACATCACGCCGTCCTTGCCGGCGCCCACGGCCAGGTGCCGCACCGTGCCCCCGGCGTCAGTGGCGTCCGGGAGGAGCAACACGCCGCCGGAGCCGAGATCCTGGTCAGCGCTGACCTCGTTGATGACGTCGTACATGGTGAAGTAATCCGCCACCGCGAGGGCACCGCCGGTCGTGGACAGCCTGAGGAAGCTGTTGCCGTAGTCCTGCTGGTTCGGGAAGCCGTTGGCATCGAGGGCGGTCTCGAACGCGCCGTTCGCGGTCAGGAGGTACACGTTACCGTCCGCATCCGCCGCCGGACCGCCGCCGGCCATCCAGATGGCCGGCCCGGACCCGCCACTGTTGGGGGCGACGTTGAGGACGGTGGTGCGCGCCAGGGTCTGCTGGCTGAAGCCGATGATCCAGCCGGAATACGGCGCGACATCGCAGTGCGAGGTCCAGCTCGTGTAGAGCACTCCCTTGGACAACAGCAACGCGGCCCGCTCCTGGTACTGGGCGGGATCGAAGGTGGTCGTGCCGCCAAGGACCAGGTATGTGGCGGCGATATCCACCGGGCCGTTGAGCAGCTCCGCGCCGGTGGTCACATCCAGCGCGTGCAGGCGCTGGTGGTACGTCGATGTGGAAGTCGCCTTGGACATGGCCACCAGGTAGATCGTCCCATTGGGGCCCGCGCCACGGTCGATGACCGGCGTCGCCGTGATCCCGATCACCGGCACGACCTGATCGCACAGATACGGTGGCAGGTCACTCACGGTCTCCCCGGCTGGCAGCACGGATTTCTGCCACAGCACCGCGCCGCTGTTCGCGTCAAAGGCGTACACCGAGTCATTCTCGGTCGCCACGAACAGCACGTCGTGAACGGCGCCCTGGAGGGTGAGCTTCGCGAGGTACAGCGGCTGCGCGTCAACCTTGCCATCAGTCGCGAGGAAGCGCTGCTTGCCGAAGCTTCCCGAGTTCACGTTGGCGACCGTCAGCGTTGTCTCGGTGATGTTCTGGCCGGTCCGGGCCACGTCGTACTTATATGTCAGGACATCGGTTGGTTGCGCGTGGTCCATCGGGTTCGGCGGCGGCGTGGTTCCCGTACCGCCACCGCCTGCGGTCGAACCGCCGCCGCCGCAGGCGACAAAACCCGCCGCACAGGACAACGAAATGAGACCCAGGACAAAGGCACGGGTACGGCGCAGCGGTTGAGCGTTCATCGACCCTAAAGTCGCACGGGCCCACACGGCACGGCAAGCCGTCCGTTATATGCGACATATCGCCTGTTCCCCGGCGAACCAACACGGCGTGCGCCTGGCGCTCCAGGCCAGCGGCCCAGGCGGCGACAGCGATCATGCGCGACCGTGACCGCCGCCCTCAGCGACCGCGGGCGGCCGTCGGACGGCATAGTTCCGTGAGGGCGCCGGGGGCTGACGCCCCACCGTTTCGAACGAAGTGGAAGCGCAGCGATTCCGCGTCGGCGCCGGGGAAGCTGAGCGTAACCGTGATGAAGCTCCCGGCATCGACCGCCCCGAACAGCCGCGCCGCCTGGTCACTCGTGAGATCCCCACGAACCACCCCGTCGGTGTCAGGCGAATTCTCGAAGCGCAACGCGACGGGCAGCGGATCCTCGTCGATCACGAAACTCAGTCCCGCGACCGTTGCACGCGCGATGCGCGACTTGCGCGCCACCGTGAAGCTCGCCGCGGTGACGCTCGTCTTGATCAGCCTGCCATTGTTCACCTGTTCCACGCTGATGTCCCACTCCGCGTGCGGGTCGTCCCGGGTGCGGTGGTTGGCGAGAATGGCGAAGCCACAGCCCCAGGCCCCGGAGGCGAGACGGCCGCCGTGCAGGTAAAGATCGCCGCGCTCCACGTCCACGTGTCCCGCGGCCAAGGCCGGCAGGATCATCGCCCCTAACGCGAGCAGGGTCGGACAGCGCCCGGCGCCCACCAAGGGTCGGCGCCCTCCCGGCGAGGCGCGACCATGCGAATGAAAGGCGACCGATATCATCGCGACTTCGTGAATCCCCGCCGCCACCGTCCACCGCACACAGTATCGGTCAACTTCACCGACCTGTGCATGCGTTCCCTAGGGAAGCTCTGCACAGGTTGAGGTAATTGGCCGATACTGTGTGCAGGGGACAGCGGCGGTGAGGAAGCGATGAAGCAGACCACCTTTGCATCGGCGGCGTGGGAAACGAAGGGCAAGGTGACGCGCCGGGAGCGTTTTCTGGGGGAGATGGATGCGGTCATTCCCTGGAAGCACCTGAACCGGCTGATCGAGCCGCACTACCCCAG
>JANYBG010000070.1 GCA_025360865.1 Pseudomonadota bacterium | reverse complement strand
AACCAGATGCTGATGTTCAGCCTGGAGAGTTCAATAGCTTCCGATTCATTTTCCCGGAGGTGATCGAGAACAACACGCGCCAGCAGATCGAGGTCTGCACGCCGCCATTTTTCGCCGCCCGGGCTGGCTGGGGCGTCCCGGCGCGCGACCCGATTTTCATCGTCGGCTTGCCGCGCTCCGGCTCGACGCTTCTGGAGCAGATCCTCGCCTCGCACTCCCAGGTGGAAGGCACGCAGGAGCTGCCGAACGTCCAGCAGATCGTCGCGACGCTGCGCGGACGGGATTCGGATCCGGGCAACCCCCGCTACCCGCGAGTCCTCACGGAGCTTGGGGCCGAGGAGGTGCGCAAGCTTGGCGAGCGCTACCTGGAGGGCGCCGGCGTCTACCGCGCGGGTCGGCCGTTCTTCATCGACAAGATGCCGAACAACTTCCGGCACCTGGGTCTGATCCGGCTGATGCTACCGAACGCGAGGATCATCGACGCGCGGCGCGAGCCCATGGCCTGCTGCTTCAGTAATCTTAAGCAGCTGTTCGCCAAGGGCCAGGAGTTCACCTACAGCATCGAGGACATCGCGCGCTACTACCGAACTTACCTTGAGTTGATGCGCCATTGGGACCGCGTGCTGCCCGGCTGGGTCCTGCGGGTCCAGCATGAGGATGTGGTCGCGAATCTTGAGGGCAGCGTGCGTCGGGTCCTTGGATTCTGTGGCCTGGACTTCGAGCCGGCGTGCCTTGAGTTCCACAAGACCGTGCGCAGCGTGCGCACCGCGAGCTCCGAGCAGGTGCGGCAGCCGATCAACCGCGAGGGCCTCGAGCAGTGGCGGGAATTCGAGCCGTGGCTCGCCCCGCTACGGGCGGCGCTGGGCGATGCGCTGGATACCTACCGGAGCTGACGTGGCCGGCAAACCGAGTCGAAATGAGCTTTGTTCCTGCGGCAGCGGCCGTAAGTTCAAGCACTGCCATGGGGGCCTCACCGCAATCGCGGCGCTTTCACCCCAGACCGTGAGCCCGCAGCTAATCGACCCCTTGGTGGAACTGATCCGGCAGGACCGGCCGGCGGAGGCTGAAGCCGGCGCCTGGGAGGCGGTGCGCTCGTATCCCAAAGCCGGCATCCTGTGGAAGATCCTGGGCGTGGCCCTGGTGCACCAGCGCAAGGATGCCCTGCAGGCGCTGCGCCGGGCCGCGGAACTCATGCCTCAGGACGCCGAGGCGCTGCGCAACGTGGGCGCGGCGTTGCACGACCGCGGACTGTGGACCGAGGCGCTGGCGAGCCTGCGGGCGGCCCTGGCGCTGGAACCTGACCATGCGGATTCACTGGTGGATGCCGCCGATGCCCTGCGGGCGCTCGGGCAGGTGCGTGAGGCGGTGCCGTTGTACCAGAAAGCCTTGTCAATCGACGGGCAGAACGTGGAAGCGCGGAACAACCTAGGAAACGCGCATCTTGAGCTCGGCGAGCACGCGCGCGCGCTCGAGCACTATATGCGCGCGGCGCGATTGAAGCCGGGCGAGGCGCAGGTGGTGGCGAACGTTGGCCACGCGCTACTGCTGCTCGGCCGCCTGGACGAGGCGGAGACGATGAGTCGCAGGGCGGCCACGCTGAATCCCTCCCTCGCCGTGGCCCACAACAACCTCGGACTCGCGCTCGCCTCCCTCGGCAGGCGCGCTGACGCCGCGACCAGCTACCGCGAGGCGCTGAAGCTGCAGCCCGGCTACGTGGAGGCCCTCAACAACCTGGGCAACGTGCTGCGTGAGCTGGGCGACCGCCGCGCCGCGGTACCTCTCTACCGGCGGGCGGTGGAGCTGGAACCGGACCGCGCCGAGAGCTATTGCAACCTCGGGAACGTCCTGTTCGAGATCCGCAAGGTGGAGGAGGCGGTCGCCGCGTTCCGCCAGTCCATCGCGCTGCAGCCTAACTACGCCCCGGCCCTCCTGAGCCTCGGGTTCGCGCAGCGCCAGCAGCGCCGGGCAAGCGAGGCGCGGCGCAGCTGCGAAGCGGCGCTGGCGATCAACCCCAACTATGTCGAGGCGATCTCGTTCATGGGAGAGCTGCACGCGGACAACGGACAGTTCGAGGAGGCCGAGAAGCTCTTCCGTCGCGCGATCGAGCTCGACCCCAGCTTCTCGTTCGCCTTCGTCAGCATCGCCACGCATCGCAAGATGAAGCTTGAAGATGCCACGTGGCTGCACGGCGCGGTGTCGCTGCTCGCCAAGCCGCTGCCCCTGGGCCACGAGATCAACCTGCGCTACGCGCTGGGCAAGTATTTCGATGACGTCGGGCAGTACGACGACGCCTTTGGCCAGTATCACAAGGCGAATGAGCTGACCAAGCGCTACGGCGCGCGCTACGACCGGGTGAAGTTCACCGAGCGGATCGACCGGATCATGGGCACCTTCGATGCCGCCCTGGCGCGCGACACCGCCGCCATCGCCTCAGCGTCCGACCTGCCGGTGTTCGTCCTTGGCATGCCGCGCTCGGGTACTTCCCTCGCCGAGCAAATCCTCGCCTCCCACCCATCCGTGTTCGGCGGCGGCGAAGTGGCGTTCTGGAACGGCGCGTACGAGGCCTGGAGAGAGGCCGAGATCCGGGGCGGAGCGGCCGCGGCGACGGCGCTCATCCCGGACCTCACGCGCCGGTATCTTGAGCGGATGAACGCGGTCGGTGGCGGGGCGACGCGCGTCATCGACAAGATGCCGGCGAACTTCATGTACGCGGGACTGATTCGCACCGCCTTCCCGAAGGCACGCATCATCCACATGCGGCGCCATCCAATCGACACCGCGCTTTCGATCTACTTCCAGAACTTCTTCAACATCGGCCCGTGGGCGAACGACCTGGAGGACCTCGCGCATTACTACGGGCAGTACGTGCGCATCAGCCGCCATTGGCGCGCGACGCTCCCGGCGGAGAACTTCCTGGAAGTCCCCTACGAGGGCCTGATCGAGGACCAGGAGGGATGGACGCGGCGCATGCTCGAGTTCGCCGAACTTCCCTGGGACCCGAAGGTCTTGGATTTCCACAAGACCGAGCGTGTGGTGATCACGGCCAGCAAGTGGCAAGTGCGGCAGAGGATGCACCGTGGATCCATCGGGCGCTGGCATCGCTATGAGCGGCACGTGGGGACGCTGCTCGCGCTGCCGGAACTCGCCGCGGACTAGGCGAGGCGCGTCGCGCGCAGGCGCGCCTCATCCAACGCATAGCCCATGCCGGGGGCGTCGCCAAGGCTGATCCAGCCCCGCGCATCCACCCGCAGCGGCTCGGTCATCAGGAAATCGCGCCGCTCGAGGTTCCACTCGGGTGGATCAAACGGAAATTCCATGAACGGCGTGTCGGCGAGTCCCGCCACCAGGTGCGCGTTGGCCGTCACCCCCATGCCGTTGGTCCAGGTATGTGGGGTGAAGGTCACGTGGTGCTCCTGCGCCAGCGTCGCGATGCGTCTGAGGCCGGTGATGCCACCGACCAGGGCCGCATCAGGCTGCAGCACGTCCACGCAGCCTTCGGTGATGAGGTCGCGCAGCTCATGGAGCTGGCGGGTCATCTCACCTCCGGCGATGCGCACGTCGGTGGCCGCGCGCAGCGCGCGCATGCCAGCGCGGTCCGCGCGGTGCAGTGGCTCCTCCATCCAGTAGACCCCGAGGCGCTCAAGCTCCCGGGCCACGGCAAGCGCATCCTTGAAGGTCCAGGCACTCTCCGTGTCCCACGGCAACCGCCAGCCCTGGTTGCAGTCGACCAGTAGCTCCAGCTTCGTCCCGACCCGCGCGCGCACCGCCTCCAGCGCCTTCACATCCTCGCGCCAGTCGCCGCGGTGGAAACGCAGTTTCAGGGCCGGGAATCCCAGCGCGAGGTAGCGCTCGGCCGCATCCGCCTGCGCCGCGGGCTCGCGCAGTGTGCCCGAGGAGGCGTACGCGCGGACCCCCGATGCCAGTCCCCCGAGCAGCTTCCAGCAGGGGGTCGCCAGTATCTTTCCGGCGAGGTCCCACAGGGCTAGATCCAGCGGCCAGCAACGCCCGTAATGAAAATCGATGTTGGACAGGACGCGGTAGTGGCGCTCCAGCGCCAACGGGTCTTGGCCGACGAACAGGTTCTCGTGGCCAGCGAAGCCGAGCATGAGATCACCGGAACCCGCTCCAGTGATGCCGCTATCGGTGGTGACGCGCACCACGGTCGCATCGAAGTGCGTGCGCGCCTTGGTGTCCCAGCTGGCGTTGAAGGGCGGCTCCAGCGGCAGGCGGTGGTGCGTGATCGCGATAGCGGCGATCTGGTGGGCTGGGGTGGCGGTGGCGGACTGGATGGCGGTAGCGCTCACGTCGGTGCCTGCGGGCGGAGACTGCGAGCGTTTCACAGTGGGGCGGCGCCTAAAAGCCGAGAAATTCACTGGCCGCATCGAAAAAAGGCATCGACCAGGGTGCCGCTCTTGGCGTGGCGGCATGGTCTGGGGGAGTATGGCGGCACGGCGCGCCTGGGAGTCCCAGGCAAAGGGGATTCGCGGGTGCAGAAGACGACCGACCGACGCTGGCTGCCGCTCAACGCGCTGCGCGCGTTCGAGGGCGTCGCCAAACACGGCAGCTTCACCGCCGCGGCCAACGCGCTCCTGATCTCTCAGAGCGCCCTGTCCAGGCACGTGATCGCGCTGGAACGACTCACTGGGGTACCGCTGTTCGACCGCCGCCCACACGCCCTCACCCTCACCAAGGCCGGGCAACACCTGCTGCCGGCGGTGGCCAAATCCTTTGATCGACTCGAGTACGCGCTCGATGACATCCGCAACGAGGGAGCGCCGCTGCAGCGCACGCTGCGGGTGCAGATGCCGCCGAGCTTCGCCGTGCAACTCGCCGTGCCGATCCTGCAGGACTTCCGGCTTGCCAGCACGGAGGTCGATATCGACCTGATCAGTCCCTACGGCGTGGGTCCGCCGCTGGGGGATGTGGATGTGGCGGTTGTCTATTCCAAGCCAACGGTGACGGACCTGGTGACTGACCTGCTATGGCCGGTGCGCCTGAGTGTCCTGTGCCACCCGAACATCGCGGCGGCGAACCGGGGCAAGGACCTGGCCGCCTTCATCGAGGCGAACGAGATCGTGCACGTGCGCATCGCCGACCTGCCGCGCCACCACGTGTGGACGCAGTTCGCGCGGCAGGAAGGGCTGAAGGGGGTGAACATCGAGCGCGGCCTGGTATTTGACACCGCGGTGCTCGCCGCGCAGTACACTCTGAGCGGACAGGGCATCGCCCTGGTGGATACCCATCTCTTCGCGGAGGAGATCAGCGCCGGGCGGCTGGTGAAGCCCTTCACGGCCACGCTCGATGACGGCTACGGCTACTACCTCACCACCCACCCGGAAGGTCTCGCGGACACCGCGGTCGCGCTGTTCCGTACGTGGCTGATCCAGCGCTTCGGCACGCGCGGCCCCCCGGTGGCGCCCCCCGTGATCCAGCTGGCCGTGTCAAACGAGTGAGGCGGGCGACCGCCCGCCGCCCGGGGCGACTCAGGCGATGAAGATCGCCAGCGCGCTGGCGGTGAGAGCCGGGCGCTTCTCGCCCTCGATCTCGAAGCTGTTGCCGGTGGTGATGAAATAGCGGCCGCCACCGCGCGCTTTCACCGACGCGAGCGTGATGTGATTGCGCACGCGCTGCCCCGCGCGCACCGGCGTCACGAAGCGCACGTCGTCGAGCCCGTAGTTCACCACCGAGCTGGGGGAAACGCGTGCCACCAGAAGCTCGAACGCCGTGGGTGCGATGAGAGAGAGCGTGAGGAACCCGTGCGCGATGGCGCCGCCGAAGGGACTCTCGCGCGCGGCGCGCTCCGGATCCACGTGGATCCACTGGTGATCCCCGGTGCAGTGCGCGAATTCCTGGATGCGCGCCTGGTCCAGGGTGATCCAGGAGGAGACGCCGACTTCCTCGCCGACGTGCTTCACGAGGTCCGCCAGCGGAATGATCTGATCCAGCATCAATTATCCTTAACCGAATTCGCCCCGGCTCACCGCCAAGCTCCGCGTGGCGGTGCCGGATCTTACCAAGGCGGGTTCGTGTGGGTGGTGCCGGCAGTGGAATGGGCGCAGCGGTTCGAGCGCGCGTGCGGGTCGGGACTGATGCCGACTGATTATTGTATAATCAAGTGGTTATGAATTTTATTTCGCGTTATTTGTCCCGCATGGCTACGGGTGCGGCGCTGGCCGTCACGTGCGCCGGGGCGCCCGCGCTTGCCCAGACCATGGATGCCGCCGGAATGGCGGCCATGCGCATGCAGGCACTGTCGGGCGACTTCCCGATGACACGCGAGGGCTCAGGCACGAGCTGGCAGCCTGACTCCACGCCGATGCAGGGTGCCCAGCAGATGCGCGGTCATTGGATGACGATGGAGCACGGCTACATCGATGCGATCTACGACGACCAGGGAGAACCGCGCGGGACGACGATGAGTTTCTCCGCCAGTATGCTGATGTTCATGGCGCGCCGTGAGCTGACGGACGGCGCATTCGGGGTGCGCCTGATGGTCTCCGGCGACCCGCTGATGGGCAAGAGCGGCTATCCCCTGTTGTTTCAGACCGGCGAGACCGCCAACGGCGTTGCTCCGCTGATTGACCGGCAGCATCCGCACGATCTGCTGATGGAGGCCGCGGTGACCTACAGCCACGACTTCCGGCCCGGCAACTCGGCGTTCATCTACGCCGGACTTCCCGGGGAGCCCGCTCTCGGTCCCAACGCGTTCATGCATCGGCTCTCGGGGATGGAGAACCCGGAGGCGCCGCTATCGCACCATTGGCTCGACTCCACCCACATCAGCTGGGGCGTGCTCACGGCAGGCTACGTTCTGCGGGGCGTGAAGCTCGAGGCCTCCGCCTTCAACGGCCGTGAACCCGACGAGTATCGCTACGACATCGAGGTGCGTGCGCTGGACTCCTACGCGCTGCGGCTGTCCTACAACCCATCCGCGCGCTGGTCGCTGCAGGGGAGCTTCGGGCGGCTGGCGAGCCCGGAGCAGCTCGATCCCTGGGTGAACGTGCGCCGCGGCACCGCCTCGGTGAGCTATAACGCGCCGGTCGCGCGCTGGTGGCAGACGACGCTCGCGTTCGGGCACAACCGGCCCTCCAGGGGTGCCTCGAGCGATGCGTGGCTGGTGGAGTCGGCCGCGGCGCTTACGGACTCATTAAGCGTGTTCGCCCGCTACGAACACGTCGGCAAGGACGAGCTGTTCCTGCCGGACCAGCCGCTGCATGGCCGGACTTTCACGATCCAGAAGCTTTCCGTTGGTTACGTCTACGACTTCGCTCGTCGGTCGAGCGTGAAGCTCGGCCTTGGCGCCCTGGTGAGCGCGTATGACTATCCGGCCACGCTCAATCCCACTTACGGGGCGCACCCCACCTCGTTCATGGTTTTCGTGCGCGCGCGGTTGTAGCATCAGCGCCATGAAAACCTCAGACGTGAATCGCAGGCAGATACTGGCAGGTGGTATGGCGGGCATGACAACTCTCCTGGCGCCGTGGACCGTGAGCGCGGCCGCCACCGGCGATCCGGCCGCCGCGGCGGGCACATTCACCATAGGCGGCGACCTCACCGTGAACCGCATGGGCTTCGGCGCCATGCGCCTCACCGGGGATGGCATCTGGGGCGCCGCGCGGGATCCAGGCGAGGCGCGCGCCGTGCTGCGCCGCGCGCTCGAGCTGGGGGTGAATTTCATCGATACCGCGGATGCCTATGGGCCGAATGTCGACGAGGACCTGATCGCCGCGGCGCTTTATCCATACCCGCGTGGGCTGGTCATCGCCACCAAGGGCGGGCTGACGCGTCCAGGACCGAACCAGTGGGTGCCGGACGGGCGCCCCGAGCATTTGCGCGCGGCGTGCGAGGGCAGCCTGAAGCGGCTGAAGCTCGAGCGCATCGACCTGTACCAGTTTCACGCGATCGACTCGAAGGTGCCGCTCGAGGACTCGATCGGGGAGCTCGCGCGCCTGCGCAAGGAGGGCAAGATCCGCCACGTCGGGGTCTCCAACTTCAAGGCGGAGGATCTTGTCCGGGCGCAGCGCATCGTGCCGGTGGCCTCGGTCCAGAACCGCTACAACGCCGCCGACCGCGCCTCGCAGGAGGTGCTGGATGCGTGCACCCGGCAGAAGCTCGCGTTCATTCCCTGGGCGCCGATCGCCAGCGGCTCTTCGAGCAAGCTCGAGAAAGAGAACGATGGCAAGGGGGTGGAGGTGGTCGCCCAAGCGCGCGGGATCAGCGTGTACCAGGTCGCCATCGCCTGGCTGCTCGCCCAGTCTCCCTCCATGCTGCCCATTCCCGGTACCTCCTCGATCAAGCATCTCCAGGAGAATGTCGCGGCGACCGCCATCAAGCTCACGCCCGCGGAGCTGGCCAGCATCGGCTAGCCGCGCCAGGGCGGACACCCCGCGCGGGCATCCGCCCGTTGGGCGCCCTCACGCCTAGCCGCGCGGGGGCCTGATGCTCAGGAGTGCCGCGAGCTGCTCGCTGTGCACCGCCTGCACCGCGTGATCGATCGCCTCGCGCTCGCATGACTGACCCCGTGCCCGGGCGTTCAGGTCACGGATGTCACCGCTGTCGCATACCTGGTGCGCGGCGTGGCTGAGCCGCGCGAAGAGCGCGCTCGCGCCCGCGTGGGTGGACACGTCGAGGTCGTTGTAGTTGACAGTGACGGCGCGGCCGTTGCTCACGTGGCGGGCCGTGAGCGCGGTCGCGCAGGCGGCGCCAGCCTGAGCGACCGGAGCTGAACCGATGGCGAGGCAAGCCGTGAGCAGGGCGTACAGGGAAGTGCGGGCTTTCATTGAGTGTCTCCTGACTAGTGTTGGATGGTCGTGTCACGCGGTGACGTGAGGGGTGTATGAGACTCCCGGCGCGGACGCGCGCGAAGGCCCCCGAAGGCGTACTGATCCCCGCGTTTGACGCGTTGGTACCGCGGCGCGCCGCGCGCTTACCGTGCGCGCCGGCACGGTGCGGCGGAGGGCTTTGGTTGCGCTCATTCGCGCATCCGCGGGCTCGTCCCCGCGGGTCACGTTTTCGTCCCGCCGGTGTCCGGGCGGGCTCACCGCGCGCATGCTCAAAGCGTAGGCTATTCACCTGTGGGCCAATTCCGCCCAGCGCACCGGAGTCAGTGAGCAGGATGAGCGCCACCCCCGTCGAACCCATGCACGCCGCCTCGCTGGCGCAGCACACGCTCGCCCGTCCGGCGGGCACGGATGCGGGCCGGGTGCCGTTCCTCCCCTACGTTTGGGTCCTCACCGGGTTCTGGGTATACGTGATGCTGTCCAATCTCATGTACGCGAACAACATGCAGGCGAGCCTTTCCTCGATGAAGCTGGAGCACGTGTTCGCGCCCTCGAGCGCGCGGCTCCTGCAGCACCTGTTCATGTATCCGCTGTTCATCCTGTGCATGTGGCGCGCACTGCGCACCGGCTGGACCGCCTGGAGCGACTTTTTCGCAGGTCCGGAGATTCCCACCTGGGTCGCCAGCGCGACCAACTTCCTCGTCACGTACTGCTTTGGCCTCGCGCTCACGACCGGCCTTGCGTTCTACCAGCGCCTGCGCGATGCGCAGCTGCGCACGAGCGCGCTGGAGCGCGCCCTTACCCAGGCCCACCTGGCGGCGCTGCGCATGCAGCTGTCCCCGCACACGCTCTTCAACCTGCTGCACACCATCCGCGGACAGATCACCTGGGACCCGCCCGCCGCCCAGACCATGGTGGTGCAGCTGGCGGACCTGCTGCGCCGACTGCTCACCGCCACTGAGCGCGAGTTCTCGCGGCTGGGCGATGAACTGCAGTTCGTCTCGCTGTACCTGGACCTGCAGCGCAAGCGCTTCAGCGACCGTCTCGCGGTCTGCGCACCGGAGCGCGCTGGCCTGCCGCCGGCATGGGTGCCGAGCCTCATCCTGCAGCCGCTGGTGGAGAACGCGGTCGTGCACGGGCTGGCCGGTCACGAGCAGCCGGTCACGATCAGGGTCGAAGTCGAAGTCGCGGGCGAGGAGCTCACGCTGCGCGTTTCCAACACCATCGCCCGCGGCAAGATCGCCGGTGCGGTCGGGATCGGGCTTGCCAACGTGCGCGAGCGCCTGGTGGGGCAGTTCGGACGACGGGCGCGTTTCACCGCGGGTCCGGCGGGCGCCGAACTATGGGTCGCGACAATCGTGATGCCGCTCCTGCGGGATGGCCCGGAGCCCGAGCGCGCCCCGCCCGGGGGCACGCCGTGATGGATGTGGTCATCGTGGACGACGAGCCGGCCGCGCGACGCAGCGTGCGTGAGTGCTGCGCGAAGGAGCCGGACCTGCGCGTGGTCGGTGAGTTCGCCGATGCGCGCGCGGCGCTTGAGGCGATCCGCCTGAGTCCGCCGCAGGTACTGTTCCTGGATATCCAGATGGACTCGATGACCGGGATGGAACTCGCGCGCGCGCTGGATCCGGGCACGTTGCCGCTGATCGTGTTCGTCACCGCCTACGATCACTACGCGCTCGAGGCCTTCCAGGTGAGCGCAGTCGACTACCTGCTCAAGCCCTTTGACGAGGCGCGTTTCCAGG
>JANYBG010000067.1 GCA_025360865.1 Pseudomonadota bacterium | reverse complement strand
GTTCGCCGCTGCGGGCTACGCCCTCCGCGCCGAACGCGCCCAGATCAACAAGGGTGGGTGGGTCAGTTTTACTTCGGTGACGATGGCAGGAAGTGGTCCAGAATTACTTCGGTGTTGACAGCCATCCGCAGTGAAACGGGTATCGAATACGGCCGTAGGACGTGCGGGAGCCTTAGAATCTTCCGCACCGCGGACTCATTCGATCAGGCGTTCAGGTCTGCCAGCGGGCTTTCCCCGGAAGGATTAACGTTCGAAAGGCTCACTCCTGCCTAAGTGGTTGAACTGGAGCCCGGCCTTAAGACACTACAGAACGAGCTCGTGGGCGGACGTACAACCCGGGTGATGAGATTGGAGATGCTTACCGTTTCTGTGTGGCCCTCGCTGAAGCGTGCCGTTACCAGGGCGTCCGATTTCACTTTGGGACAACAATCTCATCCATCGAAATGCAGTCGGGCGAAGTGACTGGATTTCAGGGCAAAGGGCACGCCTACGGCCATAACCCGCAGGAGGATTCTTCGTATTTTGTGCGCCTCCAGACCCGGGAGGGGTCGCGGGAGCTTTCGGGCAAGGATATCGAACGGGCCGTTACCCAGTCCCTCACAAAACCCCAAGTCGGGGATGAGGTCATTCTGCTGCGTAGCGGACGCGATGCTGTCACCGTGCAGCGGCGGGAGCGCGACTCACAAGGGCAATCGAGAGGGAAGGCGACCGAGGTCTACCGGAACCGCTGGGTCATCGAGAAGCGGGAGTTCTTCGAGCAACGCGCTACGGCGGCCCAAATGATCCGTGACGAGGCGATCACGGCGCGCAAGGCCGTGCGCCGGCACCCGCACCTCGCGGGAACCTACCTCAATTTTCGAGCCGCGGAGCTCGCATCGCAAATTTTGCGCGATCCGTCGGACCGGCAACGCTTCGTAACGCAGGTACGCGGGGCATTGGCTGAGCAGATTGAACGTGGCGAGCCGCTACAGCCGGTACGGTTGCGCGAGCGAAGGCCGCCAGGTCAGGACAGATCGGTACCACCGGGCCCGCATCGCGCGCCAGCTCGGTAGCTGATGTTGCCGATCGAGCGCTCTCGGTATCCAGTACTCGGCGCATAAGACTGCGGTATCGAGCCCTAGGGAAGCTCTGCACAGGTGATGTTGGATGACCGATACTGTGTGCAGGGGACAGTAGCGGCGAGGGAGCGATGAAGCAGACCACCTTTGCATCGGCGGCGTGGGAGAAGAAGGGCAAGGTGACGCGCCGGGAGCCCTTTTTTGGGGGAGATGGACGCGGTCATCCCCTGGAATCATCTGAACCGGCTGATCGAGCCGCACTACCCCAAGGCTGGCAACGGCAACCAGCCGATGCCCCACGAGCGGATGCTGCGGATCTACTTCATGCAGCAGTGGTTCAACCTCTCGGACCCTGCGATGGAGGATTCGCTCTACGACTCCGAGTCGATGCGGCGTTTTGCACGGATCGAGCTGCTCGAGGATGCGGTGCCGGATGAGCCACGATCCTGCGCTTCCGGCACCTGCTGGAGAAGCATAGCCTGACCGAGTCGATCTTCAAGCAGATCCGCACGCTGCTGGAGCACAAGCGCCTGTTGCTCACGTCCGGGACCATCGTGGATGCGACGATCATCGAGGCCCCGCCCTCGACCAAGAACGAAGACCAGGCGCGCGATCCTGAGATGCACCAGGCCAAGAAGGGTGGCCAGTGGCACTTTGGGATGAAAGCGCATGTGGGAGCGAGGCGCACCGCAGGGAGGCCATCGCCCGGGGCATCCGCTATCGCGTCAACCGCCGTCCGCGATATGCCCATCCGCTGAGCGCGGCACAGCGCCGGCTCAACCGCCTGCGCTCGGCCACCCGGGCCCGCGGTGAGCATGCCTTCCAGGTCGTGAAGCATCTGTGGGGCTTTACCAAAGTGCGCTACCGCGGCTTGGCCAAGAACACGGCACGGCTGTTTACCGCCTTCGCCCTGGCGAACCTGTATCTGCTGCGACGACGGCTGCTCAGTCCACAGGGAACGTGTGCCTGGTAATCGCGAAAAGCGCACCACGACAGGCGAATGCAAGCTCTCAGAGCTTGAAAGACACTGCCGCCGTACCAGTGAGCTGATCATGACCGCGCTTTTACCCTCAATCCCAACCTGCGCGCCCACCTGCGCAGACCTTCCCTAGCAGCGCAGCAAGTCTTAGGGCGATACGTGAGCGAGGCGTCAACCCTAGTGCCCATGATATGCAGCTCTCGAGTGCCTTTGCTATAATAGCCCCCCGGGGTATATCGTTCGAGGCACTCATGAGTCATACGATCCAGCAGAAGAGCAAGCTGTTGAACCGGGTTCGCCGCCTTCGTGGACAGGTGGATGCCATCGAGCGCGCACTCGAAACGGAAGCCGATTGCGGGGTCGTTATACAGCGAATCACGAGTTGTCGCGGGGCGATGAATGGTCTGCTGGCGGAAGTGCTGGAAGAACACATCAAGGAACATTTCAGCCAAAGTCGGGCCAATGCCGCGGCGAGTCAGCAGCTGATCGATGTAGTCCATAGTTATTTTAAGTGAGGAAGCGGCGATGAGCATCGACGTCTCGGGGATTTCAGAGGAACGCCACAGCCACGTGTTTCTGGGAACGGGGCATGAGAAGAACGAGCGCAAGACGTGGGGCGTCATTGTTCTCTGCACAATCATGATGCTGGTAGAGATCATAGGCGGCAGCATGTTTGGGTCGCTCGCCCTGGTTGCCGATGGCATGCATATGTCCACGCATGCCGGCGCCATGCTCATCGCGGCTCTGGCCTATACCTATGCACGACGTCACGCGACCGATAGTCGCTTCGTGTTCGGAACCGGCAAGCTCGGGGACCTTGCAGGCTTCACCAGCGCGATTGTTCTGGCCATGATAGCGCTGCTCATCGGTTACGAGGCCGTAGTGCGCTTTCTTTCACCCGTACCGATCCACTTCCGAGAAGCGATTCCGATCGCCGTGGTGGGCTTGCTGGTCAACATTGTCAGCGCTTGGCTACTCAGTGGTCACGAACATGACGGTCACGGTCATTCTCATGGGGTCAAGGGAAAATCGCATGACCATGAGGGGGAAAGTCAGCAACAATTTGCAACCGATTCGGGCTATGCGGATTTGACGATTTTTGAACAGGGTGTTCCCCCGCGATTCCGACTCATCCTTAGTGACCCCGGCATCGCGCTGGACGCGCACAGCCTGGAGCTGGAGACAGTCAGAGAGGATGGGTCTCGACAAGTGTTCACGTTTGCCAAGAGAGCGGGTTGCTGGGAGTCGGTTGAGGAAATTCCAGAACCGCACGCCTTCGAAGCCCACCTCCGCCTGGAGGGCCGCGAATATAGCGCGCGATTCGAAGAGCACTCCCACGATGCTGCACATGGCAAGCCCGCCACAGCAGCGTTGCGCGACAACAGCATCCGCTCGGCGTACGTTCACGTGATCGCAGATGCCGTCGTATCCATACTCGCGATTACCGGCCTGGTACTCGCGCGGAGCTTCGGTTGGCTCTGGATGGATCCCCTGGCAGGAATCGTCGGAGCGTGCGTGATCGCTAATTGGTCCTATGGGTTGCTGCGCGATACGGGGCGAATCTTGCTAGACATGTGCCCGGACACGGCCACCAGTGCACAGTTGCGCCGTACTATCGAGCAGGATGGTGATGAGGTGAAAGACCTGCACTTGTGGCGGCTCGGCCCCGGGCATCTCGGTGCAATCATCTCTGTGGCAACGGCGAAACCTCGAACCGCGCGGTTTTATCGTGCCCTGTTGCTGCCATACAAGGCTTTGTCCCACGTAACGGTGGAGGTGACTGGCCCAAGCGCACCGTAGAGCCCGGCCGTCAGCTGCGGGACACAGTTAATCGAGGATGAGCGTGGTACGAGTCACAGCGGATCCACGGGGATGTGGTGGCTAAGGGTCGCGAAAGTGAAATGCCGTCCCTTGCGTTGTGGGAGGGTTTCTTTGACTCGGACAGCGTGCTAGAAGCGCTTGGGTGTGGCACCGTGCCGGGCGACGTGATCGAGTTTGGGTGCGGATATGGCACCTTCACGATTGCGGCCGCGCGCCGCCTGCGGGTATCATTTACACATCAGACATCGATTCCTCGATGGTTCATGCAACGCTCGATCGTGTGCGCGAGGCCGCAGTCTCCAACGTCGTAGTGGAGACGCGGGACTTCGTCTCAGACGGCTGCGGCCGGCCGGACCAGTCCGCGAGCTTCGTCATGCTATTCAACATTCTGCATATTGAAGATCCGGTGAAGCTATTGCGCGAGGCGCGTCGCGTCGTGCAGGTTGGCGGTGCGGTGGCTGTGATTCATTGGCGCGCAGACATTGAAACACCGCGAGGCCCGTCGCTTGCAATTCGGCCCGGTTCCGCGCAGTGCAGGGCGTGGGCTGAGCACGCCACGCTGCGTTGGCGAAGCTCACCGGATTTGCCGGACTGTCCCTGGCACTGGGGAATGGTGTTAGAGCGTCCCGCAGGACGTGAGCCGTGAGCGCGGGGCAGCTGAACCTATGACGCTGCGGCGAGTTGTCCTAATCGCCGCAACGCTAAATCTAGCGTATTTCGGCGTGGAATTCTGTGTCGCTTCCAGGATCGGCTCCGTATCTCTGTTCGCGGACAGCGTGGATTTTCTTGAGGACGCCTCCCTCAACCTGCTGATCGCGATCGCGTTTGGCTGGAGCGAATTGTGTCGTGCGCGGCTCGGGATGATGCTGTCAGGACTTCTGTTGATTCCGGCATTGGCCACGCTCTGGGCTGCCTGGCACAGACTCATGGGTGGGGCGCCACCGCTTGCCATGCCCCTGTCGCTCACCGGCGCTGGCGCGTTAGTAATCAACCTATCGTGTGCATTGATGCTCGCACGGTTCCGTAATCAGAGTGGGAGTCTCACTCGGGCGGCGTTCCTGTCCGCGCGAAACGACGTGCTTGCAAACATCGGTATCATTGCCGCTGGCCTGCTCACAGCGTCCACAGGCTCGGCATGGCCAGATCTGGCGGTGGGTGTTGTGATTGGAGCGCTTAATGCGGGCGCTGCGCGTGAGGTATGGCGAGCGGCGCAAACCGAGCATGTTGCTGCGAGTTCGGACGGGGCGGCAATCTAAGCGTTGGAATCACTAACTCACACGGTGCAATCCACGCACGGGCTAACACTTCACTACTCAGGTGCATGCTGTCCTCGTGCAGCGGGAGAGCACGACTCGGAGGGGGGTGAGGGGGAAGGCGATCGAGGTCTACCGTAACCGTCCGGTGCGGTTGCGGGAGTGACGGGCTCGGATCCCGGTAGCCGCCCGCGCGCTCCGACAACTTGGCGCGCTGATGCAAAGAAAGCCGTGCTTCACAACGGTCACGTGCCGAGATTGACTAGGCGGCTGCGGTGCGCAAGCGCAGCGCGTTGAGAATCACCGAAACAGACGAAAGACTCATCGCCAGAGCGGCGATCAAGGGGCTCAATAGCCAGCCCGTGAAGGGATATAAGACGCCCGCGGCTAAGGGTATTCCCAGCGCGTTATAGCCAAAGGCGAATAGCAGGTTCTGGCGGATGTTGCGCACCGTGGCCTCGCTCAAGTTGCGGGCACGCACGATGCCCCGCAGGTCGCCCTTCACGAGCGTGACCTGCGCGCTCTCCATGGCGATATCCGTTCCCGTGCCCATCGCAATGCCTACGTTGGCGCGTGCCAGTGCCGGCGCATCGTTAATGCCATCGCCCGCCATCGCCACCCGATGGCCCCCGTCTTGCAACCTCGCGATCACAGTGGCCTTGTCCGTGGGGCGTACTTCGGCAATCACCTCGTCGAGGGGGAGATCTGCCGCCACGGCGTTCGCGGTGGTGCGGTTGTCACCCGTGAGCATCACCAGACGCAAGCCGCTGTCCTTCAGGGCTCGAAGTGCCCCCGGCGTGGTTTCCTTCATTGGGTCCCCCACCGAGAGGATTCCTGCGAGCCGCTTGTCGATGGCCAGATACATAACCGTCTGTCCCGTGCCACGCAGCTTCTCGCCCTCCTCGTCAGCGGCGTCCGTGCTCACACCTTCGGCACGCATCAGCGCCGGGTTGCCTAACGCTACGCGCTTTTCTTCCCAGGTCCCGGTAACCCCCTGACCGGTCACGGAAGCAAAGTCGGCAATGGCAACCGGCTTGACGTCGCGCGCGAGCGCCCCCTCCACGATCGCCCGGGCGAGAGGATGCTCGCTCGCGCGCTCCAGACCTGCGGCGCAGGCGAGTACAACGCTCTGGGAGAAATCGACGAACGCGACCACCCGGCTCAATGTTGGCCGCCCCAGCGTCAGGGTGCCGGTCTTGTCGAGCACCAGCGTATCCACGGTGCGCAAAGTCTCAATCGCCTCGGCGTTTCGAAACAGCACGCCCATCTGGGCGCCGCGACCACTCGCAACCATGATGGATATCGGAGTGGCCAGGCCGAGCGCACACGGACAGGCAATGATGAGTACCGCGACGGCATTCACCAGCGCGTATGCCAGTCGCGGCGCGGGGCCTATGAACCACCACACGGTGAAGGTAACGACCGAAATCGCGATGACGACGGGCACAAACCATGCCGCGACCCGGTCGGCGAGCTTCTGCAGCGGCGCTCGTGAGCGCTGGGCCTGACTGACGAGCGTCACGATTTGCGCGAGCAGGCTTTCCGCCCCGACATGCTCGGCTTCGACCACGAGCGCACCGGTCTGATTGATCGTGGCACCCACAACGTGATCACCCACGTGCTTCTCGACGGGCAACGGCTCGCCGGTGAGCATTGACTCATCGACGCTTGATTGCCCGCTGAGCACTACGCCGTCGACCGGGATCTTCTCCCCGGGTCGAACCTGCAGTCGGTCGCCGACGACCAGCGATTCCAACGGAACATCCTGCTCCGCACCTGAGGCGTCGAGGCGGTGGGCCGTCTTGGCGGACAACCCCAGCAGCTGCCTCAGGGCCGCACTGGTACGGCCGCGGGCATTGAGTTCCAGCCACTCGCCCAGCAGCACCAACGCTACAATCGCCGCCGCCACCTCAAAATAGACGCCGACCATGCCATCGTGATCGTGCATCGATGGCGGATAGCGATCGGGAAACACCGTCGCAATTACACTGTAAGTAAAGGACACGATTACACCAAGGCCGATCAGCGTGTACATGTTGGGCGTACGGTTAACGGCACCGAGCCAGCCACGGCGGTAGTAGGGTGCCGCCGCCCACAGCACGACAGGAGCGCTCAGGGCGAGCTCGGACAGTCGCAGTATCCAGGCGGCAGCGTGGGGCAGAGCCAATCGCAGCACGTGCGGCGTCATTGCGATCAACACGGTCGGCAGCGCCAGCGCCAACGCAATCCAGAACCGTCGGCGCACGCCGCGCAGTTCGCCATCGTCCGCGCTGTCTGTAGGCACGAGCGGCTCGAGCGACATTCCACAAATCGGACAATCTCCAGGCCCCAGCTGGCGGATCTGGGGATGCATCGGGCAGGTGTAGATCACCTGCGACGGGGCGCCCGGAGGCGCGCCGGAGGCCGGGCGTTGGGACGCTGCAGGATTCGGGCGCGCCCTCGAGTGCCCGGTCTCGGCCGGCAAGTTTTGCGAGCGCCGCTCGCCATGTTCGTCGAGGTATTTTTCGGGATTGGCAACAAACTTGGCGCGACAACCGGCTGAACAAAACGCGTATTGCCGGCCGGCATGCTTTTCTGACAGCGGGGCGCTCGCGGGTACCGTCATGCCGCACACCGGGTCAACGCTGCCGGCACCGTCGGATGGTGTCGACGGCGTGAGTCCCGACTGGGGCTCGTGATCAGCCGAAGTCATAGGAGTCTCCTCGAAGCAGACGCGAGCTCTTCGATGGGTCGCGCGATGGTGGCCGGCGGCTCCGAGTTACAGACACGTTGGGAGCAACAATATATAGCCGTCGGGCGCTTGGCCTGTCAATGTCGAAGCCACTCACTCCGTGAGAGGCTGCGACGTTCAGTCGATCGAGACGATCTTCCATTGACTATCGATCCGTTTCAGGCCCATTTGCTCGCGGCTGCGCAGTCTCACAGCTCGGCCATTGCTTGTCCCAATCATGTTGGTTTCGCTGACGACACGAGCTGTGTCGCCCGCCGCGATGGAGGTACGTGACACCACTGTTACTTCACAGTGCTTTAAGAACGCCATGTCTTCGCTCAAGTGATGGCCCGCATACTGCTTGACGCTTTGAGTTTCATCCCCTTCGCTGATCTGCGCTTCAGGTGCAAGAAGTTTCATAACTTTCAAGGAGTCGCCGGCGCGAAGGGCATCCAGGAAATCTTGCGCCGCGGCTTCGGCTTCGGGTGCCGCCCCGGCTTTCAACGTTTCCGCACCATTGCCCGTCTCATCCAATGCGATTGATGACTTAGCATCATTCTGCTTCTCCATTGCCGAACCAGAAACGGAATGGCTATGGTGCTCGGCTCCGTGGTGCGAATGAGAATGTTCGCTATCAGAATCGATGTCCATGTCCATGTCGTCATCCGGCGGCGCCTTTGCCACGATGTCGTGGTACTGCTCTGGCGTCATCCCCGGCAGTTTTTGGACGAATGCGACCATGCTCCAAATTGTCTGATCATCGTGGCTGGATCCCCAAGCCGGCATTGCGCTCATCTTGATGCCGTGTTTGATTATCCAAAACGCATCTCGCGGATCCACTCTGATGCCGGACAGAGTCGGCGGCTGCGGATACATCCCGGCCCGCAATTCGGAATTATTAACGCCGGGCTTAAGGTGGCAGATGGTGCACATCGCGTCGTAGTGGCCCGCACCGTTTAGAATAAGCGCCGGATCGTTCAGGATCGGTACCTTGATGTCGGCAGACCGAGAACGTATCGAGCGGTCTCGCATCGTCTGCACTACCTTGTGAGTTACGCTCCAATGAGGATCATCGGCGCCTACGTTGTATGAACCGGAATAGCCGTAGAGGGCGACCACCACCCCAATCATGACCACAGCCGCAACCAGGACGACAACGTATTCGTTTTGTCTTTTCATTCAGTTCCTCACAGCCGAATTCGGCAGCCAGCCTGGCTAATCGACTAATCTTGTCCATCCGGGCGTCTCGCGCGGCTCACCGCTCAGAACCAAGCGCGGATACCAGCGACGACGCTAAAGGAGGTGACACTGCCCCCGTCCGAGCGGACGAATTCAGCGGTATCACCGAAAGTACGATTCCATGACACGCCTAAATATGGGGCGAATTCGCGTCGGATTTCGTAGCGGAGCCTTAATCCCAGTTCGGCGTTCGACAAGCCCGATCCGAGCTTATTTTCCCGCACGTTCTGCGCGGTAAAATTAAGCTCAACGCGCGGCTGCAAGACGAGCCGCTGGGTAATGCGCTGGTTGTAGTAGCCCTCAAGCCGGGCTAGCAGGTCTCCTGTGTTGGACAGGAAAGCTGCCCCCTCCACCTCGAAGAACTCCGGCGCCAGCCCCTCGAAGCCGGCTGTCGCATACGTGCGCTTAGGGGACGGCCCCACGTCCTGGCGAGCGCCGGCCTGCAGATAGAAATAGGGACCGATCGCTCGGCTGTAGAGCGCCTGCACCTCCGCACTCTCGAGGCCATTGTGGAACGCGCCCTCGCCCTCAGTCTTAACAAAAAGGCGGTGGAGATCGCCGCCGAACCAGGCTTGGCCGGCCCAGCGGTACCCGTCGTCACTGTTATGAAACTGGACCTCCGCGACGTTAAGCAGGACCTGATAGAAGTCCTCGCCCCCGTGGTGCTCTTGAAGGTGATGACGTGCCATCGCCATTTCTTGGGGAGGATAAGCACGATCCGCTGCGTGGTCGGTCGGCACTGCCGGAGCGGGTGCATCGCCAGCCTCAAGCGCGGTACCAGTCTGCTGCGCGTTCTCCGTCGACATGCCGGCCATGCCGCTACTGTCGCCTGGTATCTGCATTCCCGGCATTGACTGCATAGGCTGCTGGGATCCCGCCTCAGCTGATGGGCTGTTCGTCATTCCCGGCATGGACGAATGATCCGCATCCTGAGCATGTGGCTTCGTGCCGGCGGGCATCTCCATGCCGGGCATCGCAGAATGGTCCATACCGTTCCTGTCGTCGATCGCCGCACCCTTTGGCGCAGCCCCCTTTTGCTTTGCGGTTGATGAGGTTGGCTTGGCGGGGTGCTTGGCCTTCGCCGCAGCCGTGTCCTCGCTCTTGTCCGGCGGCTTCGGCGTGGTCACGCCGGACATATCCATGCCTGGCATTGACTGTGCCGCCGCGGGAGCGGTGATGGCAACCAGGCAAATCGCAGCAAGCGCTGCGCGGGAGCGGATCATGCCGGGGCACCGTCGAATGGCCGGACCGTCACGACGCGCATCATTCCTGCGGTCATGTGGAACAGGTTGTGGCAGTGGAACGCCCAATCACCGGGTGCGTCGGCCGTCAGGTCGAATGTGACCTTGCCTCCCGGGGCAACGTTGACGGTGTGCTTGCGGGGCGCATGATCGCCGTGGCCTGTCACCAGTTCAAAGAAATGGCCGTGAAGGTGGATCGGGTGGGGCATCATAGTGTCGTTGATGAGATTCACCCGCACCCG
>JANYBG010000051.1 GCA_025360865.1 Pseudomonadota bacterium | reverse complement strand
ATGGACGCGCGCGCCGCCAACATCACCTCAACCGTCGCGCTGTTTCCGGCGCAGCTCGCCACCGGCTGGACCGGGCGTCAGCATGTCGCGGGCGCGGCGGGGCTGACGTTCACGGCGCTCGCGATCATCAGTCTGGTCGGCGGCGCCATGGGCGCGGTCCTGCTCCTGGTGACGCCGCCCACTTTTTTCGCCCGACTGGTGCCGTGGCTCGTGCTGTTCGCGACCCTCGTGTTCGCGTGGGGCAGCTTCAGGCCACGCGATGAGGCGACCCCGCGACTGAGCCGGGCAGGCGCGGCGGTTGCGCAACTGGGCATCGCCATCTACGGCGGCTACTTCGGTGGCGGCATCGGCTTTCTGATGCTCGCCACGCTCACCGCCGCGGGCCTCCTCATGCGCAACGCCGGCGCGACCAAGAATGTTCTCGCCGCGATCATGAACGCCTCGGCTGTCGCGATTTTCGTCTTCTCCCCGGAAGTGCGCTGGATCGCCGCCGCAGTCGCGAGCTGCGGCGCCATCATCGGTGGCGTTGTCGGCGGAGTGATGCTGCGGAAGGTCAACGAACGAGCGCTGCGCGCGCTCGTCGTCCTGATCGGAATCGCCCTAACGATCGGGCTGTTCCTGCACTCGCCGTAGGGCCCGGCGCAGCGGAAAATTTCACTGTCAATGTGCGGTCTGCGGGCGCAGACTGCGGGTGGCTGGCACACGGCCAGCCGGAGAAGTTAATGAATTCGATGTCCTGGCTGCTTGCGAACAGCACCTCCGCTCCGCGTCCCGCGGCTACCGAGCTTATACAGACTCATCGCGCGCGCCTGGCGCTGGAAGAGGACGAGCGCGCGCAGCAGCGCCGCGTCGAACTCGCTGAACAGCGTTCGGACCGCAACCCACCGGATGTGCGCATCCGCATCTGGGAGAAGCTGCACGGCCTGCGGCTGCCGAAAGATGCCGCTCACCCGATCCTGGACGTGATCGCGATAAGCACCCGGCTCACGCTCGAGGAGGTGCGCGAGGAACAGCGCGCGCGCCTTGCGCCGCGCCTGACCGCCACCGCGCCTGTCGGGACCCTGACTCCCCCCGAATAGAACCACCGCGCGCGGCCCGTGAGCCTGGCGCGCCCGCCTGCAGAATGGGCCCACGGCATAGCCCGCGGTCCGGGCCGCGTGTACGCGAAAGTCGGGCAGTACTGTACGTAATGGGATACAGTGCCGGCGGATCGTGAATTTCCGCCTTGTCTGCCCTTGGCCATGCGCCGCTCCGGCGCGCACTACCCGGCCAAAGACCGCCACCTCAGAAATCTCCGCGACCGGGAGGCAGGCGTGCCTGCCAGTTTTCATTCTCCTTTTGCGAGTACTCTGAAGTGACCAAACTCTACGTCGGAAATCTGCCCTTCACCGCGACCGAAGACTCAGTGCGTGCGCTGTTCGCCCCGCACGGCACGGTCGAGAAAGTGTCTCTCATCACCGATCGTGACACCGGACGCCCCCGTGGCTTCGGCTTCATCGAAATGCCCAATGCCGATGCGTCGCGCGCGATGCAGGCCCTCAACGGCCAGGACTTCGATGGTCGTGCCCTCAAGATCAACGAGGCGCATGACCGTGATCGCGCTGGCGGTGGCGGTGGCGGTGGTGGCGGCGGCGGCGGTGGAAACCGCGGACCCGGCGGCGGCGGCGGTGGTGGTGGCCGGCGCTACTAAGCGTTGAACGCTGAGTTCCGGCTGGTCGCCGGCCGGAACTCTCTCCTTCCCCGCGACAGCGCGAGCCGCGCATGAGTGAGTACGAATTCACGATGTCGCTGCGGATACGTCACCCGAGCGTGGACCCTGTGGAGGTCACGCGGGCACTGGGAATAGCGCCCCAGCACACCTGGCGCGCGGGCGACAACCGACGCGATTCCGAGGGTGGCGAGCTTGGCGGGGAGTACCGCGAGACTTTCTGGATGGGTCGACTGATGGCCCAACCCAAGCTCGCATCCGATCGCACCGGAGTGGAGAGCGAATTGGTGCGGACCCTTGCGCAGCTGCGCAAGTCACAGGATTTTCTCGGTTCACTGAAGGAGCAAGGCGGCGTGGCCGAACTGCACGTGAGCATCTTCGCTCGCGAGGAATTCCGCCTGGAATTCCCGCCGGATTTACTCGCCCTGCTCGGACGCATGGGACTCGCGGTGGCCGTCGAGGTCAAGCCGCATCCCGGCACCACGGCCCAGACTCCCACCTCCTGATATGCGCCCAGCACCCCGACAGAAGGTTTCAGCATTCCGCGAGCGCGAGGAACGCCTGCGCAAAGGGCGCGATGCCGCGCAGACGCTGCGCGCGGCGTTCCCCAACGTCGCGACGGTGAACGTGCAGCTGCGCTTCCTGCCCGCGACCGCGCCGCTGCATGCCGCGCAGTCCTTCATGCTCTACCCGGCCGCGCGCGCCTACTTCTCCTACCCCTGTCCCTACGGGGACTGCGACGGGATCTACGATCTATCCGCTCCGGCCCACCAGGCGCTGGCCCGTAAGAGCGCCCCGGTCAGTGGCACGCTGGAGTGCGCCGGCGTGCGCTCGCGTGACGGCCTGCAGCGCCAGCCGTGCGGGCTGCGCGTGAGCTTCACGATCGCGGCCCAGTATGAGGGCGCGCACGCCTCGACCTGAGTCGCTGATCGCCGGCATTTGGGGTCGGGTCGGATACGCGAGCGCCGCCGCCACCTGCGTGGTACGGTGCCTCCGGCTGCTCCGGCCTGCGCGCACACGGCGTTCCGCCGCCGCGGCAACCCGCTCCTGACCGCGATCGCCGTTTTGAGAACCGATCCAGGATCCGCCACGGCACGGGAATCCCGCCCTCACCCGCGCTTCGGCACGAATTCCGCGTTCCGCTGTTCTCAGCGGCCGCATCACAAGGACAACAGATTTCAAGATGCTCAGTACACACCAGTGGGAAGACGGGGCTTACGCGGGAATGTGGTTCGCCGTGATAGTCGAACGGCGGGAAGTCCGGCGCACCGGCTATTGCGCGCTGGGTTGCGTGGGTCACGCCTCCGCCGCGGCGGCGCTCGCTCACCACCTGCAATACCAACTTGATCGCGAAACCGCGCTGTGGCTCGATCGCCGCACGCCCGCGCGCCTCTGCGAGATCTGTGGAGAACAGACAACGCTGCGCGCGCGACTGGGCCGTGACACCACCCTCTTTGTCCTGTGCCATAAGCACCAGTCGACCAAGAGCCTCGAAAAGCTATTCCACGAGCGAGTGGCGCGCGAGCAGGCTGCGGCCCCCGCGGCCTGACGGATCCGGCCGCATGGGATCGCGCAAGACCGGATCGTTCCATCCTCCCCAGGAAGTCACCGTGCTCACCTGTGATGTCTGCGAACGCGACATCGGCCACGAGGACGGGCGCAGGCCGTGGACATATCTGCAAGTCACGCGGCATCCCAACGCCGGAGCGATGAATGACCAGAATCCTCCGACCTTGCTGTGCTCCAGCGAGTGCCTGCGCGCCTACGCCGACAAGCTCACCGGTCCCGGGCGCACGACGCGCTGACCCCTGAGGGCGCGCGTCGCGCCAGACCAAGGAGGGACGCTATTGTTAGTCATTGTCTCCAGCTGCCTTTTCACGGCTGCCTTCTACCTCGCCAGTCGCCTGCGCACCGCGAACGCGGACAACGCGACGCTCCGCCAGCAGGTCGCCTCGCTAAAACGCCAACTCGGACGAAATCGCGGGTACTCACGGTACTAAGGGCGGGGGCGACTCCAGAACGCGTCGCCGCTGGCTTCAAAGCCACGCCCGGGCGCGGGTCCCGAATGCGGGGACGTTTCCCCGATGCTCGCCGTGGCTGATCAATCGGCGGGAAGCGGCGCGTGGTTTCATCGACCCGCGAAGTGGCCCCGCGCCGGGCCCTTGAGCAATGACGGCCCAGCGACCAGACTCGCCAGCACTTTTCCGGCCGGAGACTCGCCGTGGCGCAATGTCCCTCCAAACCGTTGCTCGATTTCGAGAAGTTCGCCGCAGGCACACCGCATGCGTTGATCGGTCAGCTGCGCGGCGCTCACCGCCTGCTCTGGGAGGATGACGAGTTCGCGACGGGCGGTCACTGGCTCGTCTTCCAGCAGGCCGACATCGACCAGGTACTGCAGTCGCCGGCGCTGTTCAGCAGCAACTTCGGGCCGCTACTCGATGATTTCCCGGAGCCGCTGCTGGTCGAACAGCGCGAGAGCCTGACCTTCATGGACCGTCCCCGGCACCGCCAGTACCGCTCTTTGGTGGAGACGGCCTTCCGCCAGACCGCGATGCGTCAGCGCGAGCCGATGATGCGCGCCCTGGCGGCCAGCATCCTCGATGAAGTCCTGCCGCGCGGGGAGTGCGAGTTCGTGCAGGAGGTCGCCATGCAGCTGCCCACGCGCGTGATCTTCGCGGTACTGGGTGTGCCCGCCGAGGACTTCGGCCGCGTCGCTGACCTCACCAACACGCTCGCGCTGGCGGATGACCCGGAATTCGCGGAGAACCGGCAGGCAGGCTTCATCGCCTCCGGCCTACTGATGGATTACGGCACAAGTCTCGCGGCCAGCCATCGCGCGGCCCCGCGCGACAGTCTCACGATGACCCTGCTCGGCTCACAGGCCGAGGGCAGAATGCTCAGCGATCTCGACTTCGGGCGCTTCTTCAACAACTTGATCGTCGGCGGCACGGAGACCACCCGCAATACGCTCGCCGGGGCGATGTACGAGTTCATCCGCCGCCCGGAACAGTACGCGCTGCTCCAAAACGACCTCGCACTCGTGGCCAGCGCCGTCGAGGAGGTCCTGCGCTTTCGAAATCCGGTCGTCTACCTGCGGCGCACGGCCACGCAGGACCAGGATCTGGGGGGACAGCGGATCGCGCGCGGCGCAAAGGTCGTATGCGTGCTGGGATCGCCGAACCGCGATCCGCGGTTCTTCGAAAGACCCGACGAGTTCGACATCCGCAGGCCCCTGGAGCACACCCGCCGCCACTACCGCACCTTCGGCGGTGGCCCGCACTTCTGCCTCGGAATCCAGCAGGCGCGCCTGAACCTCACAGTGATGATCGGCGAGATGGCGCGACGGCTCCACCAGCCGCGCCTGCTCGCGGAGCCGCGTCAGGCCCGATCGACCTTCATGGACGGCTTCAAGGAGCTGCGCATCGCGTTCACCCCGGGGCCCGGCGGGCCGGGGACGCCCCAACCACGGACATCGCCGTAGGAGACGGGTTGCGCCACGCAGGCGCTCACTTCGACCGACTGCCGCAACTTGTGCAGGGTCCAGACCGTGAGCGCCAGGAACAGGATCGCGGCGGCGAGGAACAGGAGCTCGTTGCGCCGTTCGCGATGCGTGAGTTGCGCACCGTCCAGTGGCGCGATCAGAAACGGCTGGCCATGGGTCGGCTGCCCCACAACGCTGATGCGCTCGATGCGCGCGTTCGCGACACCCCCCTGCGCCTGCGCACGCGCCGCCTCGCGCGCGGCGTCCCACTCCTGGGAGTCGAGCTTGCCGTCGTGATCGCGGTCAAATCTCGCCAGCAGGGCCGTCTGGTCGGCCTTCCAGGTGGCCAGCAGCGCCCGCGCGTCGGCATCGACTTCTTGCTCCTCGGCGTGCGAGCGCAGTTCGCCCAGGACGGACAGCCTGACACCCGGCCCCAGTAGGCGCTCCGTGTAGCGGTAGTTGTGTTCCAGTGACCCGAGCCACTCCTGTTGCGGTGGGCCGGCATATGGCCGGGGCGTATCGCCAAACCAGGTATCGAGGTTCGTGGGGGTCACTTCGGCGCCAACCGGGCCGACCAGGCACTGGCCGTCGAGGTCGGTGAGCATGAACGGGGTGACGCTGCTCGCGCTCTCGAGCGGGCTCCAATGGCTGTTGCCCCTGGAGTCGGTCTCTTTTATGGAGATCTCGAAGTCCCACCACACGCAGGGACGTCCGCTCAGGGGCGCCGCCAGGATCTCGGAGGCGGCGAGCCGGGCACGGCCCTCGATACGGGCGTACCCCTGCGCGGCGGAGCGGATCCTGGCCAGCGGGGTGTCCGTGACGACGCGATCCCTGCCGATGCTCACGAACAGCCGGTGGGTCGCGTAGGCCGCGGCGATGGCGGAAGCGGCCGCCAGCGCCCAGTAGTACTGGACGCCCTCCTGCATCGCTAGTTGCCGAAGACGGCCTTGACGTCCACGTCGGCCTTCTCGTCAGCGGCGATCTTCAGCAGCCGCACGACCGGGAAGTCGAAGCACCCGGCGATCAGGCTGTCGGGGAAGGTCTCGATGCGCACGTTCTGGGCGTTAGCCGCGTCGTTGTAGACCTCGCGGCGATCGGCGATCGCCGTTTCAAGACCGCTGACGCGCGCCTGCAGGTTCTGGAACAGCGCGTCGGCCTTGAGGTTGGGGTAACTCTCGGCCACCGCGTACAGCCCGGTGAGGCCGGTGCGCAGCGCACCCTCGGCGCGACTCACGGAGGAGACATCGCCCGTACCGCGTGCCGCATCGACCGCCGAGCGGGCCTGCGCGACGCGCTCGAGCGTCTGGCTTTCGTGCTGCATGTAACGCCTGCACACCTCGATGAGCTTGGGCAGCTCGTCATGCCGCTGCGCCAGCAGCACGTCGATGTTCGACCACGTGAGCTTCACCTCGTTGCGCGCGCGCACGAGCCCGTTATAGAGCGCCACTGCGTAGCAAACAAGGAGCACGAGAACCAGCGCGACAACCGCAAAGCCGATCATGAGATCTCCCCGTGAATGGGCAACACGCCACGGGGCATTATGTATGCGTCCGGGCGAGAGTTCGGGGCCACATCGCCGAACTGTGTGCTCAATAACACTCGCGGCCGGGGGCGCCCGCGCGGCCGCCCGTGTGCTGGGGCCGTTAGGCAGGCGCGCCGCCTAGAAAAGGGCCCGGAGTGGCCAGCTGGTAGAATCGCCCGGTGGATCAGGAGCCCTGCCGCTCCCCGGCCTGGGTGCACGCCCAGGAGGTTGACGTAAGCACCTGATTCACAACACGATCTGGTCTTGAGTGGCCCTGCGGCGAATGGGCCGCGGCGCGCGACACCCATCTGGCGCTCGGAGTGAGTCAATTTGCTGAACCAGACCAGCCCCGGACGGACGTTGGATCCCGAGGTCTCCGCCTTCCTCGACAGGGAAGCCGAGGAACATCGACTGGCGTTCGATGCCTTCATGAGCGGGCTCGCCGAGCCTTTCAGCCTGACGCTGGAGATGTGGCACACCGCGATCCGCGGGGGCGGCAAGCTCCTGATATTCGGCAATGGCGGCAGCGCAGGCAATGCCCAGCACATCGCCGCCGAACTGGTCGTGCGCTATGAGACGAACCGCGCGGCGATGGCGGCGATCGCGCTGACCGCGGATTCACTGATACTGACCGCCGGCGCGAATGACTTCGGATTCGAGACCATCTTCTCCCGCCAGGTGGCGGCACTGGGTCGGCCGGGCGACGTCGCGGTGGGATTGTCGACCTCCGGGCGCAGTCCGAACGTGCTCGCCGCGCTGCGCGAGGCGCGCGCCAAAGGCCTGCGGACGAGCGGACTCATTGGGGGGGATGGCGGTGCGATGCGCGAGCTTTGCGACGCGGCGATCGTCGTGCCCTCGCGCATCACCGGCCGGATCCAGGAGATGCACCTCCTGGTCACGCACATGCTGTGCAAGGCGCTGGAGGCCCGGCTGGTCGCGGCCGGCGCCAGCTGATGGGCGACGAAACACTGCTCGATGTGCTCGCGTCCTTCGCCGAGGCGCGCGTGCTCGTGCTCGGGGACGTGATGCTCGATCGCTTCCTGTACGGATTGGTGGAGCGGGTCTCGCCTGAGGCGCCGGTTCCGGTGATGGCACTGCAGCGTACGACGAACATGCCTGGTGGCGCCGCCAACGTGGCCAGGAACGTCGCGGCCCTGAGCGCCCGTGTCGTGCTCGTAGGTGTGGTCGGCGCGGACGAGGCCGCGACGGAGCTGCGCGGACTGCTCACCGGGCCCGCGTCCTTCCAGACACACCTGGTCGTGGATCCCGCGCGGCCGACCACCACCAAGACACGCTACATCGCCGATCAGCAGCAGATCCTGCGCACCGATCGCGAGGTGTCCGAGCCGCTGAGTGACGCGGTCGCCGCGCAGACGCTCGCGCGCTATTCCGCGGCGCTTGCCGAGGTGGATATCGTGATCCTCTCCGACTATGGCAAGGGCGTGCTGAGCGACGACGTGACCGCGCGCGCGATCGCCAGCGCGGTCGCCGCCGGCAAGCGTGTTCTGGTCGACCCGAAGAACCGCTCGTTCGCGAAGTACCGCGGGGCCACCGTCCTCACCCCCAACAAGCATGAACTGCAGCTGGCAAGCGGCCATGAGTGCTCGAGTGATGAGCAGGTGGCCGCCGCTGCGACCGAGGTGATCGAGCGCGGTATCTGCGCCACCGTCGTCGCCACTCGCGGCAAGGACGGCATGTCGATCGTGCAGCAGGGCCGCCCCGCGGTGCATATCCGCACCCTCGCCAACGAAGTCTACGACGTCACCGGGGCCGGTGATACCGCCGTCGCCACCATGGCGGTGGCGCTGGCCAGTGGCGCCGACATGCGCAACGCCGCCCGGCTGGCCAACCTCGCCGCCGGGATCGTCGTGGGAAAGTATGGAACCGCGACGGCGACGCGCGACGAGATGCTCGCGCGCCTGGGCGGCGCCGAAGCCTCGGCGAGCTCGGCGACCAGCTTCTCGCTGGATCGCGTGCACGTCCTGCTGGCCCGCTGGCGCCGGCTCGGGCTTAAAGTGGCCTTCACGAACGGCTGCTTCGACATGCTGCATCCGGGCCACGTTTCGCTGCTCAACCAGGCCAAGGGCGCCGCTGACCGGCTCATCGTCGGTCTCAACTCCGACAAGTCAGTCCGCCGCCTGAAGGGGCCCCGCCGGCCCATCCAGAACGCCGAGAGCCGGGCGATGGTCCTGAGCTCGCTGCGCGCGGTCGATGCGGTGGTGGTGTTCGAGGAGGACACGCCACTGAACCTGATCGCCGCGATCGAGCCGGACGTCCTGGTGAAGGGCGCCGACTACACTGTTGAGACGGTCATCGGCGCCGACCTCGTCATCGCGCGCGGCGGCAAGGTCGTGCTGGCCAACCTCGTTCCCGCGCACAGCACGACCGAGACGCTGCGCCGCATCGCCGCGGTTAAAGAAGCGTGAGCGCCCCGCGCGCCCCCCGCCCGGTCATCCTCGATCGCGACGGCACGATAATCATTGATCGGGGCTACCTCGATGACCCCGACGGCCTGCGCTTCCTGCCCGGTGCCGCCGAGGGCCTGCGTCTCCTGCACGAGGCCGGACACCACCTCATCGTCGTCAGCAACCAGTCAGGCGTCGGCCTGGGCCTCTTCACCCTCACCCGGCTCGAGGAAGTGAACCGGCGCTTCACCGCCATGCTCGAGGCCGCCGGTGCGCCGCTCGCCGGCCTGTATTTTTGTCCGCACCGCCCAGAGGATTTCTGCGACTGCCGCAAGCCCAATACCGCTCTGCTGCGCAAGGCGGCCGCCGCGCTGGGCTTCGAGCCGGCGCGATCAATCGTGATCGGCGACAAGAGCAGCGATGTGGAGCTTGGGTCGCGGGTGGGCGCCACGACCATCCTCGTGTCGGCGGGCACGCTTACGAGCGACGGCAAGCCGGCGCAAGCTGACTACATCGCGCGCGATCTCACCGAGGCGGCGCGGATCATCCACCGGCTCGACGGCGCCGGCGCTGCGGCCCAGCACGGCTCCTGAACCATGTACGTCGTGACCGGCGGCGCTGGCTTCATCGGCTCGAACCTGGTCGCCGAACTCGCCGCGCGCGGCCGCGAGGTCACCGTCGTCGACTGGCTCGGGCAGGATGAACGCTGGCGTAACCTCGCCAGGCACGAAGTCGCCGATATCGTGCGCCCGGAGGACTTCCCGCGGTGGCTTGAGCGCCATGGCGCACACGTGCAGGCCGTGCTGCACATGGGCGCGAACAGCTCAACCAACGAGACCGACGTGGACCTCGTCGTGCGGCAGAACATTCGCGCGACCCTGGATCTGCTCGACTGGTGCACCAGCCACGCGAGACGCTTCATCTACGCCTCCTCAGCGGCCACCTACGGGGACGGCGCCGGGGGCTTCGACGACGATCCCACCCCGGCGGCGCTGGCGAAGCTGCTGCCACTGAACGCGTATGGGTGGAGCAAGCACCTGGTGGACCGGCGCATCGCGCGACTGCGAGAGAGCGGCGCGGCCCTCCCCCCGCAGTGCGTGGGCCTCAAGTTCTTCAATGTCTACGGCCCCAACGAATATCACAAGGGAACGATGCGCAGCGTCATCGCCCGCGACTTCGCCGGCGTGCGCGGCGGCGAGCCCATGCGGCTGTTCCGCAGCCTGCGCCCGGAGTACGCCGATGGCGGCCAGGTGCGCGACTTCATCTATGTGAAGGATTGCGTCGACGTGATGGTCTGGCTGCTCGAGAACCCGCAGGTCTCGGGCCTCTTCAATATCGGCACAGGCAGCGCCCGTAGCTGGCTTGACCTGGCGCGTGCGTTGTTCAGCGCCCGCGCGCAACCGGAGGCGATCGAGTTCATCGACATGCCAGCGGCACTTGCGCCGAAGTATCAGTACCACACGGAGGCGAAAGTGGGGCGCCTGCGCGCCGCCGGCTACCGCCGCGCCTTCACGACGCTCGAGGCCGGCGTCGGTGACTACGTACGCCGGTATCTCGACCACGCTGACCCGTATCGCTGAAGCCACGGCTTGGCCGCCGCCGGCGGGAAGCTCACGCGGTCGCGCTCATCCGGCGCGGTTCGGGCGTGGCCCGCGCGGCGACGTCGAGCCAGGCAGTGAACATCTCCTCCACGGACACCTGATCGGCGCGGCTCGACATCGGCGGCCCGCCAACGCTGACCACCGGGGAGCCGTGGGGACTGCGCGGCAGCCAGAACCGAGGCGACTCGGATCCGTAGAGCACCACCAGCGGCAGGCTCAGCGCGGCCGCGGCGTGCGCCGGGCCGGTATCGACGGAGATCATGCTGTGAGCGGATTCGCACAGCGCGAACAGTCGCCGCAGGTCGGTACTCACGACCGCCACTCGCGTCAGGCCGGCCGCGGCGCGGATCTCCTCGAGCATTGGCACTTCCTGGGCCGAGCCGCGCAGCAGCAGCTGCGCGTTGTGGTTATGCGAATGGATGCGCTCGAGCAACGCCGCCCAGCGCTCGAGCGGCCACCACTTGTCATCGGTGTTCAGGCGCCGCCACCGATCGCGCCTCGGACCCATGCTGCGGTGGTTGCCGGGCTGGACGATGATGAGATCGCGGCGCGCCCATCCCTGCCCCCGCAGCCACGCGTCGCGCGCGGCACGCTCGGCGGGCAGCACATACAGCCGTGGCCCGACGACGCTCGCCGCCGCGGGGATCGGATAGTCGACCACCCGCAGCACAGGCGGGGTTCGCGTGCCAAGTCGTTGCAGCTGGTCCACGAGGTGCTCAGGCGCCACCACGTCCTGGTCACTCAGGAAGACGCAGCGTCCCGGGTCGATGCCACTCCATCTGAGCATGCGGCGGATGCGCGGCAGCTGCCGGTAGTGACGTTCGCAAATATAGATCGGCCCAGGCGCGCTTTCACGCAGCGCGTGCCTGACCTGCCCCCATGAGCGCTCGAGGAAGAACGGCAGGTGCCGGTGGAACGACCACACGCCCCCGACATCCGGGTTGCCCTCATAGATCGCCGATGTCCAAGAGCCAGTGCCGATCATCTGCACCGAGGCCGCGTAGCGCTTGCGCAGCAGGTTCAGCAGCGAGGTCACCATGACCATGTCACCGAGCCGGCAGAAGAAAAAGACGGTTGGCGTGAGGGGCTTGGACGGGATGCTCAATGAAGTTCCAGGCTCTGCATGCCGCCGGCGCCGCGCGCGGCGAGGAGGCGTTCAGACTCGACAGGGATGACAAAGGAGACATGGAATCGGGGGGAATCGAACCCTCGACCCGGCAAATGGCACAAGGCGGACTGCGGTGACAGTGGCGATAAATTCCGGCAGCGACAGCGCTTAAGCACGCGACTCTCGGGGCGGGCGCTCCGGCTTCAGTTGGCGCCAATCATACCTCGCGCGGCGCGGGCACGACAGATGAGTTCCACAGCACCGGGACTGCGAGCCACTAAGGGGTTTCCCCGATACCGCACGCCTTCACGAACGCCGGCCTGCGGGGCTGGGCGTGCGACCGGGGCGCGACTGCGTGCCGCCCAGTCTCCCCTGCCTCCCCGGTGTCCTGGCTGCCGGGCTAAGCTGACTGCCCAGCCCTGGTCGGTCCCCGCAGCCACCATGAAATATCGCACGCTAGGCTCCAGTGACCTCGTGGTCTCCGAAATCGGCTTCGGCTCGTGGCTGACGTTCACGGATGCGCGCCGTAAGCAGGCGGCGACCGCCTGCTTGCGGCGCGCGCTGGAGCGCGGCATCAATTTCTTCGATACGGCCAACGTCTACGGCCGTGGCGCCGCGGAGCAGGTGCTGGGCGACGCCCTTGTGGGCGTCAAGCGCGACAGCTACATCCTGGCGACCAAGCTCTTCTTTCCCATGAGCGATTCGGATCGCGGCTTGTCGCGCGCCCAGGTGAGCAAGCAGCTGGATGCATCGCTGGCGCGGCTCAAGGTCGATTACGTCGACCTATACCAGTGCCACCGGAACGACCCTGACACGCCACTGGAAGAGACCATGGAGGCGCTCACGGTCGCCATAAAGGCCGGCAAGGTGCGCTATATCGGCTTCTCCGAATGGCCGCTTAGCCGCATAGAGGCGGCGCTCGCGCTCAAGGGCGTCGCGCGGTTTGTCTCGAGTCAGCCCCAGTACTCGCTCCTGCACCGTGCCCCGGAGGACGGGCTGCTGGCGCTGTGCGCGCAGGCGCGGATCTCGCAGGTCGTCTGGTCACCGCTCGCGCAGGGAGTGCTGACGGGAAAATATCTCGCGAACACGCCACCACCCGCGGACAGCCGCGCGGCGGATCGCGCCATGGGCGCCTTCCTCAACCCGGAGTGGTTCGAGCCGCCGGTTCTGCAGGCCGTGCAGCGCATGAGGGACCTCGCGACCCGGGCGAACCTGACCCTCACACAGTTCGCGCTGGCATGGGTGCTGCGACAGCCGAACGTGGCCTCAGCGATTGTCGGTGCCTCGCGGCCGGAGCAGGTGGACGAGAACGCCGCGGCTTCAGGTATCGGCGTGGATCCGGCTCTGTTCCGGGAGGCCGAAAAATTGCTGCCGCCGTAGCGAGCGTGCGCGCTCAGAACTCGCGCTGGCAGCTGAAGCCGAGTGACGCCTTAGACCGCGCACAGGTTTCCCACCAAGGCCAGCCACTCTGAGCCGCGCTTTTCTAGTCCCAGCTCAGCCCAGTGATCCGAACAGGGACCCAACGCCCGCGGTCACTCCCATGGCCAAGGCGCCCCAGAAGGTCACGCGTAGCGCGCCGAGCGTCACTGCTGCGCCACCGATGCGCGCGGCTGCCGCTCCAAGCAGCGCCAGGAACAGCAGCGACGTTCCCGCGATGAAAGGGATCATTCCGACCTTCGGGGACATGGCGGTCGCCGCGAGAGGCATGATCGCTCCAACCGCGAAGCTGCCCGCTGATGTCAAAGCGGCCTGAACCGGGCGCGCACGGAAGGTCTCTGAGATGCCCAGTTCGTCCCGGGCATGCGCGCCCAGCGCGTCATGCGCCATCAGCTGCTTGGCAACCTGCTCCGCGAGAGCTGATTCCAGGCCGCGACCGACGTAGATGGCCGTGAGTTCTTTTTGCTCGGTCGCGGAGTCCGCGCTGAGTTCCGCGCGCTCAAGTGCGAGTTCCGCTCGTTCGGAATCCGCTTGTGAGTGGACAGATACATACTCCCCGGCGGCCATCGACATCGCCCCGGCCACCATACCCGCCACCCCCGCTACCATTAAAGTGCCATGCGTCCCATGCGCAGCCGCGACGCCAAGCACAAGACTGGATGTTGAGAGAATGCCGTCATTCGCACCCAACACTGCTGCGCGCAGCCAGCCGATACGTCCGGTGCGGTGCTGTTCCATCTTGACCGCGGGTATTCGTTCAGTCTCCATGACCTAGCTCGGACTCAGACCATGGCCGCCGGCGAGGCGCGACCACTGAACTCCACAAAATGCGTCCGGAGCGTGGGCATCCTGGTCTCTCGTGTCGTCCGTGACGACCGGCATGAGAAAAGGCTTCGCGTCCGCCATCAAGTGCGTACGTTCGACGGCTAACCGCCACTCCAGCCGAAAGTAGCCCTCAAGGCGCGCTTGTGTGTTCGCCGAGATCACGGGGATGAACAGCGCGCAGTCATGGATCTGCTTCCGGATCTGCCGGTCCCAGGCATCCTCTCCCCTGAGCTCGCTCTGGTCGAACCAGACCTCGATGCCGGCTGAACGAAGAGCATCGCAAATGCGCGTGGCGGCTTCCGCATCCTGGGAGGCGTAACTGATGAAGACCGCTTTATTGGATTCGTTCATGCGCACAGTCATCATCGGCGGCCACCATTAAGCTGACCGCAACCGCCAGCGTGCCAAGTGCACGCCGCAAGAGCCCTGATCGCCCGTCAGTGACCTTCATTGCGCATCCTTACCTTAAGCTCAGGCGAGCGGATGCCGACTGTTTACCACCGGAAGCAGACTGCAAAGTGCCCGCTTTGCCCAAGCCGAACGTTGGCATATTGACGTAAATGCTTTCGTAGGTTCCGGGCGCTGCGACATACGTTTCATGCCATATGCCGACTGAACCATCTGTGCCCACGGATGAGTTGAAGGCGTGCCAGGCGGGCAAGTGCTCCGCTTCCTTGTTCTTGGCGTAGCTCAATAGCTGATCGAGCGAGCGGCCAATATTGGACCATGATGACGGTTCGGGAAAACCACGTTTCCGCATGGATGAAACCCAATTCGGGCTGCCGATAAAGCTCCTTGATCATGCGAGGCATGGCTCGTGTGACCGGCAGCCACTTGTGAATCTTTAGGGGTTGGTTGATGCGAACCCCGATGAGAAAGACAACAAGCCTCCTTCGAGAGTCGCCGCCAGACGTTCGCTTCGAATCATGCAGGTCCTCGCGCGTGTCCCAGTGACCCTGTCCACCTACCGCTGCTGACGGGACAAGTCGGTGCCACCGCCGCCGGCGCCGCACGAGAGGCGCCCGCCCATCACCGGCGCCGGGTCAGAACCCCAGCTCGCTGTGCGAGCCGAGGCGCACCAGCTGCAGGAGGTCCGCGCCGCTCTTGCGATAAATCAGCACGAGATCTGGCTTGACATGGCAATCCCGAAAATCCTTCCACTCCCCGCGCAACGGATGGTCAACATACTTCGCCGGTAGCGGTGTGTCCGTCGCCAGCAGCGTGAGCACGGCTGGCAGCAGGTTATCGAGGTCGCGGTGCCTGGGCGCGGCGATTGCGTGTTGGAAGTCTCGCTTGAAAGCCTTCGTGCGCTCAATCCTTCGCATTCAGATCTGCCATCAGATCCTCGACGCCCGCGAAGGCGCGGGCCTTTCCCTTCCTGGCCTCCCTCATGGCTCGAATCGTCTGGGCATTGGGACTCAGCGGCTCGAACGGGAGCGCCTTCTCCTTCGCCACACGCACCAACAGCATCCGAAACGCATCCGAAACAGTGAGACCCATGGCCGCCAGTACGGCTGCGGCCTCCTCTTTTGTGCGCGCATCAATCCGGGCGCGTACGACAGCGCTTTCCGCCATGGCTCAGTCTCCTTTCTCTGGGCTACAGTGTAGCACAGCACCGTTTCCGTCCCGATTTGCCTTAATCTTTCGTGCGCCGCCGCTTCTTCCGAATTTCCTCATACAAATGTGGCTCCAGCCGGACGCGGCGGCGGCCAAACACCGCGAGAGATTTAACGGGGGCGTCGGGGGCCTTAGCGAACGGTGCCGAGCGCGTCGCGGGGCACATGGGGACGTGAAGGCAGCAGCGTCACGCCCTTCTCCTCGATCTTCAGTCGAGCTTCCGGATAGACCCTCAGCGCGGGCCTGATAAAATCCGCGAAGAACCTGCGGAAGAAGCGCAGCTGCTTGTAGCTGCGACCGAGCAGGCTCCCTATCACGCCGGTCGCCCGTTGTGACTTCCGTAACCGTACAGTTGCATCGTCGAGATCAGGGCCGTTCCAAGACCATGCCCCAATGCCACGGCGATCCCGGCAACTCTTGATATCGCACCCACTGCAATCCAGCCTGCCCCGCCCAGTCTCGACATTGCTCCGGGCGAGGCCGGATACCGAGCGTCGGTCCGCGGGGGGTATTTGTGTCGACTTTCCAGTGAGTCACCCCCATCCGACCGCCAGGCCGAAGCACCCGAAACGCCTCTCGTAGCAAGTCCATCGGTTCCTCGATATGCAGGAGGTTAAACAGCATCACAAAGCACGCGGATGCGTCGGGGCGCCCGCAGCCGTTAACGCATAAATCCCGCTGTTCGACGACCACGTTGTCGAGCGACGCCTGTGTGACTCGAGCCACGGTCGCGTTCACCATCGCCGCGTCGATATCCAGCGCATAAAGAGTGCCAGAAACCCGCGGAGCGGCGGCAATCGTGAATGTGCCATAGCCGCAGCCAAACTCGATGCAATCGCCGCGCAATCTGCGGCAACCGAGGGCCTTAAGAACCGCAGCGGGATCGAAGAACGTCTCCCACTGTTCTCGTGGCGGCATTCCACTCTCTCGACCTTTTGGCAAGAAGTACCTCCGGATTGACTGCTGAGTGCTGGCGTCAGCGGCCACATTTGGCGGTGCGTACCGTCGGGCAACGCCATAACCATTGCGTCTGAGAAGATACGCTCAACCCGCTCGGTCGGCGGAGTGGAGAGTCTCGAACTGACCGTATTGGTACCTTTCGAGCCGCTTCTTTCGCGCACCGGCTTGGGGAGGGCACGGAGGTGAATGCTCTCCCCGGATCCCGCAAGTCCAAGCTCCGCTCGAACGCGGCCGGCCGTCCTCGATCGGCTGAGATTCTCGATGCCGATTCCACCGCGGGCGACGCGCCATGTTGGCCAACAAAGCACTCAACGAAATCGAACCTTGCCGTGCCGGGTTCATGTGCTTCGGCCAGGCGGTTGGCGGCCTGGAAGGCTCGATCAGCGAAGCGCGATCGTCGCCGTTATGAGATCAGGCGCTACGGCGCAACTGCTTGATGGATCTGGTGGAAAGGGAGGGACTCGAACCCTCGACCCCGGCATTATGAGTGCCGTGCTCTAACCAGCTGAGCTACCTTTCCAGCGGCGCGCATTGTCCCCACCCCCCTAGGGGGTGTCAAACGCGGGCTGTTTCACTGTAAAACAGGCGAAATCGACGGGCCATCGGTCCCTAGACGTTGAACCTGAAGTGCATGACGTCCCCTTCCTGGACAATGTATTCCTTGCCCTCCAGACGCAGCTTTCCCGCCTCCTTGGCGCCCGCCTCGCCTTTGCCGGCGAGGTAGTCGGGGAAGGCGATAACCTCGGCGCGGATGAAGCCGCGCTCGAAATCGGTGTGGATCGCACCCGCGGCCTGGGGGGCGGAAGCACCAACCCGCACCGTCCACGCGCGCGTCTCCTTGGGACCTACCGTGAAGTAGGTTTGCAGACCCAGCAGCCGGTAGGCGCCGCGGATCACGCGGTTCAGGCCAGGTTCCGTCTGGCCAAGTTCGGCGAGGAACTCGCTGCGTTCCGCCTCGTCAAGCTGAGCGATCTCCGCCTCGATCGCGGCGCACACCGCGACCACGACCGCGCCGTCAGCGGCCGCGCGCTTCTCGAGCGCGCTCAGCAACGGGTTGTTCTTGAAGCCCGTCTCGTTCACGTTGGCGACGTACATGACAGGCTTGGCTGTCAGGAGCTGCAGCTCGCGCACGTCGCGTTGCTCCTCCGCGGTCATCGCGAGCGCGCGCACTGGCTTGGCCGCGTTCAGCTGGATCTTGACCCGCTCAAACAGCGCGCGCCGGCGCACCGCGTCTTTGTCACCACTCTTCGCGGCCTTGGCGACGCGGTCCAGTCCCTTCTCCAGGGTGGCGAGGTCGGCGAGCGCAAGCTCGGTATCGATGACCTCCACGTCCGAGAGCGGGTCGACTTTACCGGCGACGTGGATGACGTCGGAGCTTTCGAAGCAGCGCACCACGTGCGCGATCGCATCAACCTCGCGGATGTGCGCGAGAAACTGGTTACCCAGCCCCTCGCCCTGTGAGGCGCCGGCGACCAGGCCGGCGATGTCCACGAATTCGACGGTCGTGGGGATTATCTTCTCCGAGTGCGCGATCGCGGACAGCCGCTCGAGGCGCGGGTCCGGCACGGGCACGACGCCGACGTTGGGGTCGATGGTGCAGAACGGGTAGTTCTCAGCGGCGATCTGCGCGCGCGTGAGCGCATTGAACAGGGTCGACTTGCCGACGTTCGGCAGGCCCACGATTCCGCAGCGAATTGGCATTGGGGGTCCGTGTTTCTTTAGTTGGCGAGCGGCGCGGCGCCGTCACGGGTGTGGAGTCGCATCATCGCGGCCTGTCCACCCTCGGCGATGAGGACCGGCACGCTGTCGGCGGCGGCCACCAGCGTGTCCTGAATGAGCTGCGCCTCGGGCGCCGGCGGGCGGCCCAGCACGTAGTCAAGTACGAGCGAGCGGTCGCCTGGGTGTCCGATGCCGATGCGCAGCCGCCAGAACGCATCGCCCATCTGCGCGATCACGTCCCGCATCCCATTGTGGCCCGCCGCCCCGCCGCCCTGCTTCAGGCGCACGACACCGGCGGGGAAGTCCAGGTCGTCGTAGGCGACCACGATCGACTGAACCTCGATCTTGTAGAACGTGGCGACGCTTTGTACCGCGTCACCGCTGTGATTCATGTAACCCATGGGCTTGAGCAGCCAGACATCCACCGCGCCAATCCTGGCGCGCGCGAGTTCGCCACGGTGCCGCGCTTCGCTGCGGAAGCTCGTCCCGAAACGACGCGCGAGCTCGTCCACGAACTGGAAGCCCGCGTTATGCCGGGTACGCGCGTATTCGGTGCCCGGATTGCCGAGCCCGACGATCAGCTTGATTGCCTCGCCTGCCATGTCTTTGACTCACACCGAAAACGCCACCAGCCGCTGCAGGAGCCTTGCTCCCGCAGCGGCCGGTGAACGCTCGGGCCGTAGCCCGCGGGCGGCTACTTCTTGCCGCCCTCTTTCTTGGCGGGAGCGGCGTCCTTCTTCTCCTCCCCCTTCTTGGCATCGCCAGCGGCTGCCGGCGCGCCGGCGGCCCCAGCGGCGGCCCCAGCGGCGGCCCCAGCGGCCGGAGCGGCGCCCTCGGCAGGCGTCGCGGCGGCGACCGCGGCAACCGGCTCTGGCTCCTCGGCACGCGGCGCGTGGATCGAGACCACGGCCGCGTTGCGGCGCGTGAGCTCGAGGATCGTGACACCGTTGGGCAGCGGGATGTCCGCCAGGAACTTCGTTTCGTTCAGGCTCATGCCCGACAGGTCGAGCTCGAGGAATTCCGGCAGGTCCTTCGGCAGGCACGTGACTTCCACGTCCGAACGCAGGTGCGAGACCACGCCGCCCTGGGTCTTCACGCCAGGGGATGCGGCCTCGCCCTTGAAGTGCAGGGGCAGGTGCAGGCGGATCTTCTCGTTCTCGACGACGCGCTGCAGGTCGACGTGCACGACGAGGTTCTTCGCCGGATGCATCTGCACATCCTTGACGATAGCCTCGTGCGTGGCGGCGCCCACCTGCAAGCGCACGATGGAGGAATAGAAACGCTCGTCAGCGATCATCGTGAGCAGCTTCTGCTGATCGAGGGTCAGGTCCTGGGCGTCCTGCTGCGCGCCGTACAGGACCGCGGGGACCTTCCCGGTGTGACGCAGGCGGCGGCTCGCACCTTTGCCTTGCGTCGCACGGGCGTCCGCGCTGAATGTGAATGAAATACGCATTACTCAGTCTCCAGTAGTTACCAACAAGTGCCAGGTCGCGACCAAACCAGCACATCCAAGAAAACTCAGACCCTCGCCCCGCGGTGCGCCTCAGTCAACGTACAGCGAACTCACCGACTCCTCGTCGCGGATACGGCGGATCGTCTCGGCCAGCAGCGCCGCCACGGACAACTGCCGGATGCGACCCATCGCCTTCGCCGCGGCGCTCAACGGGATCGTGTCAGTCACGACCAGCTCATCGAGCGCGGACTTGGAGATGCGCTCGAGCGCCGCTCCCGACAGGATCGGGTGCGTGATGTAGGCGACGACCTTGATCGCTCCCTCATCGCGCAGCGCCTGCGCCGCCTGGCACAGCGTGCCCGCGGTATCGACCATGTCATCGACCAGCATGCAGGTCTTACCTTCGACATTGCCGATGATGTTCATCACCTTCGATTCGTTCGGCCGCGGGCGCCGCTTGTCGATAATCGCCAACTCCGTGTCGTCCAGCCGCTTGGCGAAGGCGCGCGCGCGCGCGACCCCACCCACATCCGGCGAGACGACGATGAGGTTGCTGTATGACTGCTTCCACGCATCACCCAGCAGCACCGGAGAGGCGTACACGTTGTCGACCGGGATGTCGAAGAACCCCTCGATCTGATCCGAGTGCAGGTCCACAGTCAGGAGCCGGTCAACACCTGCGCCGGCGACCATGTTGGCCACGAGCTTCGAAGTGATCGCCGAGCGCGTCGCGCGCGGTCGCCGGTCCTGGCGCGAGTAGCCAAAGTACGGCACCACCGCGGTGATGCGGGCGGCGGAGGCGCGCCGGCAGGCATCCACCATCACCAGCAGCTCCATCAGGCTGTCGTTGGCCGGCGGGCAGGTCGGCTGTAGGATGAAGACGTCGCGCCCACGCACGTTCTCCATCAACTCGACGTTGATCTCGCCATCGCTGAAGCGCCCCACGGAAGCGCGCCCCAACGGCGTCTGCAGATTGCGCGCGATCTCGTGGGCAAGCGCCGGATTGGCGTTACCCGCGAAGAGGGCCAGTGTGTCGCTCGTACTCATAGATCTATGCGCGCAACTTCCACCGACTCCCGGGCCACTGTCGGCGCCGCAACGGCGCCGACCCCATTAATGGCTGGGGTGGAAGGATTCGAACCTCCGAATGGCGGGATCAAAACCCGCTGCCTTACCACTTGGCGACACCCCAGCTTCCGTTCCGCACGCGCGGAAAGGCGCGCCGGCGCGCATCTTACAGCCGCATCAGCCGCGCCGCGCGGGCGCTAACAGCTCGTGCAGCGGGGATTTGTTCAGGCCGCGCGCCACGTAGCTCGTCCAGCGGTCCGGGACCCTCGCGGCCACGCGTTCAGCGTCAATGGCGGAGCCGAAAGCGGCGAAGACGCACGCCCCGGTTCCGGTGAGTCGCGCCGGTGCGAGTCGCCCCAGCCACTCCAATGCCTCAGCCACCTCCGGTACCTTCGAGCGCACCACCGGCTCGCAGTCATTACGGCCGCCCGACTCAAAAAAGGCGCGTATTGTGAGCAGGGGGGAATTTCGTGTCAATTCAAGGCTCTGGAAGATCTCAGCGGTGCTGACGGCGACCCCCGGGTGGATGATCACGTACCAGGCCGCGGGAAGCTCGACCGCGCTCAGGCGCTCACCGACGCCTTCCGCCCAGGCCGAAAAACCTCTAATAAAAACAGGGACATCAGACCCTAGGCGCAGTCCCAGGTCAGCCAGCTCGTCCAGCGACAGCCCGCAATCCCAGATTCTGTTAAGTGCCAGGAGCACGGTGGCCGCATCGGAGCTTCCGCCACCCAGCCCCCCGCCCAGGGGAATGCGCTTGCGCACCCGCAGGCTTGCCCCCAGGGGGGTCGCGGTCGCGGCCTTGAGGGCGCGAGCGGCGCGCACCGTGAGGTCCAGCTCGGGAGCCACCCCATAGGAAGCCGCGGCTCGCTCGATTCTCCCATCCGTGCGCAGGGCGATGCCGACCGTGTCGGTGAGGTCCACGAGCTGAAACAGGGTCTGCAGCTCGTGATATCCGTCCGGGCGACGCCCGAGGACATGGAGGAAGAGGTTGAGCTTGGCGGGGGCGGGCCAATGCGTCTCCGCCAGACCCGGCGCACCCTCCCGCGCCCTCCGATTCATAGCTGCCAGTCGTCCACGACCAGGCGGACACGCACCGCTTCACGTTCCAGGATGAGCCGCGCGGGCAGAGTGTGGCCGTGAACCTCCACGTAGCCGGTGTAGCCGATGTGCCAGCCGTCCTGGACGAGGCTGTCAAGTCGCTGCCGCGGCTGATCGAGGGATTCCTCGGCCGGGGAATTCGGCGCCGGCACCCCGAGGATCCAGTAACGCAGGCTGGCAAGGGGTATGTCGAATCCCAGCCGCGCGCGCAGTTCCGCTCGCGCCGCATCGTTATCGATGCGCTCTCCGTGTGAGTTCACGACCTCGAGGGCGCCGCCGGAGGAATTCACCTGGACACCCCCGACACCCAAGGGGCCCTCGAGCGTAAGGCGCGCGTTGTCCGCATCCTGCGTCCAGCGGAGGTTGGCGTTGAAGCCCGTGCCGCCCGTGGCCACGGCGACCCGCCCCTTGAGAACGAAGTGCTCCTGCGCCTGCAGCTGCGGACGCCTGAGGTCCCAGGGCGCCGAGGCTGATGGCGCTGGCGTGAGCGTGTGGCAACCGGCCAGCCAGAGCAGCGCGACCAGGCCCGCCGCGCTGGCGCGCGATGGGCTACTTCGCATCCGGCAGTAGCCGCTTGATGGTCGCCTTCAACGGCTTCGAATCCGGGTCTCGCGCCAGTGCCGCGGCCCACACCCGGCGCGCCTCGCCCTGGTTGCCGCTCGACCAAAGCGCTTCGCCCCAGTGCGCCGCGATCTCACCCTCATGACTGAGTGAATAGGCGCGCGCGAGCGTCGCCGTCGCCCCTGACAGGTCCCCGGAGCGGAATCTCACCCACCCGAGGCTGTCGAGCGCCGCGGGGCTGTCAGGCATGACCGTCAGCGCGCGACGGATCAGTGCCTCGGCGCGGGGCAGCTCGAGGGAGTGTTCCGCCATGGTGTAGCCGAGGGCGTTCAGCAGCGCCGGATCGTTGGGGCGCTTCTCGAGTATGCGCTGCAGAGCCTCCACGGATTCGTGCACGTGGCCGGACTGTTCCAGGATGACCGCCCGGTCGTACTCGATCGAGGGATGCTGTGGATGGCGCTCAAGCGCCGAGCCGAGCAACGCAAGGCCCGTGTCGCCCTCACCGTTGTCGGCGAGCAGTCGCGCCTTGACGAGCGTCAGGTCGAGTTCATCCTCCGGATGGTCAGCGGCGTAGTCGTCCAGCAGGGCGAGCGCTTCCGCGCGCGAGCGACGCTCGAGCAATAGTGCGGCCGCGCGCGAGCGCGCCGACACCGCGACCGAGGAGTCATACAGGCGCCGGTAACCGGCGAGCGCCGCGTCCCTATCGCCATCCCGCGAGGCGATATCCGCCAGGTACAGCTCGACTCCATCATTTCCGTCGCCCGAGGTCATCAGCTCGGAGAAGCGCTGCCGCGCCTCCTTGTAGTCGCCGGAATTGAACGCGAGCAGCGCCAGCCGACGCTCGATCTCATTCCGCGGCGCACCGCTGCCGCGCAGCCGCTCCAGCTCCTGATGGGCCTCCTCGCCGCGATCGAGCGAAGCCAGGATCTCGGCGAGTTCGAAGCCCCCGACCCGGGCGTCGTCCGCCTTGGCCGCGCGCGCCGTCGCCAGCGCCTGTGGCGCATCGCCGCGCATGAGGTAGGCGCGCGCGAGCACGCGCAAGGCGGCCAGATCCTTGGGATCGTACTTGAGCGCGCGCTGGGCGTAGCCCGCGGCGCGCTCGCCATCGTAGGCCGAAAGCGAGAGTTCCCCGAGCAGCGTGAAGGTCTCGGGCGAGTTGGCGGTCGGCTCCAGCACACCGCTCATCGCCATGAGCACCGCCGCTGCGTCCGATTCCTGAAGTAGTAGGGCGCTCAGCTCGGTCATGCTCCGCGCGGTGCGATCGGCGGCGGGCCGTTTCGCGGGCGTCACGGGAGCCGCCGCCGCGCCGGGGGTTGTCGGGCCGGCTTGCGCCGCGTTCCTCGAGTCCTCCCCCCGCCAGAACTGCTGGATGGCAAGCCGCGCATCGGCGGTTCGATATAACTTCAGGGCGACCGCGGCGTACAGGGCGTTAGCCTCCCGGTCATCCGGCGCGAGCGTGCGCCAGCGGGTCGCGGACTGCCACGCCGCGGGCAGGTGCTCGCAGGCCATCGCCACCTGCGTGGCCCGTCGGGCGAGTGGCACGTCGCCGCTGGCGGCGAGCCGTGCGTAGGATTCAGAGGCGGTCCGGCAGTCGCCGCTCTTCAGGGCCGCTTCGGCGGCCGCGGCGACCGGCGGCACATCGCTGGCGACGGCCGGGGGTTTCTGCTTGGGAGCCTGCGTGGTGGCGCAGGCGGCCAGGGCCGTCAGCAGCGTGGCGGTGACGACGGGACCCCATAAGTTACGCAAGCGATTGATAGTATTCACAGCGGATACTATAGACCCTGCTCAAAGTGCGCATCGCGCAACTTGTCACAAAGTGCGGACATCCGGGAGAATGCGCGCCCCCAACCCATGAAGGAATCCATCCAACAACGTCTGCAGAAACTCGCCGAGCGCTTCGAGGAGGTCGGCCACCTTCTGGGCTCGCCCGAGGTCGCGGGAAGTTCCCAGCGCTTCCGCGATTTGTCGATGGAATACGCGCGCCTGCAGCCACTGGCGGCGCGTTTCGCCCGCTACCACGCGCTGGAGGGAGAGCTCGCCGCCTCGCGCGATCTGCAGAACGACTCTGACGCCGGGATGCGCGCGCTCGGTGAGGAGGAGGCGAAGCGACTGCGGGAAGCGCTCGACCTCGAGGCGGACGAGCTGCGCAAGCTGCTGCTGCCGAAGGACTCGCGCGACGACAAGAACATCTTCCTCGAAGTGCGCGCCGGCACGGGCGGAGACGAGGCGGCGATCTTCGCCGGTGACCTGCATCGCATGTACGCGCGCTACGCCGAGTCCAAGGGCTTCGCCGTCGAGACCATCAGCGAGAGCCACGGCGAGCACGGCGGCTACAAGGAGGTCGTCAGCCGGATCGTGGGCAAGGGGGCGTTCTCGCTGCTGAAGTTCGAGTCCGGCACCCACCGCGTGCAGCGCGTGCCGGCGACCGAGGCCCAGGGACGCATTCACACCTCGGCTGTCACCGTGGCCATCCTGCCGGAGCTCGAGGAAGTCGAGGTCGACATCAATCCGGCGGACCTGCGCACCGACACCTACCGCTCCTCGGGTGCTGGCGGCCAGCACGTGAACAAGACCGACTCCGCGGTGCGCCTCACGCATATTCCCAGTGGCATAGTGGTCGAGTGCCAGGACGAGCGCTCGCAGCACAAGAACCGCTCGCGCGCGATGTCGTTGCTCAAGGCGCGACTGCTGGTCTCGGAGCAGGAAAAGCAGCAGTCCGCGCAGGCCCAGTCACGCCGCCTGCAGGTCGGCACGGGCGACCGCTCCGAGCGCATACGCACCTACAACTTTCCGCAGGGCCGCGTCACCGACCATCGCATCAACCTCACCCTCTACAAGCTCCAGCACGTGATGGACGGGCGACTGGATGAGTTGGTGCAGGCGCTGCAGCAGGAGCACCAGGCGGAGCTGCTCGCCGAGGAGGCGTGATACACGCGCCGCGCCGGCGGGTTCAGGCCGCGACTGACGTTGGCGACGCAAGCGCGGCGCCTGCCCGTCGCGCTGTCAGGTCGCCGAGCACCACCAGCTGGATGGCGGCGCCGAGCGGGGTGGCCAGGGTCAGCAGCGCGAAAGCGATCACCGCGGCCGCGGCCGGCGCCACCGTGGCATCGCCGTGGGACAGGACCGCCGCTGCGAACGCGGGGATCGCACCGAGCGGAACCGACAGGCCCAGCAGTGTGGTGAACGTCACGGTCCAGATGAGGCACAGGCGCCACAGGCCACCATGGGTCAGGCGCCAGCTCTGGGCGAAGCTCGAGAGCGCGGCGGCGCGGCGGAGCAGCAGTATCGGGAACGCGCAGCAGGCCGCCACCGTGAAGTAACCGACCGGGACCAGGAGCAGCAGGGACAGGCCATGGTGTGTTGGCGGATAGCACAGGCTCGCCGGCGCGAGCGCCAGCGCGAACACGATCGCGAAGACGACGATGCCCGGAACGCGCCGCGCCACGGCCGCGAGCTCCGCGCCCGCCGGGCGCCCGCGGCACATGGCGTCCTGACGCAGCAGCACGGCCCCGTAGAGCACCAGCGCCACCACGACGCCCACGAGATTCAGCGCGATATGGCGCGGATCCAATGATCCTTTCAACGGTGACCGCGCCGGCGCCAGCGCACCGCTCAGGTGGGAGAGATTCGGGAGCTGATACGCGATCACGGCGAGCGCGGCGAACGGCAGGCACCTCACCAGCGTCGCCAGATAGACGCGGAAACTCAGGTCGAGAAGTTCCGCGACAGGCAGAGGATGATCGACCGGATAGGGTATTTTTGGCACGTGAATATATTAGCCTCGCCGCGTCATGGCCGGTATGACCGGCGCTGAGACCTCAGGATCGCTGCTGGCGCTGGCTACCCAGCGGCTGCGGGCACTCGGCGCGGCTCACATAGAGAATCCGGAGCTCGATGCGCAGCTGCTCCTGGCCTACGTCATGGGCGTGCCGAGATCCCACCTGAGTTCGCACGCGGAGATATCATGCGAGCCCTCGCGGGCGCGTGAATATCTGGACCTGGTGGCGCGGCGCGGCGCGGGCGAGCCCGTCGCCTACCTGGTCGGCCGCCGTGAGTTCTGGTCGCTCGAGCTGGCCGTCAGTCCCGCGGTGCTGGTTCCGCGGCCTGAGACTGAGCTCCTGGTGGAACGCGCGCTGATTCTTGGACCCGACGCGGGCGGGGCCGTCGCGGACCTGGGGACCGGCTCAGGTGCCATCGCGCTGGCACTGGCGAGTGAGCGGCCCGAGTGGCGGGTGGTGGCCACCGACGTCTCGGCGGCGGCGCTCGGGATGGCGCGCGCCAATGCCGTCGCGCTGGGGCTTGCGCGCGTGGAGTTCCGCCTGGGCGACTGGTTCGCGGCGATCACGGGCGAGTCGTTCGACGTGCTGGTGAGCAACCCGCCCTATGTCGCGGCCGCGGACCCGGCGATGAGCCGCCTCGGGCACGAGCCACGGCTCGCGCTCACCCCCGGGGACGACGCGCTGGCGAGCCTGCGCACGCTCGCCGCCGGCGCGGCGGTCCACCTCACCCAGGGGGGCTGGCTGCTGCTGGAACATGGCGACAGCCAGGGCTCCCAAGTCCGCGGCGCGCTTGTCGTGGCGGGGTTCCGTCACGTAACCTCGCACCGCGATCTGGCTGGACACGAGCGCATGACGGAAGGACAACGATGATCAGATTCGAAACCTCGCACGGCCCGTTCACGGTGGAGTTGTTCCCGAAGGAAGCCCCCGTGACCGTGGAAAACTTCCTGCGCTATGTCGATGACGGCTTTTTCGACGGCACGGTGTTCCATCGCGTCGTGCCGGGGTTCGTCATCCAGGGCGGCGGCCTCACGGCCGACCTCGCCAACAAGAAGACGCGGACCCCGATCAGCAACGAGGCCAAGAACGGCTTGAAGAATGGTCGCGGCTATCTTTCGATGGCGCGCACGAGCGATATCAACAGCGCGACCTCGCAGTTCTTCGTCAATCTCGTCGACAACGCGTTCCTCGACCACGGCCCGCGCGATTACGGCTACGCGGTGTTCGGCAAGGTCACCGACGGGATGGACGTGATCGACAAGATCGCCAAGGTGAGCACCGGCAACAAGAAGGGACACCAGGGCGTGCCCCTCGAGGATGTCGTCATCACGTCGGCGCGGCGCATCGAGCCGAAGTAAACCCCCCGTTGGTACCTTGACGAGCCAGTCCATCGGTCAGCGTCGCGGGCGCACCGGGTCAGTCGGCGCGCGCCGGCGGCGCGGCGGCGTTGTCCGGCGGATCCTGGAGTGGCTTGGCGCCGTCCTGCTCGCCTGGGTGGTGCTCAGCGTCGTCGCGGTGCTGCTGTTGCGCTGGCTAAACCCGATGACCAGCGCGATGATGGTCGAGGGGCGCGCGCAGGCGTGGGCGACCCAGCGGCGCGACTACCACAGCGACTACCAATGGGCGAGCCTTGAGCAGATCTCCCCGCATGCGGCCATCGCGGTGATCGCCTCGGAAGACCAGCTTTTTCCATTCCATGCCGGCTTCGACTTGAACTCCATCCGCGCCGCTGTGCGCGCCAGCGAGCGGGGCAAGCGCCTACGCGGGGCGAGCACCATCTCGCAACAGGTGGCCAAGAACCTCTTCCTGTGGTCCGGCCACAGCTTCGCGCGCAAGGGGCTCGAGGCCTACTTCACCGTGCTGATCGAGGCTTTGTGGCCCAAGGAGCGCATCCTCGAGATGTACCTGAACATCGCCCAGTTCGGCGACGGGATCTACGGTGTGGAGGCCGCCTCGCACCGCTTCTGGCACAAGCCCGCCGGCGGCCTGAGTTCATCGGAGGCGGCGCTGCTGGCCGCGGTCCTGCCGAACCCGCTACAGTTGCATGCGGAGCGCCCCTCGCGTTACGTGCTGACGCGGCGCGACTGGATCCTCGGGCAGATGCGCGACCTGGGGGGCGCCGGGTATCTTCGGGCGCTGGAGACTGAGCGGCGCGGCGCGCAGACTCGCTAGGGATCATAACCCAGGCTCGGGGCGAGCCAGCGCTGGGTGTACTCAAGCGTCTCCCCCTTGCGCCGCGCATAGTCCTGGACCTGGTCGCGGTCGATCTTGCCGAGCGCGAAGTAACGCGACTGCGGATGCCCGATATACCAGCCGCTGACGGCCGCCGTCGGATACATCGCGAACGATTCGGTGATGCGGATGCCCGCGTTGCGGTCGACGTCCAGCAGCTCCCACAACTTGCGCTTCTCGGTGTGGTCCGGGCAGGCCGGATATCCAGGCGCCGGGCGGATCCCGCGGTACTCCTCGCGTACCAGCTGGTCGTTGGTCAGCACCTCGTCGACGCCGTAGCCCCACAGCTCGCGCCGTACGCGCTCATGGAAATGCTCGGCCGCGGCCTCCGCGAGCCGGTCGGCGAGCGCCTTGAGGATGATGCTCGAGTAGTCATCGTGCGCCTTCTCGAAGCGCTCGACGTGCTTCTCGATCCCGATGCCGGCCGTGACGGCGAACGCGCCGAAGTAGTCACGCACGCCGCTCGCTTTGGGCGCGACATAGTCAGCGAGGCACTCATGCGGCTGGCCGTCGGGCTTGCCCTTCTGCTGCCTGAGGAAGTTCAGCGTGGTCAGCACACGCCCGCGGGACTCGTCGGCGTACAACTCCACGTCATCTCCCACGGCGTTGGCGGGGAAGAGTCCGATGACCGCGCGCACGCGCAACCAGCGCTCAGCGAGCAGGGTCTTCAGCATGCGACGGGCATCGGCGTAAAGGTTGCTGGCGGCCTCGCCGACGACCGGGTCGGTGAGGATCTCGGGGAACTTGCCGGAGAACTCCCAGGCGTTGAAGAACGGCATCCAGTCGATATAGCCGAGCAATTCCTCCAGCGGATACCCATCGAAGTGCTGGATTCCCAGCATGCGCGGCGCTGGCGGCTGGTACGCCGCCCAGTCGATGCGCCGGTGATTGGCGCGCGCGGCGGCGATCGATAGCTCCGGAACCTTGACCGTCTTCGCGGCGTGCTGCTCGCGACGACGCTGGTGCTCTTCCGCTATCTTCGCCGCGAACGCGCCGCGCTGCTCCGGCTGGGTCAGCGTCTGGCACACCCCCACCGCTCGCGAGGCGTCTTTGACGTAGATCACCTCTGAGGCGTATTGCGGCGCGATCTTCACCGAGGTGTGCGCGGGCGAGGTCGTGGCGCCGCCGATGAGCAGGGGCAGCTCGAATCCCAGCCGCTTCATCTCCTTGGCGACGTGCACCATCTCATCCAGCGACGGGGTGATAAGCCCTGACAGGCCAATGAAGTCGACCTGCTCGCGCCGCGCGGTCTCCAGTATCTTCTCGCAGGACACCATCACGCCCAGGTCGATGACCTCGAAGTTATTGCACTGCAGGACCACACCGACGATGTTCTTGCCGATGTCGTGCACATCGCCCTTGACCGTGGCCATCACGATGCGGCCCTTGGTGCGACGCGCGCCGGCGTCTTTGCTCGCCTCGATGAATGGCACAAGGTGCGCGACTGCGCGCTTCATGACGCGCGCGCTCTTGACCACCTGGGGCAGGAACATCTTGCCGGCGCCGAACAGGTCGCCGACCGCGTTCATGCCGTCCATCAGCGGCCCCTCGATGACCTCCAGCGGACGCTCGAACGACAAGCGCGCGGCTTCGGTGTCCTCGATGATGTAGTCATCGATGCCCTTGATCATCGCGTACTCGATGCGCTTGGGCACCGGCAGCGAGCGCCACTCCAGGTCCTCGACGCGACGTACGCCGCCCTCGCCCTTGAAGCGCGAGGCGATCTCCAGCAGCCGCTCCGTGGCATCGGCGCGGCGGTTCAGGATCACGTCCTCACATGCCTCGCGCAGCGGCGGCTGGATCTGCTCGTAGATCGCCAGTTGCCCGGCGTTGACTATCCCCATGTCCATGCCGGCCGCGATGGCGTGGAAGAGGAACACCGAGTGCATCGCCTCGCGCACCGGGTCGTTGCCGCGGAACGAGAAGGACACGTTACTAACGCCGCCGCTGATCAGCGCGTGCGGCAGCTCCCGCTTGAGCCTGCGCGTCGCCTCGATGAAGGCGACGCCGTAGGAATTGTGCTCCTCGATCCCAGTCGCGACGGCGAAGATGTTCGGGTCGAAGATGATGTCCTCGGGCGCGAAACCTACCTGCTCGGTGAGGATGCGGTAGGCGCGGGAGCAGATGAGCACGCGCCGCTCGACGGTGTCCGCCTGCCCCTGTTCATCGAAGGCCATGACCACCGCGGCGGCGCCGTAGCGGCGCACCTTGCGGGCGTGCTCGATGAATATCTCCTCGCCCTCCTTCATGCTGATCGAATTGACGATGGCCTTGCCCTGCACGCACTTGAGCCCAGCCTCGATCACCGACCACTTGGAGGAGTCGATCATCACCGGCACGCGCGCGATGTCCGGCTCCGCGGCGACGAGGTTCAGGAAGCGCACCATCGCCGCCTGCGAGTCGAGCATGCCCTCGTCCATGTTGATATCGATCACCTGGGCGCCGCTTGCCACCTGCTGCCGGGCCACATCCAAGGCCGCGGTGTAGTCACCGGCCTCAATCAGCTTGCGGAACTTGGCGGAGCCGGTGACGTTGGTGCGCTCGCCCACGTTGACGAACAGGCTGCTGTCGTCGATGTTCAGGGGTTCGAGGCCCGCGAGTCGGCACTTCGCCACCGGGGGCGGGCGCTGCCGCGGCTTGCGTCCTCGCACGCCCTCGGCGATCAGGCGGATGTGCTCGGGCGTGGTTCCGCAGCACCCACCCACGATGTTGACCAGGCCCGACTCAGCGAATTCACGCAGGATCTCCGCGGTCTCCGCCGCGCCCTCGTCGTACTCGCCGAAGGCGTTGGGCAGTCCGGCGTTGGGATAGGCGCAGACGTAGGTATCCGCGACCACGGACAGCTCCTGCACGTACGGCCGCAGCTGCGCGCCGCCCAGCGCGCAGTTGAGCCCGATGAACAGCGGCTGCGCGTGCCTGATCGAGTTCCAGAAGGCCTCGGTCGTCTGTCCCGACAGCACCCGCCCCGAGGCATCGGTGATCGTCCCGGAGATCGCCAGTGGCAGGGTGACACCGGTCTCGTCGAACAGGGTCATGGCCGCGTAGATCGCCGCCTTCGCGTTTAGCGTGTCGATCACGGTCTCGATGAGCAGGAAGTCCGCGCCACCGAGCACCAGTCCGCGCGCCGCCTCAAGATAAGCGGCGACGAGTTCATCGAAGGTGACGCTGCGATAACCCGGATCGTTCACGTCCGGGGACAGCGAGGTCATGCGGTTCGTCGGGCCAATGGCCCCGGCGACGTAGCGCTGCGCGCCGGTGCGCGCCGCGACATCGTCGGCGACGCGGCGCGCCAGGCAGGCCGCGCGATAGTTGAGTTCCGGTACGAGGGCCTCCAGGCCGTAGTCAGCCTGCGAGACCGAGTTGGAGTTGAACGTGTTGGTCTCGATGATGTCCGCGCCGGCCTCGAAGTAAGCGCGGTGGATATCGGCGATGAGCTCCGGACGGGTGAGCGTCAGGACATCGTTGTTGCCGCGTAGGTCCCGCGCGTGGGCGCGCAGCCGCTCGCCGCGGAACCCCGCCTCGTCGAGCTTGTGCTGCTGGATCATCGTGCCCATCGCCCCGTCCAGCACCACGATGCGCTCCTCGAGCATGCGCCTGAGGCACTCGATGCGCTCGCGCCGGCGCGCCTCGTCCACCGGGGCGACCGCGTATGGAACCGCCGCGGCGCGCGCGGGCGGGGTCGTCTTGTCGGTATCGGCGCGCGGAACGACGGCGCCGTGACCGGAGTGGTCGCACGAACTCATGCGTGTAGTTCCTGGCTCGCGGCGCGGCGCGCGGAGGCCTGCGGGCGCAGCCCCAGCGCGTGGCAGATCGCGAAGGTGAGTTCCGCGCGATTGAGGGTGTAGAAATGGAATTCGCTGACGCCGTGACGGGCGAGCGCGTGGACCTGCTCGATGGCGATGTTCGCGGCGATCAGGCGGCGCGTCTCCGCGTCCTCCTCAAGTCCGGTGAAGCGTTCATGCAGCCACGGCGGGATCGAGGCGCCGCAGCGTTCCGCGAAGCGCCGCACCTGCGCGAAGCGCGTGATGGGAAGGATGCCCGGCACGATCGGCGCTGTTATGCCGGCCGCGGCGCAACGGTCGCGAAAGCGCAGGTACGTCGCGGTGTCGTAGAAGAACTGAGTAATGGCGCGCGTCGCGCCCGCGTCGATCTTGCGCTTCAGGTTGTCCAGGTCCGCCTGCGCCGAGCGCGCCTCCGGGTGGCCTTCCGGATACGCGGCGACGGAGATCTCGAACGGCGCCACCGCGGCGAGGCCGGCGACAAGATCAGCGGCGAAGGCGAAGCCCGCGGGGTTTGGCTCTTGGCTAGCTTCCCCCTGCGGCAGGTCGCCGCGCAGCGCCACGATGTGGCGAATCCCCTGGTCCCAGTAGGCGCGCGCGATACCGAGAATCTCGCCGCGGGAAGCGCCGACACAGGTCAGGTGCGGCGCCCCCGTGAGTCGCGTATCGCGCTGGATGCGCGTCACGACATCGTGCGTGCGCTCGCGCGTGGAGCCATCGGCGCCGTAGGTCACCGAGATGAACCTTGGCTCAAGCGGGGCCAACCGCTCTATCGATGCCCACAGTGTGGCCTCCATGGCCGCGTCCGCGGGCGGGAAGAATTCGAAGGAGACGCGGATGGGCAGCGTGGGCGCGGAGTTCATGCCGCACCTGCGGCGCCAGCGCGCAAGCCGAGATCGGCGCTCACCGGCGAGGCCCGCGCGGCGAGCACATGTTCGCCATCAGCCTCGAGGGGGCTGATTTTCTCGCAGCGCAGTCCGGCATCGCTCAGCAGGCGGCGCAGCCGGGCGATCGGGTGTTCGACGATGCGATCGCGCGCGGTATCGAGCGAGTCATAGCGCTCGAATACCCACAGCCGACCGCGCGGGTTCAGCGCCCCGCGCGCGCGCGACAGCAGAAACGGCAGACCTTCGGCGCCACCGCCGGACTGGTCGATGAGGATCGAATCGAACGGGCCGCCGCAGCGGGCGAGGTCCCCGGCGCCGAAGCCCTCCGCAGCGGCCGCCTCGATGATCCGGCACGAGACCCCGGCGCGCTCCGCGAACGCCCGCGCCCATTGCGCGGCCCGGCGCGACTGGGCAAGCGCGGTGCAGGCGTCGCCGCGCGCGGCGCTCGCCAATAATTCCGGGTGCGTCACGCCGATCAGCAACAGCGCCCCGGTCGCTTGCGCCGCGGTTTCGGTGGACAGGAGGTTGGCAAGCGAGCGTCCCAGCCGCGATTCGGCGCCCAGGGCCGAATTCGCTCCCGCCAGTGCGCGCGCGCTAGATCGGTCCTGCGAGAGGACCGGGTCGCCGTGATCCAGCTGTGCCAGCAATCCCCGCACGAAGCTCGCCGGCGCCGGTTCGCCACTCATGCGGTAGTGGACCCGCTGACCCTGCCGCAGCCGTTCAATCAGGCCCGCATCACAAAGAATCCTCAGATGGCGCGAAGTCCGCGGCTCGCTCTGCTTCAGTGCCCCTGCAAGCTCGGAAACACTCAGCGCGCCTTCGGCACACAACACCAGCAGGCGCAACCGGCTCGGGTCCCCGGTGGCACGCAGCCATTGGGTCATTACCTGTGGAGGGAGGCGATTCATTTAATAATTGTACATTTCTTTAATGATCGATTGCACGCGTGCTTAACGAACGCCCCCAGTCCTTTGAATCGGGGGCGGTTCTTTGTCAGGGGTTGATCGGTAGATTGTCTCTCGGGAGAAACAATATTGCCTAGTGAATCGCGATCGGCGCTGCGGAGCCCTGGGTATCGGCAAACAGCGTCTCGATGTCGACTGAATCAAAGGAGTACGGGCGCCGGCAGAACTCACACGTGACGGTCACCGACCCCCGCTCACGCAGCAGCTCGCGAACCTCCTCGGAGCCCAGGGCGCGCAGGACTCCGGCCACCCGGCCCGGGTTGCAGCGGCATTTGAAGCCCACCGGCGAGCCTTCGAACACACGCACGTCATGGCCCATGAACAGACTCGCGAGGTTGGACTCCAGTGAGCCGTCCAGGAGCACCCGCGGAACGATTCGATCCATGCCCCACTCGGCCTCCCGCCATGCCTCCCCTCCGGCCTCCGGCACCTCGGTCTCGGGCAGCTTCTGCACCAGCATGCCGGCGGCACCTTGGGCATCAGCGGCCAGCACCACGCGGGTGGGCAGCTGCTCGGAGGAGGCGAAATACGCCTCAAGCGACTGGGCGAGGGAGCTGCCCGTAAGGGGGACCACGCCCTGGTACCGCGCGCTCTGCTCCTCCGCTTCGACAGTGACCGTGATGCGCCCGGCGCCGATCAGCTTGCGGAAGATCTCCGCCGCCGGGGTCTGAACAGGGATCGAGGCGAGTGCCTGCTCATCGAATCGGGCCACCGCGCGCACGCGGTACTCGTCGGTGCACTGCGCGACGAGCAGGTTCACGATCCCGTCGCCCTGGACCTGGAACGTCAGTGTCCCGCGGAACTTAAGCGTTGCGGCGAGCAGCTCAGGCCGCCACGGCCTGGCCGAGCAACTCGTCCACCAGGGCGGGGTACTTGCGATGGGTGCGCAGTTCGCGCCACGCCTCGTCGAGATGAGCCCAGTGCCCACGCACCGGGCTGCCTTCGAAGATGAAGCGTCTGACCTGATCGCCCGCGAGCGCTGTTTCCGTTTTCATGGGAACTCAATGGGGCGCCCGGAAAGGGCGTTCAACCCTTTGACGCCGGGTGCGGACGCGACGATTCAGCCGTTCAGCTTCTTCCGCAGCGAGTCGTTCAGCTGGGCCGGGTTGGCCTTGCCGCCGGTGGCTTTCATGACCTGGCCGACGAAGAAGCCAAACAGCTTGTCCTTGCCGGAGCGGAACTCAGCCAGCTGCCCGGGATTCTTCGCCAGCACCTCATCGATGACCTTATCGATGGCCGACGTATCGGTGATCTGCCGCAGCCCCTTGGCCTCGATGACCTCGTCCGCGGTCGAGCCGTCGGACCACATGGACTCGAACACTTCCTTCGCGATCTTCCCGGAGATCGTCTGGTCGGAGATGCGCGCGACCAGCCCCGCCAGCCGCGCCGCGGGCAGCCTGCCGGCGCTGACATCCAGGTTTTCCTTGTTGAGCGCGGCGGCCAGCTCACCCATGACCCAGTTCGCGGCGAGCTTCGGTTCGCGCGGCACCTCGCGCACGACGTCCTCGTAGTAGGCGGCGAGTTCCCGGCTGGCGGTGAGGACCCCCGCGTCGTACGCGGACAGTCCGTACCCGGATGCGAAGCGCGCGGCCTTCTGGTCCGGAAGCTCCGGCAGGCCCTTGCGCACGTCCTCGATGAAGGCCTGGTCCAGCTCCACCGGCAACAGGTCAGGATCCGGGAAGTAGCGGTAATCGTTCGCCTCCTCCTTGGAGCGCATCGAACGTGTCTCGCCCTTGTCCGGATCGTACAGGCGGGTCTCCTGCGCGACCTTGCCTCCTGATTCCATGAGATCGATCTGGCGCTCGACCTCGTAGTTGATCGCGCGCTCGACGAAGCGGAATGAGTTGAGGTTCTTGATCTCGGCGCGGGTACCGAATTTCTCCGCCCCGACCTTGCGCACGGACACATTGGCGTCGCAGCGGAACGAGCCTTCCTGCATGTTGCCGTCGCAGATCTCCAGGTAGCGCACCAGAGTGTGTACCTTCTTCATGTAGGCGACCGCCTCCTTGGCCGAGCGCATGTGCGGCTCGGAGACGATCTCCAGCAAGGGCGTCCCGGCGCGGTTCAGATCAATGCCCGTGAGCCCGGGCAGCCCCTCGTGCAGGGACTTACCGGCGTCCTCCTCGAGGTGCGCGCGGGTGACGCCAATGCGCTTGCCGCTGCCGTCCTCGAGCACGATGTCGAGGGCGCCCTCGACGACGATTGGCAGCTCGTACTGGCTGTTCTGGTAGCCCTTGGGAAGGTCCGGGTAAAAGTAGTTCTTGCGCGCGAACACCGAGTGCGTGGCGATGCGCGCGCCCACGGCGAGCCCGAACTTCACGGCCATGCGCACCACCTGCGCGTTGAGCACCGGCAGGACACCCGGATAGCCCAGGTCCACCAGGTTCGCCTGAGTGTTGGGCGGGGCTCCGTAGTGTGTCGCTGACCCGGAAAAGATCTTCGAGCGTGTCGCCAGCTGCGCGTGGATCTCGAGGCCGATGACGGTTTCCCAGGCGCTCATGCGTAATCCCGCGGCACGCGGCTGTGCCAGTCCGTATCGCGCTGGAAGGCATGCGCCACGGCGAGCACGCGCGCCTCGCTGAAGTGCGGGCCCACGATCTGCAATCCCACGGGCAGGCCCTCGACGAATCCGCATGGAATCGAGGCGGCGGGCAACCCCGCGAGGTTCGCGCCGATGGTGTAGATGTCGTTCAGGTACATCGTCACAGGGTCCGAGGTCTTCGCGCCGATGGCGAACGCGGGCGTCGGCGTCGTCGGCCCCATGAGCACGTCGACGCTCTGGAACGCGCGGATGAAGTCCGCGTTGATCAGCTGCCGCACGCGCTGCGCCTTGAGGTAATAGGCGTCGAAGTAGCCGGCCGAGAGCACGTAGGTGCCGGTCATGATGCGTCGCTTCACTTCCGCGCCGAAACCCTCCCCGCGCGAGCGCCGGTAGAGATCCTGCAGGTCGCGGGGATTCGCGCAGCGGTGGCCGAAGCGCACGCCATCGAAGCGCGCGAGGTTCGAGGAGCATTCCGCGGGTGCCACCACGTAGTAAACCGGCACCGACAGCGGCAGGCTGGGGAGGCTGACCTCGCTGAGTACCGCTCCCAGACTCTCGTAGACCCGCAGCGCCTCGCGAATGCACTTCTCGGTGCGCCGCTCCAGCCCCTTGTCGAAGAACTCCTTCAGCAGCCCCACCTTCAGGCCCGCCAGTGGCTGCTCGAGCCCGGCCACGTAGTCCGGTACCGGCACGTCCACGCTGGTCGAGTCGTTTGAGTCGAAGCCGGCCATCTCGCGCAGCACCAGCGCCGCATCCATGGCGGTGGTGGCGAGCACGCCGCCCTGGTCAAGGCTAGAGGCGAAAGCCACCATGCCGTAGCGCGACACGCGCCCGTAGGTCGGCTTAATGCCCGTCACGCCGCACAGCGCCGCGGGCTGGCGAATCGACCCGCCGGTATCGGTGGCGGTGGCCACCGGCGCCAGCCGCGCGGCGACCGCGGCGGCGGAGCCGCCGGAGGAGCCCCCGGGAACCATGCCGGTGTTCCATGGGTTGCGCACCGGCCCGTAGTAACTGGTCTCGTTGGAGGAGCCCATCGCGAACTCATCCATATTCGTCTTGCCGAGTGTGATCGCCCCGGCCGCCTTCAGCTTGGCGACCACGGTGGCGTCGTAGGGCGAGACGAAGTTATCCAGCATCCGCGACCCGCAGCTGGTGCGCACTCCCTGGGTGCAGAAGAGGTCCTTGTGGGCGATCGGGACACCCGTGAGGGGGCCAGCGGCGCCGGCGGCCAGGGCCGCATCGGCCGCCTGAGCGTCGCGCAGGGCACTCTCGCCGGTGATTGATATGAACGCGTTCAGCGTGGCCTGGCTCGCCTCGATGCGCTCCAGGTAGGCGCGGACCAGCTCGACGCTCGAGAAGCGCCGCGCCCGCAGTCCCGCCGCAAGCTCGACGAGGGTCTTTCGGTGCAGATCGGTCACGGGCGCCTCATTCGATGACTTTGGGCACCAAGTACAGCCCGGCCGCGACCTGGGATGCGTTGGCCTGGTACTGCTCGTGGTGGTCGGACTCGGTCACGACGTCCGGCCGCAGCCGCTGCGACTGCCCCGGCAGCGGGTGCGCCATCGGGACGACGTTCGCCGTATCCGCCGCCTCGAGGGCACCGATGAACTCGAGGATGCTCGAGAGGCTGTTCTGGTAGATCGGGATCTCGGATGAGCTCAGATCGAGGCGCGCCAGGGCGGCGATGCTCGCGATCTGCTCGCGGGTGAGGGGCATAGGGGGTCCGCGCTGTGCGTGGTGAACTGAGAAAACCAGCGCAAAATCATACCTGTTGCCTTGCTGAATGTCCTGTCGGTTGCTAGATTACGCGCCACTTTCTGGGGTCGCCCGCCGCACACTTTTTCGGTCCCTCCAATGCTCAAACGCCTGCGCGGATATTTTTCCAGCGATCTGTCGATCGATCTGGGCACAGCCAATACGCTCATTTATGTGCGTGACCGGGGCATTGTGCTCAACGAACCCTCCGTCGTGGCAGTGCAGACCGAGCCCACACGCGGCGGCAAGGTGATCGTCGCGGTCGGCACCGAGGCCAAGAGCATGCTTGGCCGTACCCCGGGGCATATCACCGCGGTGCGCCCGATGAAGGACGGCGTGATCGCCGACTTCACCTACACCGAGAAGATGCTGCAGCACTTCATCAACAAGGTGCACGGCAACCGCATGCTGAAGCCCTCGCCGCGGGTGCTCGTGTGCGTGCCCTTCGGCTCGACACAGGTGGAGCGCCGCGCCATCCGCGAGTCGGCCGAGGGAGCCGGCGCACGCCACGTGGCGATCGTCAGCGAGCCGATGGCCGCGGCCGTCGGCGCGGGACTGCCGGTGAACGAGGCGCGCGGCTCAATGGTGCTGGACATCGGAGGCGGCACGTCCGAGGTGGCGGTGCTGTCGCTGAATGGCGTCGTCTACGCCAACTCCGCCCGCATCGGCGGTGATCGCTTTGACGAGGCGATCATGAACTACGTGCGCCGCAACTACGGCATCCTCATCGGCGAGGCAACCGCGGAGCGCATCAAGATCGAGATCGGCTCGGCCTACCCCGGCCAGCAGGTGCGCGAACTGTCGGTCAAGGGACGCAACCTGTCCGAGGGTGTGCCACGCAGCTTCACGCTCAACAGCAACGAGATCCTTGAGGCCCTGCAGGAGCCGCTGCAGAGCATCGTGAGCGCGGTCAAGCAGGCGCTCGAGCAAACCCCGCCGGAACTCGGCGCGGACGTGGCCGAGCGCGGCATAGTGCTCACCGGCGGTGGCGCGCTGCTGCGCGACATCGACAAACTGCTGACCGAGGAAACCGGCCTGCCGGTGGTCGTCGCCGATGATCCCCTCACCTGTGTCGCACGCGGTGGCGGTCGCATCCTCGAGCTGATGGACGAGCTGGGCCCCGGACACTTCGGCCTTGAATAGCGCAAGGAGCGCGCGGGACTGAGTGGCCGCCTTCGGGACAGGAGCCGGCAGACCGCTCTACGGGCGGGGCGGCTCGCCGGGCTTCAAATTCACCATCTACGCCGTGCTGTCGGTGGTCGCGATGTATCTCGACCAGCGCCAGCACTACCTGGAACGCGTGCGCTACGTGCTCCAGGCGGCCGCCTACCCGGTACAGCTGCTCGTGAGTTCGCCGCCGGCGGCGTTGCGCTGGGTCAAGTCCAGCTTCCAGGATCGTCAATCGCTCCAGGCCGAGAACGCCCGGCTCAACGCGCAGCAGCGTGACCTGGAATTGCGCTCCATGCGCTACGAGGCGCTCGCCCGCGAGAACGGCGAGTTGCGCGGCCTGCGCGCGGCGCTCCCCCCGGTGGCCGACCGCTGGATGCCCGCGGAGATCGTCAGCATCCAGCTGAGCGGCCTGCGTCAGCACATGGTCCTCAACCGGGGCGCCGCCAACGGGGTGTTCAAGAATCAGGCCGTGCTGGATGCGACGGGGCTCATCGGCCAGACCATCCACGTCGGCCCCTGGAGCGCGGAGGTCATTCTCATCACCGATCCGGCACACGCGGTGCCGGTGCGCGTGGGGCGCACGGGACTGCGCACCATCGCGGTGGGTGCCGGCGACAGCGCCTCTCTGGCGCTTCCCTATCTCCCGGCCAACGCCGACATCAAGGTCGGGGATACGCTCGTGACTTCCGGCCTCGGTGGGGTTTTCCCCGAGGGGTATCCGGTCGCGCGCGTGCTCGAGGTGCATCGCGATGCCGTGCAACCGCTCGCCCAGGTGCGCGCCGAGCCGCTGGCGCGCGTGGAGTCCGACAGCGAGGTCATGCTGATCTGGTTCCGCGCGGACCACCCCGCCGCCCCGGGCGCGGGGGAAACCAACGAGCCCGGCGGCGACCTGAAGAGCGGTGACCCCTCCATCCAGCCCCAGTCCGTCGTCCATGCGGCGCCGGCCCCCAAAGCCGCGCCGACCGCGGTCGCCAGCCCCGTGGCGGCACCAGTCAG
>JANYBG010000043.1 GCA_025360865.1 Pseudomonadota bacterium | reverse complement strand
CCGGGGCGCTCAACTATTTCGCCGCCGCATGGGAAGCGCGCGCGTTCCTGCGGGTGCGCGTCGGCCATGCCGTGCCCAGGCGCGCGGTCGGGATCGCCCTGAATTCCGTGCGCGCGCGCAGCCAGGATCAGCTGCATATTCATATCTCGTGCCTGGGCGAGGGCATCGCGGAAGCGCTGCGCGAGAACGCCGAACGCATCCAAGCGGCGTGGTCAGAAATTCGACTGGACGGCTGGAGCTACCAGGCGCTGCGCATCCCGGGCGCGGAGCTCGCTGCGCGAAACCCGCTCCAGCTGCTCGCCGTGAGGCTGACCGATCCGAAGGAACTCGGGCGCTACACGGTACTGGTCGCGGGCATGGACTTCGCGGACGGTCCTGGGTTCGCCCTGCTGGCCAGCGCCTCCGCACCGGGCGCGGAACTGCTGCTGGACTCCCGTTGCGCGATTGCCGGTCCCTGACGGTCTCCTCAATTCAAGCCCGAGTCGGCGCAGGCGCAGAGACCAACCATGCCAGGGGATTCAGCGCTGCTCACGGTGGGCAACTGCTTGGCTCCTCACAGTTCCGCCGCCCCCCCTTGGAAGTATGATGTCACCATTGAGCGTACCCCTTCCCCCCGGGTGGATTTTTCGTGCCGCTGAGGGTCTTGGAGCAAACCGTGAACCGTTCCTCTCCAGTCGTACTGCTCGTGGCCGCGGTGTTGGTCGCGATCCTCTTGTTCTTCGTCGGCTCGACAAACCCGGCGACGCCGGCGGGCTACGTGGGTTGTCTCACCCGTGGCGCCGTCCTGGGCCACGCGCGATACCTGGGACTCCAGGCAGGGCCGACCAGTTCCGGGCGCGGCTGGCTGCTGCGGGTGATAAACGTCTCGGTGACCCCTTACACCTATGACGAGGAATTTACGGGTCCCGACACGGTGCTGTCGTCGGACAGCCTGAAGATCGCCTTCCGGGTCCACATCGTGTGGAAGGTGCGACCAGACCGGGTTAAGCAGTTCGTGGAGGACTATTCCACCCTGCGCGCGGCTGACACTCCCGATATGATCGTCCGCGAGGCGTACCACAACTTCCTGCGCGAGCCGCTGCGCACCTATGCGCGCGAGGAAGTGCAGAAGTACAAGGGTCTTGAGATCAAGGACAACATCTCCGCGATCGGCCACACCCTGACGCAGCGTGTGCTGGAACTCACCAAGGACACCCCGTTCGATGTGCGTAGCGTCGTCGTGGGCAACATCCAGTACCCGGCGGAAATCGTCGATGCCGTGTCGAAAAAGCTCGCCGCCACTCAGGAGCTGGAGCGCAAGACCACCGAGATCGAGATCGCCAAGCGCGACAAAGAGAAGCGCATCATCGAGGCCGAGGGCATCGCACAGGCCACCGCGATCATCAGCCAGCGCCTGACCGGGGCATACCTGCAGTACGAGGCGATCAAGGCGCAGCGCGACACGATCAATTCGCAGAACGCGACCACTATCTACATACCCGTCGGTCCCATGGGCGTACCGATCGTCGGTAGCCTCAGTCTCTCCGGGCACGACGCGGCGCCCCAGCCGGCGCCGAGGAAATAGCAAGCTAGCGCGCGCTCAGGGAGCGCAGCAGCGCAAGTGTCGCCAGCAGCAGCAACGCGGCGCCCGTGGTATGCGCCGTGGCGAGCCAGAGCGGGAAGCCCTTGAGTACCATCGATACCCCGATCAGGAGCTGTAGCCCCAGCGCGCCCAACACGGCCCAGGCGCGCGGGCGCGCGGCCACCAGCCCGCGCCGGCGCAGCACGAACACGGCCGCGACGGTGAGCGCGGTGGTGGCGACGAGCGCCCCCAGACGGTGCGTGAGGTGGATGGCGATCCTGGCCGCGTTGTCGAGCACGCCACCTTCGTAATTGATCCGGCCGTGCCAGAGCGCGAAGGCGCCCGCGTAGTCGGCCCGCGGCCACAGCGCGCCCTGGCAGGTCGGGAAGTCCGGGCAGGCGACCGCGGCGTAATTGCTGCTGGTCCAGCCGCCCAGCAGGATCTGCGCGATGAGCGCGGCGAGACCGATCAGCGCCAGTCGGTGCGCGCTGGTCAGCGGCGAGCCGCCACCACCGCTGATGGAGCGGCCCGGGCTGTGCATCGCCGCGGTGCCCCAGCTGCTGGTTGGCAGCGACAGCGTGAGCCACCACAGGAGCGCGAGCGTCGTCAGGCCGAAGGCCAGGTGCGCGGTGACGATGAGCGGGTTCAGCCGCCAAGTCACGGTCAGCATCCCCAGCAGCGCCTGCACGATGAGCGCCGCGACCAGCGCGAGTACCAGCGGCACGCCCACGAGGCGTTGCCGGCGGTTGCGTACCGCGAGCACGGTGAGCGCGAAAATGATGCAGGCTAGGGTGCCCACCGCGTAGCGATGGATCATCTCGCGCCAGGCCTTGCCGACTTCGAGCGGACGATCCGGGAAGGCGTCGCTGAGGTTCGCGCTGTTGGCCGCGCCCACCGGGCTCAGGTGCCCGTAGCAGCCTGGCCAGTCAGGGCATCCCAGGCCCGCGGCGGTGAGGCGCACATAGGCGCCCAGCACCACCACCACGAAGCACAGCGCGACTCCGGCGATCGCCACGCGGCGCATCCACAACGCGACCGGCATGTTGGATTCCCCCTCGGCCTTCAGCCGATATGCGACAGCCGCAGCAGCTGCTTCAGGTCGTCAAGGAGGCCGCGCGGATTCTGGCGCGCATCGTAGCTCATCATGAGATTGCCCAACGGGTCGACCACATACAGCGTGTGTTCGCGTTCCCGGGACGGGAACTGGCTGAGCAGGGCCTGCGCGGCCGGGTCGGAAACCTCCAGCACGGTAAGACCGGCGTGATCGTGCTCGAGGAACGCGCGTGCGCAGCAGTCGCCGGTGACCAGGAACACCCGCGCCACGCGTATCATCTCGTTGTTGAGCGAGAGGCGCGTCTGGCGCATGACATACAACGCCTGCCGGCACGCATCCGGGCAGTCGCCGTCGCCGATGTAGACGAGCGACCACTTATCGTGGAACAGGGTCGCACTTGCCTGCCCGGCGGGCAGCACCTGGGTGAGCGAGCTTCCCGGCAACGGGCGCGCAGGCGTGATGAGCTCGCCATGGTTGGTGCGCGCCAGCGGGCGCCAGCTCGTGCCGTAGTAGGTGAAGAACGCCAGCGCCAGCGGCACGACGAACAGCGAGGCCAGGAGCGCAAGCGTGCGCAGGTTGCGGGCGCGCAGGCCCGGACCGGTCGTGTTCATGCTTTCACCACAGAGCGCCGGTCCCGCCAAGCCATCAGCGTCCACAGGACCACCGTGAGCGCCGCGAAGCTCCACCATTGGATCGCGTAGGAGAAATGCCGCATCGGCGCCATGCCCGGTGGCTGCCAGTCACGCACGTAGCCGAAAGGCGCGCCTGGATCAAGCAGCAGGATGCGCGGCTCAAGCGCGGCGCCGACGGCCTGCGCGAGTTCCGCCATGCCCGGGAACGCGGTGACCTTGGGCCATGCGCCGGCGGCCGGGGCCGCATGACCCATGGCAAGCCCTGCCCCCGGCAGCAGGCCCAGGCGCCCCGTTAGACTGACGCTCCCCGCGGCCGCGATGCTTACGTCGGGGAGCTCGCGGCGCGAACCGGAGAAGGGCACCCAGCCGCGATCCACCAGGAGCGCGGCCGCGCCGTCACGCAGCAGCGGAGTGAGGACCTCGTAGCCGGCCTGTCCTCGGTAGGAGCGGTTGTCGATGAGAAACTGGTGGCTGGCATCGAGGGCGCCGCGCGCGCGCACCCGCTGGTAGAGGGCGATGTCCGCGGTGCCGCCGCCTTTTTCCAGGTCCACCAGCTTCTCGGCGCCGCGCGCGAAGCCCCGTGACTGCGCCTCGCGCTCCTCGCCCCTGTGCCATTGCCAGAGGCCTAAGCGCATGAACAGCAGGCAGGCGAGCGTGGCCAGCGCGAGCCAGGCCCACCAGGGTCCGCGCCTTGCCCGCGTGCGCGCAGGCGGTACACTCTCGGGCATGCGATCGCTCATCTTGGTGTTGATTGCGCTGTGCCTCGCCGGGATTCTCGTGAGCCTGGGCTCGGGACTGTTCCACCTGTCGCGGGGCGATGGCGCGGAGGACTCGCGCAAGCTCGCCCTCGCCCTGACCGTGCGCGTCAGCCTCTCGCTCACCCTGTTCGCCCTGCTCTTCATGGCCTGGCGACTGGGTTTTCTCGCCCCGCACTCCCTCGCCGTCGGCGTGCCGCCGCATCCCTAGGGTGTTGGGATAGCTCCGGCCGCGCCCTGGCCGCGCTCATTCACGCCGCGCCCTTCGGCTACAGCCAGTACACGAAGATGAAGAGGCCGAGCCACACCACATCGACGAAGTGCCAGTACCAGGCCACCGCCTCGAAGGCGAAGTGCCGCTTGGGGGTGAAGTTCCCGCGCATCACCCGCAGCCAGATCACCAGCAGCATGATCGCCCCGATCGTCACGTGCAGGCCGTGGAAGCCGGTGAGCATGAAGAACGTCGAGCCGTAGATGCCGGTCGAGAGGCGCAGGCCCAGGTCCTTGTAGGCCTCGCCGTACTCGTGCGCCTGGAAGCCCACGAAGGTGAAGCCCAGCAGGAAAGTCAGCGCGAGGAACAACTTGAGCTTGCCGCGCTGTCCTGCGCGCAGGGCGTGGTGAGCGATGGTGATGGTCACGCCGCTGGTGAGCAGGATCGCGGTGTTGAGCATCGGGATGCCGATCGCGGGGATTGTGCTGAACACCCCGTCGACGCCGCCGACGTGCGCCGGTCCATTGGTCGGCCAGCCGGCCTCGAAGTGCGGCCAGAGAATGAAGTTGGTGAATACCTTCACCCCTTCCCCGCCCAGCCACGGCACCGACAGCACGCGCGCGTAGAACAGCGAGCCGAAGAAGGCGGCGAAGAACATCACCTCGGAGAAGATGAACCACATCATCCCCATGCGGAAACTACGGTCGACCTGCATGTTGTAGGTGCCGTGCTCGCTCTCGCGGATGACCACGGCGAACCAGCCGAAGAACATGTAGGCGAACAGCACCGCCCCGGGGATGAACGCCCAGCCACCCGCCCAGTCGTTCAGGTAGGAGATGGCCCCCAGCATGACCGCGAACAGCGCCAGCGAGCCGCGGATCGGCCACGGGCTGTCGTGCGGGATGTAGTACTGGTTGCCGTCGGGGACTTGCGCATTGGCCATGTCGGGACTTTCCTGAGGGATCTGGGTATCGCTAGCGCGCGGTCACGCGCGAGGACTCATCGTAGAAGGTGTAGGCGAGGGTGATCAGCTCGATGTGATCCGGCAGGGCCGGGTCGATGATGAACCGCACCGGCATCTGGCGTCCCTCGCCCACCGCGAATTTCTGCGGGGAGAAGCAGAAGCACTCGGTCTTGTGGAAATAGGCGGCCACTTCCGAGGGCGCGATGTTCGGCACCGCCTGCGCCACGCTGTCGCGCCCGGTGAGGTTGTGCGCGAAGAACTCCGCGGTGAACAGCTGTCCCGGGTGCACCTGCACCGTGCGCACCACGGGGCGGAACTCCCATTCCCCGGCGCTCGCCACGCTGGTGAGGAACTCGACCGTCACCGTGCGGTTCAGGTCCGGGTGCTCGATCGCGGCCACCCGCCTCAGCAACTTCGTCTGGTCGCCGTAGCCTGTGACCGAGCACAAGACGTTGTACAGCGGCACGAGCGCGAAGCCGAACGCGAAAGCCCCCGCGGCGAAGGCGAGCAGCTTCCAGGTGAGCGTGCGGTTGGCGCGCCGCCGCTCGCTCATTTAGACCCGCGCACCAGGGTGAGCACGATGAACCCGAAATAGAAGAACGCGGCGACGGCGCCCCAGAAGAGCGTCGCGCGACGCACACGGCGCCGCAGCTGGCGGTCCGGCTGTGCCACGGCGGCCTCGGGTGCCATCAATGCGCCGCGCCGTGGGCGATCTGCGCCTCGGTCGGCGGGATCGTCCAGGAGTGGTACGGCGGCGGTGAGGGCAGTTCCCACTCAAGTCCGTGCGCCCCCTCCCAGGCCTTGTTGCCGATGCGCACGCCACCGCGCACACACTTCCAGATGATGTACGGGAACAGCAGCTGCGCGGCCCCGAAGGCGAAGCCGCCGATCGAGGACACCTGGTTCCAGTCGGTGAATTGCACGGCGTAGTCGGGGATGCGGCGCGGCATGCCGGCCAGGCCCAGGAAATGCTGCGGGAAGAACAGCACGTTCACGAAGATGGTGGAGAGCCAGAAGTGCCAGGTGGCGAGCTTCAAGTCGTACATGTTGCCGGTCCACTTCGGCAGCCAGTAGTAGACCCCGGCCATGATGCCGAAGATCGCCCCCGGCACCAGCACGTAGTGGAAGTGCGCGACCACGAAGTAGGTGTCCTGGTACTGGTAGTCGGCCGGCACGATCGCGAGCATCAGGCCCGAGAAGCCGCCGATCGTGAACAGGAACAGGAAGGCGAGCGCGAACAGCATCGGTGGCTCGAACGACAGCGAGCCCTTCCACATGGTCGCCGTCCAGTTGAACACCTTCACCCCGGTGGGGATGGCGATCAGCATGGTCGAGAGCATGAAGAACAGCTGCGCGGCCAGCGGCATCCCGACCGTGAACATGTGGTGCGCCCACACGATGAAGGACAGGAAGGCGATCGAGGCGACCGCGTAGACCATGGCCTCATAGCCGAACAGCGGCTTGCGCGAGAACGTCGGGATGATCTCCGAGACGATGCCGAAGGCCGGCAGGATGAGGATGTACACCTCGGGGTGCCCGAAGAACCAGAAAATGTGCTGGAACATCACCGGGTCACCACCGCCCGCGGCGGTGAAGAAGGTCGTGCCGAAGAAGTGGTCGGTCAGCAGCATCGTCACCGCGCCGGCGAGCACCGGCATCAC
>JANYBG010000001.1 GCA_025360865.1 Pseudomonadota bacterium | reverse complement strand
ATTCGCCTGTCGTGGTGCGCTTTTCGCGATCACCAGGCGCACGTTCCCTGTGGACTGAGCAGCCGTGCCACTGAGCTGATCATGATCGCGCTTTTACCCTCAATCCCAACCTGCGCACTTACCTGCGCAGACCTTCCCTAGGGCTCGCGCGCGCTAGGCATGTCGACGAAACGCAGGAATTCCGCGCGCGTGCGCGCGTCGCTGCGGAACACCCCCGTCATGCTGCTGGTCACCATGGAGACATTGCGCTTGTGCACGCCCCGGGTGGTCATGCACTGGTGCACGGCCGAGACCACGACTCCCACGCCGCGGGGCTTGAGTACGTCAGTGATGCAGTTGGCGATCTGCGCGGTGAGTTTCTCCTGCACCTGGAAGCGCCGCGCGTAGCCGTCGACCACGCGCGCCAGTTTGCTGATGCCCACCACCTTGTTCGCCGGCAGATAGCCGACATGCACGCGCCCAATGATCGGCGCCATGTGGTGCTCGCAATGCGACTCGAAGGAGATGTCCCGCAGCACGATCAGTTCGTCGTAGCCGCCGACCTCCTCGAAGGTGCGTCGCAGGTAGGCCGCGGGGTCGATCTTATAGCCGGAGAACCAGTCACCGTACGCATCCACCACCCGCTGCGGCGTGTCTTTCAGCCCCTCGCGGCGCGGGTCATCACCCGCCCACTGCAACAGCGTGCGCACGGCGGCCTCGGCGGCGCGGCGTGAAACTTTGGCTCGGCGTGTCGGCATGGCGGCTCCCCTGGGGTATCGGGGGCCCGCGCCTCAGCGCCGTGCCCTCAAGGGGAGTTTAACGTGGCGGCCCATCCCGCGCGCGACCCGCCTCAGCCGAGCCAGTGAACCATGCCAAGGTTGAGGAGAAGGCTGCAACCGCCAACCAGGGTCGCCACCACGAACCCCGCGGCCAGTGGGCGCCAGCCGATGCGCCACATGTCCGTGAAGGAAACCGAAAGACCCACCGCCGTCATCCCGCAGGTGAGAAAAAGGTCAGAGGCGGTATAACCGGTGCTGACCACCGCCTGCCAGCCGCCTGCGGAATGGAACAGCGCATCGCCAGCCGTGCGCGCCAGGATGAAGCCGATGAACGCCAGCACGAAGAACGGCACCAGGCTCGCCGTGCCGATCGGGCCCGTGGGGGCCACGGTCGCGCGCGCTTCCCGGGCCTCCTCGCGCTGGGTGAGCCAGGCGGCGACCGGGATGAGCACGGCGATGGAAAGGTTGCGCAGCAGCTTCGCGACACTCGCCGCGGCGAGCGCCGCCGGAGCCGCGTTCTGCTGCGAATAGATGAGCGAGGCGCCGATCACCTGCGAGGTGTCGTGGATCGCCGTGCCCAGGAAAATGCCCGCGTGCACCGGTGAGGTCGCGAAGAAATACGCCGCCACCCAGGGGTACAGCAGCATGGCGATGCAGCCGAACAGCACGACGCAGGTCACGGCGAAGGCGGTCTCGGCGTGCCGGGCGCGGATCACCGGCGACATCGCCACGACCGCGGTGCAGCCACACACCGCGGTGCCAATCGCCAGCAGCAGTCCCAGGCGAGGCGGCACGGCGAGCAGCCGCGAGATGCCTATTCCGGCGAGCAGCGCCACCGCGAGGCAGGTAAGGGCCACGGGCAGCGCGGTGAGGGCGATCGCCCCGGCGCCCCCGAGGGTCAGTCGCAATCCGACCAGGGCGATGCCGACGCGCAGCAGCCGGTGCATCGTCCAGTTGAGCCCGATGGTCGCCCAGGCTGGGACCCCCACGCTGTTACGCCACAGCATGCCCAGAAGTACGGCGGACATAACCGGACTGAGGGGGAACTTGGGGAGTCCGGCGGCGCCCTGCGCGAACTGCTGTGCCATGCCGCGGGCGAGGGCCGCGAGCGCGATAGCGATCAGTACGCCCGGCACGGCCTGGCGCACTGCGATCCAACCGGGAGTGAACGCCCGAAAGAGCGTCCGCATGGCTACTGCGGCAGCCGCGTGTCGCTCGTGATGGGCTGCGGCGGGCAGCGCCGCCGGTTGCTGACCATGCGATCGTTGAGTTCGGTGATCGCGCGGCTGCCGGTGCGCACAAACATGAAGGGCAGTACGCCATGGATCAGGCAGGCGAAGCCTGCCAACAGCATGCGCATCCCGAACCACAGCGCCATGCCCAGATGCTCCCTATAGGTCTCCCCCACGGATCGTGGGTGGGCGGTGAAGCGGCTCGTCAGGTCCATCGCCCTATCCTATGGGAACCCGCGCGCTACGCGGTTGCGAACATCCAGTCATTTGGCGCATACTGCGCAACAAAGTTGCTCAGAACAATCATTTATTAGAAACAATGATTCGTGGATAAGCTCGACGCCAAAATTCTGGAGCTGCTGCAGGCGGATGGTTCGCTGAGTGCCGCGGACATCGCCGACCGGATAGGACTGTCCAAGGCGCCCTGTTGGCGGAGGATCCAGAAGCTGCAGGATGCGGGGATCATCCGGAAGACGGTGGCGCTGCTGGATGCGCGCGCGTTGAACGTCGGCACGACCGTGTTCGTCACGCTCAAGACGGGGAACCACAGCGAGGCCTGGTTCGAACGCTTCGCGCGCGCGGTCAGTGACATCCCGGAGGTGACGGAGATCCACCGCATGAGCGGTGATGTCGATTACCTCATCCGCATTGTGGTGCCCGACATCGACGCGTACGACCTGGTGTACAAGCGCCTGATCTCGGCGGTCGAGTTCCAGGACGTCAGCGCCAGCTTCGCCCTCGAGACCATCAAGTCCACCACCGCTCTGCCGCTTCGCTATCTCAAGCTGGACTGAGGCCCTACTTCGCCGCGGCGCCCTCGGTCGAGTTCTCGCGGATGATCTGCGCGATGCGCGTGGCCACCTCCGCGGGGTCCAGGTCGTAGGCGCTCGTGCCAATGACCGGCTGCCCAGGGGCATTCAGCGCGAGCTGGTGGCCGGAGTCGTCGTGGACGTCGACCTTGACGCGCGTCGACAGACCGATGCGCAGCGGGTGCTCCTTTAGTTCCTCGGGCTTCAGCGCGATGCGCACTGGCACGCGCTGCACAACCTTGATCCAGTTGCCGGTCGCGTTCTGCGCGGGCAACAGCGCGAAGGCGGCGCCCGTGCCCATCCCCAGGCCCACGACGGAGCCCTGGTACTCGACGTGTCCGCCGTACAGATCCGAGACGACCCTGACGGGCTGCCCGATTCGCATGCGAGCCAGCTGCACTTCCTTGAAGTTGGCCTCCACACGCAGGCGCTCCAGCGGCACGATCGTCATCAGCGGGGTACCCGGGGCGATGTGGTCACCCAGCTGCACGCCGCGCTTGGCGACGTAGCCTGTCACCGGAGCGCGCACGCTGACGCGCTGCTGCGCTACCCACGCCTTCTCGAGCTGGGTCGCCGCGGCGCGCACGTCCGGATTGTCCGCGACGTCGGTATGACCCACCAAGGCGAGTCCGGCGGCGAGGTTTTTCTCCGCGGCCGTGAGCGCATCGCGCGCGGCGTTGAGCGCATCCTGCGCGTGGCCGACCTCCTCGGCGGACACCGCGCCGCTACTGGCGAGGTCCTTGCGGCGGTTGAAGTCTGACTGCGCGCGGGCCAAGTCTGAGCGCCGCTGGCCGACCACCGCCATCAGCTGGTCACGGTTGGCGAATACGGTCCGCGTCTGGCGCACGGCGCGCGCCAGCTGTTGCTCGGCATCCTGCACGGCGATGCGCGCGTCGGTGCCATCCAGGCGGATCAGCTCCTGCCCGGCCCGCACAAGATCGGTCTCATCAGCGCCGATGCTCACGACGGTGCCACTCACCTGCGGCATCACGTTCGCCACGTCACCGGCGACGTAGGCGTCGTCGGTACTCTCGTAGCCGCGCGCGAAGAACAGCCACCACAGCAGCGCGAGCACCGCCAGCCCGATCAGGCTGATCGTCAGGATGGCGAGCCACTTCCTGCGCCGCGCGCGCTGCGTCTCGGCCTGGGGCGCGGTTTCGGCGGCGGCGTCCATCACGAATCACTCATCGGTGTGAACATAGGGATACTTAGCCCGCGGGTGGCGGGGCGCCGAAGCCCCCGCCCAAGGCGCGCGTCAGGTCAACGCTATAGCCCAGGCGCCGCGCCTGCAGCTGGGCGCGCAGTGTCTGCGCGAGCAGCACTTCGTTCTGGGCGGAGAGCACGCTCAGATAGTTATCCAGTCCGGCCTGGTAGCGCTGCGTGGTCAGGTCGTAAGAACTCTGGGCCGCATCAAGGGCGGCCACCTGCTCGGCGGTCTCGCGTTCCAGCGCTCGCCAGTTGGTCACGACGTCGGCGACCTCGCGCACGGCATCGAGGAGGGTCTGGTTGTACTGACCGACGGATGTGTCGAGGGCCGCCTGCCGCGCATAAAGGTTGCCCTTCAACTGACGGCGGTTGAATACCGGCAGGTGTACCGCGGGTCCGAAGCCCACCACGCGGTCGGAGGCATCGAACAGCTGCGCGAGGCTGATGGTCTGGAAGCCCGCGAAGGCGACGAGATTCACGTTGGGATAGAACTGCGCCTGCGCGGCGGAGATGCCGTGACCGGCGGCCTCGACCTGCGCGCGGGCGGCGGCGACATCGGGGCGCCGGCTCAGAAGCTCAGAGGGCAGCGTGGAGGGCAGCGAGATTTCCGCCGGCGCATTGAGATTTGGACGGGCGATTGACTGGCCCCGGTCAGGCCCCGCGCCGACCAGATCCGCCAACTGGTTACGGGTAAGGTCGATGGTCGTCCGCACAAAGATCACGCCCGCCCGGGTCAGAGCGAGGGTGCCTTCCGACTGCTTGACCCTGGCGGTGTTCTCCAAGCCCGCGGTCACCCGCTGCCGGGTGAGTTCGAGGATCGCGTTCTGTTGCTTAAGGTTGTCATTGGTGACATCCAGCAGCGCGTAATTCAGATCGAGCTTCACGTAGGCGCGCACGACCGCCACGGTGAGCGCCAGGCGCGCCGCTTGGCGATCGGCCTCGGCCGCGGCGACACCGGAGCGCGCCTGCGCGAGCAGCGCGCGGTTGCGTCCCCAGAAATCGAAATCCCAACTGAAATCCAGGGCCACTCGCGCGTCGGTCGACCAGGCGCCCGCATAGGGTGGAGGGTACAGGCCGTGCTCGGGATAACGCTGGCGCGTCACCTGGCCGTTGGCGGCGACCGTCGGGGCGCGGGCCGCGCCGGCGGCTTCCGCCTGCGCCTGGGCGGCATGCAGGCGCGCCTGCGCGATCTCAAGCGATGGACTCCCCAGCAGCGCTTCGTCGACGAGCGCGTCGAGCTGCGGGTCGCCATAGCCGCGCCACCACTGGTCGGTCGGCCAGGCGGCGGAATCGACTTTCTCGCCTTGCAGGGTGTGCTCGGAGGCGAGGGAATTCGGCTCGAGCTTCGGGGCGGCCTTCCAGTGGCCGCGATCGACGCAGCCGGCCAGCGCGAACGTGGCGGAAGCGACAAGCAAGGAGCTACGGGAAATCATGCTCTGTCACCTGGGACGGTGCCGTGATTGTCCCCCGAGCGTTGGCCGTTTTCGATCATCCTTGCGAGATAGCCCTTGAGCGCCTCCACTTCGGCCGCGCTGAAGCTGGCCAGGTGGGCATCGAGCACGCGCTTGGCCACGCTCGCGAGCCTGGGCAGCTGGGTGCGCCCAGGCTCGCGAGCGTGGGCAGCTGGGTGCGCCCGCTCGGGGCGAGGCGCAGGACGACGGCCCGGCGGTCCTCGCGGCTGCGCTCGCGGCGCACCAGCCCGCGCTCCTCGAGCCGATCGACGATGCGCGTCATCGCGCCAGTGTCGTATTGCATGAAGCGGCACAGTTCCGCGGCCGTGCGCGCGCTGCCCTCCGCCAAGTGCTTGAGCACCGCGAACTGCATGCCGCTCAGGCCGAAGCGCTCCAGCTGGGTATCGAGCCCGGAGAGCAGCGAGGCGCGGGCGCGCCCCATGAGATAGCCGACGGTCAGCCCGTCTTCAGGGGCCTGGGGCGCGACCACCGTCTCGAGTTTGGCTGCGCCGCGGCGGCTCATGAAAACGCTTCTTTACCCTATTGCTGCCGGAAGGATCACTGCCAATGATATTACTGCCTCGGCAGCCAATTGTCGACCCCGACGGCTCGCGAGACCGGGGGCGGGCGAGCGTGATCCGAGGGCGCGTGCGCCCGGTATGCTTGGGGCCGAAACTGGCCCCACGGCCACGCTAAAGGAGAATTGCACCATGCTCCGGCCCGGCAAGCGCATCTCGTCGTCGAACACCTTCGTGCTGAAGCGTGTCTTTCCGGTCATCTGGTTTGGCGTCGTCGCCGTCCTGCTCGTCGTCGCCGTGACAACATGGCGCACGACGCCGTCGACGCCGGTCATCGTCTTCTTGATGCCTGTCCTTGTGTGTGGGATCGGCTATTTCGTCATGCGCCGCCTGGTGTTCGACCTCGCGGACGAGGTGGACGACGAGGGCGACGCGCTGCGAGTGCGTTTCGGGCACGAAGAGGAGCGCATCCCGCTGGCCGACATCATGAACGTGAGCTACGCGGGTATGACGAGTCCGCCGCGCGTCACGCTTACGCTGCGGACCCCGGGTCGCTTCGGACGGGAGGTCACTTTCTCACCGCCGCGCACATTCCTTGGCTCACTCGCCGGCAGCAACCCGCTGGTGAACGAGCTTATCGAGCGGGTAGATGCGGCGCGCCGGCGCTGAACACGTCCGGCCCGAACATCGGCAGGTCGGGCGCGGCCGCGTAGCCCAGCGGTGGCAGGCCGAAGAGGGCCTCGATCGTGCGCAGCAGCGAGTAATGGTTGTAGGGGTGGCTTGAGACAGTGCCCGCCCGCACGTACGGGGACAACACCACGGCGCCGATGCGCCCGCCGCCCGGGCCCGATAGTCCGGGCGGGTAGACCGCGCCGGGCAGCGGCCGCTCGCCGCAGCAGGCCGCGGAGCCACCGGCCCCGGCGTGATCGGATTCATCGAACGTGATGACCAGCATCCCGTCGGCGCGAAAGGCCGGCGATCGGGTGATCAGCGGCACCCACTTCCGCAGGAAGGCGTCGATCGCCACGAGGCCCCCGCGCCGACCGTCAACGCAACGCGCGTCATGGCCGTCATTGCACAGGTTGGGCGTGATGAAGATGAAATTGGCGGTGCCCGCGCTGCTCTTGAGGTCCTCAGGAAGCAGCCGCAGGTTCACGACGTGTCCTTCGCAGCGCGTCTGGTCATCGATGATCGAGTGGAAGTACACGAACGGGTTGTGGCGTGTCGCGTACTGATCGCCGATCTGCGCCTGCTGGGTCGCCTCCGGCATCCCGATGGCCCCGTGCGCGCACGAGGCCGGTTCGCGCGCGGGGTTGTCTCCCATGTCCTCCAGGTAGGCGCGCCAGCTGAACCCGGCGCTCTCGAGCTGGTCAGGCAGCGTGCGCACAAGCGCCGGGTAGACACAGCCGAAGCCGGGAAGCTGGCCGTTCGCGTCAAGTACGGCGGCCCCCGGCTTGAAGTCACTGAATATCCCGCAGTCGAGCTGAGTCTCGTGGTTGGGCGCCTGGCCACTGATCAGGGCGATGTAGTTATCAAGGCTGGCGTGCCCGATGCCATAGTAGCGTGGCAGACGCGCCCCCTTTGAGGGCAAGGTCCGGGCGAGATATCGCGACGGCGATTGCGCGCCAAACGCCCCCGCGTCCGACTGGTTCTCCAGCAGCAGCACGAAAACGTGACGAATCGGGGGTGGCGCCGCGACGGGCAGCCCCTGCGCTGCCGTCACGCCCAGCGCGAGCAAGCACCCCGCGAGCCATGGCGAGCGAGCGGCCACTCAGCGCTCGGTGGCGACCAACGCCGGAGGGACGACCGCCGGCAGGCGCAGCGCGCGAACGAAGAGAATCGCGCAGCCCAGCGTCAGAACCGCAGCCAGGACAAATGGGGCGCCGGGAAAGTAGACGGAGGCCGACTGACCGGAGAAGTGCCCAAACACCTGCGTCATCAGTGGTGGCCCGACGATGGAGCTGAGGCTATAGAGCATCGCCACGGCTCCCTGTAACTCACCCTGCGCGTCCGCGGACACCCGCTGCGAGGCGAGCGCGTTCATCGACGGATAGGCCAGGGCGAAGATGAACGTGAACAGCGAGACCGGGTACATCATCCAGCCCTGCGGAACGAGCGCGTAGCCCAGATACGCCAGCATGGCGGCGGCCATGCCCGCCAGCGCCGCGCGGCGCTCGCCCCCGAACCATGGGACCAGGCGCCCGGTGAAGACGCCCTGCGCGACCGCCATCACCAGACCTACCCAGGTCAGCGAATAA
>JANYBG010000235.1 GCA_025360865.1 Pseudomonadota bacterium | reverse complement strand
CGGGCCTCAAGCACCGAAACCGCCAGCGCATCGCCCATGGCAAGCGTGGCTGTCGTGCTGGCGGTGGGGGCGAGGTTGAGCGGGCAGGCCTCCTCGGCGACGTTCACATCGAGCACCACGTCAGCCGCCCGGCCCAGGCTGGAGTCCGCCCTGCCGGTCAGCACCATCAGCGGCACGGCCAGCCGCTTGAGGTGCGGCAGCAGCAGCACCAGTTCGGGCGTTTCGCCCGAGTTCGACAGGGCGAGCACCGCGTCCGCGCGGGTGATCATCCCCAGGTCACCGTGCCCGGCCTCGGCCGGGTGCAGGAAGAAGGCCGGCGTGCCCGTGCTGGCTAGCGTCGCGGCGATCTTGCCGGCGATGTGTCCGGACTTGCCCATTCCGGTCACGACCACGCGGCCCTCGCAGGCGAGGCAGATCCGGCAAGCGCGCGCGAAGTGTCCCCCGATCCTGGGCGGCAGCGCATCGAGGGCGCGCGCCTCGATCTGCAGGGCGCGCCGCCCGGAGGCGAGCAGCTGCTCGTCGGCGATGCTCGGTGGTGGGGCCGGAGAGGTGGCGGCGGGCGAATCCATGCCCGCCATTATAGGCCCGCCGGCGGCTGCTACGTGGTCTCGTGCTTGTACTGGACGCATTGCATAGGCGCGCCCCTCGTCTTACAATATACGTATCGATAGAGGTGATGTATGACGACAATCACAGTTTCGGCCAAGTTTCAGATCGTGATCCCGCGGATCATACGCGAGGCGCTCGGCATCAAGCCCGGCGAGAAGCTGCATGCGATAGAGTATCGTGGTCGCATCGAGCTGGTGCCGGTGAAGGCCGCGAAGAGCGTGCGAGGCTCCCTGAAAGGCATAGACACGGACGTGCCGCGTGAACCTGATCGCGTATGAACGTGGTCGACTCGTCGGCGTGGCTTGAGTATTTCGCCGATGGGCCAAACGCGCCTGAATTCGCGAAGGCCATCGAAACGACCCGTTCACTGATTGTTCCCACTCTCTCGCTCTTCGAAGTATTCAAGCGAATCGCCCAGCAGCGTGGCGACGACGACGCGCTGCGCGCCATTGCGGTCATGGAGCAGGGTAAAGTGGTCGACTTGGACCGGGCGACCGCCTTGGCCGCGGCCCGGCTATCGATTGATCACAGACTGGCGATGGCCGACAGCATTATGCTGGCGACCGCGCAGCGCAACGGCGCGATACTCTGGACGCAGGATGCCGATTTCCGGGGTTTGCCCGGCGCGCGTTTCTTCGCAAAACGGTGATCCCGGTTAAAGGTTTCGATGACTCCTGAACAAGTCGCTGAACTGATCCGCATCGGCCTGCCCAAGGCCGTAGTGAATGTGCAGTCCGAGGACCACACGCACTTCAGCGCCCGTGTGGTGGCGAGCGAATTCGACGGCAAGCGTCCGCTGGCGCGCCATCAGCTGGTGTATCGCACCCTGGGGGAACTCATGGGCCGTGAGATTCACGCGCTGTCGATCGAGGCGCTGACGCCGGGCGAATCCCGGCAGGGCTGACTGTGGACAAGCTGCAGATTCAAGGCGGCGTGCCGCTGGAGGGCGAGGTGCGGATCTCCGGCGCGAAGAACGCGACACTGCCAATCCTGGCCGGCGCGTTGCTCGCCGACGGACCCGTCGTGGTCGCGAATGTGCCGCACCTGAAGGATGTAACCACGACCGTGGAGCTGCTCGGGCGCATGGGTGCGACCGTGACCATCGATGAGCGCATGCGCATCGAGGTGGACAGCTCGACGCTTAAGGAGTGCTTTGCCCCGTACGACCTGGTCAAGACCATGCGCGCATCGATCCTGGTGCTCGGGCCCCTGGTCGCGCGCTACGGGCGAGCTGACGTCTCGCTTCCCGGCGGCTGTGCGATCGGCGCGCGCCCTGTGAACATTCACGTCGCGGGCCTCCAGGCCATGGGGGCGGACATCACAATCGAGGGCGGGTATATCCGCGCGCGCGCCGAGCGCCTGCACGGTGCGCGGCTGGTCCTCGACACCGTCACCGTGACGGGCACCGAGAACCTCATGATGGCGGCGACCCTGGCCGACGGGGAGACCATCATCGAGAACGCCGCGCGTGAGCCCGAAGTCGTGGACCTGGCCAACTTCCTGATCGCGATGGGAGCCAAGATCCAGGGCGCCGGCACGGGCAAGATCGTCGTCACGGGGGTGAAACGTCTCAATGGCACAACCTACGAGGTGCTTCCCGATCGCATCGAGGGCGGAACATATCTCGTGGCCGGGGCGATCACCGGTGGTCATGTGCGCATCAAGAGCGCGCGCCCGGATCACCTCGACGCGGTAACGGCGAAACTTGAGGAGGCGGGTGCGAAAGTTGGCATTGGCGACAACTGGATCGAGGTCGACATGCGCGGTCGCAAGCTGAAGGCGGTCGATGTGCGCACCGCGCCGTATCCGGCGTTCCCGACCGACATGCAAGCGCAGTTCGCCGCCCTCAACACGGTGGCTAACGGGGTCGGCACGATCACCGAGACGATCTTCGAGAACCGCTTCATGCACATGTTGGAGATGCGGCGCCTCGGGGCCGAGATCCGCCTGGAGGGCAACACGGCGATCATCCACGGCGTGAAAAAGCTCACGGCCGCCCCGGTCATGGCCACCGACCTGCGCGCCTCGGCGAGCCTGGTGCTGGCCGGGCTCATCGCCGAGGGGCGCACCGATGTTGAGCGGATCTACCACATCGATCGGGGTTACGAGGCCATCGAGGAGAAACTGGCGCAGCTGGGTGCGCAGATCCGGCGGGTTCCGAACTAGCCGACCTCGTCGCTACGGACGCCGGCGTGCCACAGAGTAAGGGAGTCAGACAATGCGGATCGGGATGATCGGACTCGGGCGCATGGGCGCGAACATGGTGCGGCGCCTGACCAAGGCCGGTCACGAGTGCGTGGCCTATGATCCCAAGCCCGAGGCGGTGCAAATGGCGGTCGGCTACGGCGCGCAGGGCGTGAATTCGCTCGCCGAGCTCGCCAACGCGCTCAAGCCGCCGCGTGCGGTGTGGGTCATGGTGCCCGCGGCGATCGTTGATTCAGTGATCAAGCAGCTGCGTCCACAGCTGGCCAGTGGCGACGTGCTGATCGATGGCGGCAACTCCAACTACCAGGATGACATCCGCCGCTCGGACGAGCTCAAGCCCGCGGGGATCCACTACCTGGACATCGGCACCAGCGGCGGTGTGCTTGGATTCGATGACGGCTACTGCCTGATGATCGGCGGCGACAAGGTCGCGGTCGATCTTATGGAACCGATCCTCGCCAGCCTCGCCCCCGGTGGCAAGATCCCCGAGGGCGGCGGCGGGGCCGCCAATGCCGCGGCCGCCGCCATGGGTTACCTGCACTGCGGACCCTCCGGCGCCGGCCACTTCGTGAAGATGATCCACAACGGCATCGAGTACGGCCTGATGGCCGCCTACGCGGAAGGACTGAACCTGCTGGCGCACGCCGATGCGGGCATGAAGCAGGGGGGCGCTGACGCGGAGACGGCGCCGCTGACCAACCCACGCTACTTCCAGTACCAGCTGGATGTCGCGGCGATCACCGAGGTCTGGCGTCACGGCAGCATCATCTCCTCGCGCCTGCTCGACCTCACGGCCGCGGCGCTGGCCAAGGACGGCAGGCTCTGCGGCTTCGCCGGTCGGGTGGCCGATTCAGGGGAGGGACGCTGGACCGTGCAGGCGGCGATCGAGGTCGGCGTGCCGGCGCCGGTGCTCAGCGCCGCCCTGTATTCGCGCTTCGAGTCGCGTGGCAACGCGGATTTCGCCAACAAGGTCCTCTCGGCGATGCGCCTGGGATTCGGCGGCCATGTCGAGAAGTCTTCCTGAGGAAGACCCAAGGAGACCTCAGTTGGAACGAACTGTCTGCGATTCGATCGTGCTCTTCGGGGCGACCGGGGATCTGTGCTACCGGAAGATCTTCCCGGCGCTCTACCATCTGGTGCGGCGCAACCTGCTCGCGGTGCCCGTGGTCGGGGTGGCCCGCCAGGGGTGGAACCTCGAGCAGCTTGACGCACGCGTTCGCGAGAGCCTGAAGGCCTTCGAGCCGGATGCGGACGAGGCCGTGGTCGGGCGTCTCATTGGCCTGATGCGCTACGTCGATGGCGACTACAACGACCGCGCGACGTTCGAATCCCTGGCCAAGACCCTGAGCGGTGCGCAGCGCCCGCTGCACTACCTGGCGATTCCGCCGAGCATGTTCCCGGTGGTGATCGAGCACCTCAGCGCCACCGGGGATCCTCAGAACACGCGGATCGTCATCGAGAAGCCGTTTGGCCGGGATCTGGCCTCGGCGCGGGCGCTGAACCAGACTCTGCATGCCCACTTCCCGGAAACCAACATTTTTCGCATCGATCATTACCTGGGCAAGGAGGCGGTGCAGAACCTCTTGTACTTCCGCTTCGCGAATTCCTTCCTCGAGCCGGTTTGGAATCGCAATTTCGTCTCCAGTGTCCAGGTCACGATGGCCGAGACCCTCGGGGTCGCGGGCCGCGGCAAGTTCTACGACGAGACGGGTACGATCCGCGACGTGATCCAGAATCATCTGCTGCAGATCGTGGCGTTGCTCGGCATGGAGGCGCCGGTCAACACCGAGGGCGAGTCGCTGCGCGATGAGAAGGTCAAGCTCCTCAAGGCCCTGCGACCGATGGTCCCGCCGGAGCTGTTGCGGGCGCAGTTCAAGGGCTACCGCCAGGAACCCGGAGTCGCAGCGGATTCCAAGGTCGAGACCTACGCCGCGCTGAAGCTACATATCGATTCCTGGCGCTGGAGCGGGGTGCCGTTCTACCTTCGCGCCGGCAAGCGCCTGCCGGTGACCGCCACTGAGGTCGTCGTGGAGCTGAAGCCGCCGCCGGCGAATGTCTTTGGTGCGCTTGATCCCGAGCGGCCCAACCACGTCCGATTCCGCCTCGGACCGGACGTGGCCATCGCACTCGGCGCACACACCAAGAAGCCGGGGCCCGTCATGACCGGCGAGGACGTCGAACTCTACGTCGCCCAACAGCAGAAGGACGACATGGACGCCTACGAGGTACTGATCAGCGCCGCCCTGATCGGTGACACGTCCCACTTCGCGCGCGAGGACGAGGTGGAAGCCGCGTGGGCGATCGTCGACCCGGTGTTGCGTGGTGCAGCTGCGCCGCTTGAGTACGAACAGGGATCATGGGGCCCTCAACAGTCGGAGGAGCTCATCGCCGGCCCATGCGGCTGGCATAACCCTGGCACGAGACCTGAAGACTGGACGCGCTCCTGCGGGCGCGGACAGCCCACGAAACCCTGAAGCGGCCGATGGGCCCGTATGGGGACGGCGGTCGGAACTAGGCTCGCGAGCGGCCGCTCGCCGCGAGTTCGGCGGCGAGGCGCTCGAACAGCTCGGCCCAGTTCCCCGCCTCGCGCTGGCGGAACAGCCGCATCGTCGGGTACCAGGGGCTATCGACTCGGTCATTTCCCCAGCGCCAGTCCGGGATGTGCTGCAGCATCACCCACACGGGCACTCCGAGGGCACCGGCGAGGTGCGCCAGGGCCGTGTCGGCCGTGATGACGAGGTCCAGGCCCGTGACAATCGCCGCGGTCTCGGTCGCGAATTCCGCGGCGCCCAGGTAGGCGGGATCGGTCAGTTGGGCGAGCGCGCCGCCGAAATTCACCGTCTCGCGCTGCTCCGCGCCGGCGCCTTTCTGCAGCGACACGAGGCTCACGCCTTCCACGGTCGCCAACGGAGCCGCCGTGGCGAGCGGAAACGATCGCGCCTGTAGCACCGACAGCTTCTCCGCCGCCGGATCGCCCTGCCAGTTCAGTCCCACCTTGAATCCCGGCAGGGCGGTGAGCCGTTCAGCCCAGGCCCGCGCGGCCGCAGGCTCGGCGCGTAGGTAGGGCACGCCCCCCGGGATGGTCGTGCTCTCGGTCCCAAGCGCCAGTGGGACGCTGGCCAGCGGGATGCACATCTGTGAGAGGGGTGCCGGTTCGCCGCGCTCGATGAGTCGACCGCGCATCGGCAGCGATTCGAGTAACCGCTTGAGCACCGGCTGGACCTCGAGCACAACCTGCGCCCCCTGATCCTCGAGCACGCGCATGTAGCGGCAGTACTGCAGCGTGTCACCCAGGCCCTGGTCGGCGTACACCAGCAGCTGCAGCCGATCCAGGGATTGCGCGCCGCTCCAGCGCGGCAGGGCCGGATGCCGCAGGCGGCTGGCGGGCGGCAGCTCCAGGCGGGCCTCGTACAGCGGCAGACCGCCGCGGAAGTCGCCCATGCTCAGGCGCAGCAGCGCCTGGCTCCAGCGCACTGTGGCATCCTGCGGCCGCAGCTCGCGCGCCCTGGCGAGCGCCGCTTGCGCCTCCGCGTTTCGGCCAATGCCACGCAGCACATTGCCCTTGTTGACGAGGGCGTCGGTGTAATCCGGTCTGAGCGCCAGTGCGCGGCCGAATTCCTCGAGTGCTTCCGCTGGCCGGAACATTCGCGCCAGCACCGCGCCCCGGTTGTTGGTCGCCTCGGGCGAGTTCACATCGAGGGCGAGCGCGCTGTCAAAGCTGGCCAGAGCCTCCGGCAGACGGTCGAGCGCCGTAAGCGCGTTTCCGCAGAGCATGTGCATCTCAAAGTCCCCGGGCGCGATGGCGCGCGCACGCTCGAAAGCCGCGAGTGCTTCGGCGGGGCGGCCAAGCTCGAGCAGACTCTTGCCGCGCCACGACTGCGTGGCGGCGCTTTCCGGTGCCGATCCGAGCGCACGGTCAAAGCTGGTCAGCGCCTCGGCGTGACGCTTGAGCGCGAAGAGCGCCAAGCCCCGATTGTAGTGCGCGATCGAATCGCCGGGCTCGAGGGTAAGCGCACGCTCGAAACTCGTGATCGCCTCGGCCGCCCTGCCGAGTGCCAGCAACTGGGCGCCTTGGTTTACGTGCAGAATGGGATTGGTGGGCCGCAGGGCCAGGGCGCGCTCGATATGCGTCAGCGCTTCGAGGGGTCGCCCGGCGGCCGCATCGAGCAGCCCCAGGTTCAGAAGCGCCTCCGGGTTGGTCGCGTTGAGATCCACAGCTCGCGCGAACTGTGAGCGCGCCTCGGCGCTCTGACCCATGCGCGCCAGCGCCACCCCAAGACCGTTGCAGGCCTGGTCATCCTCCGGCGCCAGCCGCACCGCGTCGCGGAAGGCGGCGGCGGCCGCTTCGTGTCGCCCTACCTGCATGAGCGCCGTCGCCTGCCCACGCAGCGCCGCGGGCAGGCGCGGCTCGCTGCGCAGCGCCCCCTCGTAGGCGGCGAGGGCCTCCTGCCAGCGCCCGGCCCCGCTCAGTGCGGCGGCGAGGTTGACCTGGGCCGCGGCGTTCCGCGGCACTAGCTCAGCCGCGGCGCCCAACAGGACGATGGCCCGCTCAAAGTCGCCCGTGGTCGCCAGGGCGACGCCCAAAAGCTGCAGGGCGTCGACATTGCGAGGCTCAAGCGTCAGCACCTCGCGATACAGGGAGACCGCCTCGGGCAACCGTCCCCGCCGCTGTAGGTCGCGAGCGCGGTCGAGCTTCGCCTGGCTATCGGTCATCGAGGCTCCTCAGCCCGCCAGGTCGCGCGGGTACTGCTCGACGAGCCCGCCGAGCGCGCTCGTAAGGGGCCCCAGCCATTCCTCGTAGTTGCGCCAGTGGTCCACGCTCTCGGTGTAGAGCGGCTGGCGCACCTGCTCGGAACTGAGCGTCGATACCGCCCGCCGATTCTCGTGGAAGCGCAGGCACTGATCCTCGTACGGAAGCCCGCAGTGGTCGAGGAGCCGGCGCAGCTCGCCCTCAGCATCCCCGACGAGCCGCTCGTAGTGCACGCGGTGCACACGTCCGGGCAGTATTCCGTCGAAATGTCGCATGAGCGAGACGTAGTCGCGCGCGAAAAGTCCGATCTCCCGCAGGTCATACGTGAACTGCTGGCCGCGCGCGAACAGCTGCTTGTAGCACGAGAAGCCGCTGCCGAGCGGATGGCGGCGCGCGTCGATGATCGTGGCGCGCGGGAAGAGCAGCAGCGCGAATCCGAGCAGTGACCAGTTGCCCGGCAACTTGTCGATGAAGCGCGCCTTGCCGAGCCGCCGATGCCCGCGGGTGCTCTCAAGGTAACGGGCGGCGAGGGCGGCCACCTCCGCGCAGCTGAGTGCGTCGAACTTCTCGAACAACGTCGCCTGTGTGGGAGTCTCCACGCCTGACAGCAAACCCAGGGCGAGAAGGGGCAGGTCGGCGAGCTCGCGCGTTCCCTCCACCTGAGAGTGACAGGACAGCATCTGTTCGAGAAGCGTCGAGCCAGAGCGGGGCAGGCCGACGATGAAGATCGGATCCGACTGCTGACTGCCCCAGCCTGCGCGCGCGGCGAAGAACCGCTCATTGAACAACGCCTCGGTGCGCCGCACTCTTTCCGTCACGAACATGGGGTCGTAGTGAATCGTGGCGCGATGCAAGCCATTGCCGCGGGCGTAGTGTTGGAATGACGTCGAGAACTCGCCGCGAAATTCGAAGGCGGCGCCGAGGGCGAACTCGAGCTGGACGCGATCGGCGCCGCGAACGCTTTGCAGTGAGAGCCGCTCTTGCATCGCCGTGAGGTCCTCGGCGCTGAAGCGAAACGTCTTGAGACTGGCGAGACTCGCGTATGCGCTGGGTGAGCCGGGACGCACTACGAGCGCACGCCGGAAAGCGTCAATCGCCCGGCCCGGCTCGCCAACTTCCCGCAGCACGGTGCCGAACAGCACCCACGCCTGCTCGTCGTGTGGGTACTCGGCGACCAGCTCCGCGGCGAGGGCCAGCGCTTCGTCATTGCGTCCAAGCTGGCGGAAGCCGTGGGCCTTGAGGCCCAGGTAGTTGATGTCGCGGGGACGCGTGGCGAGCAGTCGGTCGAGGTGGCTCTGCATTTCAGGGATTCGCTGTTGGGAATACAACAGCCGCGCCAGATCGTGGCGCGCCGCGGCGAAACCTGGCGCAAGCGCGAGGCACTGCCCCAGGTACCGCTCGGCCAGCAGATCATCTTCACGCCGCAGCGCCGCCTCGGTGAGCAGCCGGAGCGCGGCGACATCATGCGGGAATTGACTCAGGCGCCGTCGCAGAATCTGTTCGGCGGCCTCAACCCGGTTATCGCCCAGCGCCCGCACCGCATCGACCAGTTCCTGTGGCTGGCGCCACAGGACTGTATAGCGCTCATACGCCTCGTCACCGCCAGAGGTGTCGCCCGCGATGAACTTCTGGGCAGCCAGTTCCCGCCAGCCGTCCGCGAGGCGCGGATCGGCGGCCACCGCTGTTCGCATGGCCGCGATCGCCTCGCTTACGCGCCCGCCGGCGGCGTAAGCGCGCCCCAGTTCCAGCAGGATGGCGGGCGAATCCGTGCCGCTGGCGATGACCGCGTCCAGCACGCGCACCGCGGTCGCCGGCTCGCCGAGGTTGCGGCAGGCGGTCGCGAGCAGCAGGCTCGCTTCGGCGTGGCCCGGAAAGAGCGCGAGAATCTCGCTGGCGCGGCGCACGGCGCCGGCCGGGTCGGACTCAAGCAGCAGCGACGCGCGCATGAGCTCAAGGTCTGCGGAAGCACTGACGCTCAAATCGGGGGCTCCGGGAATGCGGGGGCACCCGCGGGTGCGCGCTCGTCCCCTGGGACGGCGGCCGGTATATAAGCCGACTCGGCGGGGGTAGTCAATGCGGCGGGGCGAGGCACCGCGAGCCGCTTTACGGCGCACGGCGCGGGTATGATTGGGCTATTGCCCTTGCTTACCGGGAATGACGGATTGAACACCTCAGCGCCTGCTGTCCTGGATGATGCCGCGGTAATTCGCACCCTGCAGTCCGCCAAGGCGGCCGCCGCGGCGGGGCGGGCGGCGGAGTCGGACCAGATCCTGGTGACGCTCGCGCAGCGCGTGCCCAACCACCCCGCGGTGCTCAACGAACTCGGGATACGCATGCTCGATCGCCACGAGGCGGTCCAGGCGCGCGCCCTGTTCGAGCGGGCGACGCAGGTGGATCCGAAACACCCCTCGCTGTGGGCGAATCTCGCCAGCAGCCTCAAGGCACTGGGGCGTCGCGCCGAGGAAATGGACGCGATCCAAAGAGCGCTGGAACTGGAGCCGCGGCACCTGTCGGCGCTACTGCAGAAGGGGTCCGCGCTGGAGGAGGCGGGCGATGCGCACAACGCCGCGCGGACTTACCAGAACGCGATCGCCTGCATTCGGCCCGGTGCCGAGCCCCCGCCGCACCTGCGCGATGCGCTCAACCGCGCAGGGCAGGTGGTTGAGAAGGACGCCGCGGCGCTCAGCGCGGCGCTGGAAGGCCCGCTGGCTGAGATCCGCGAACGCCATGGTGGCGCGACGCAGCGGCGTGTCGATGCCTGCCTCGAAGCCCTCATGGGCAAGCGCAGCATTTACCACTCCCAACCGACCTGGATGTACTTCCCGGAGCTGCCGGCGATCGAGTTCTTCGAGCGCGCGGATTTCCCCTGGCTTGATGCGGTTGAGGCCGCCAGCGAACCGATCCGCGCGGAGCTGATGCGGGTGCTGATCAGCGACCGCGAGGGCCTGCAGCCTTACATCGATTTCCCTCCCGACATGCCGCTCGACCAGTTTCGCGAGCTCAACCGCTCGCGCGACTGGAGCGCATATTTCCTGTGGAACCAGAGCGTGCCGGACCAAGGGCACATCGCCCGTTGCCCGGTGACCGCGGCGACACTCGAGGATGGCGTGCCGCGCCCGCGGGTCGCCACGCGCGCCCCGACCGCGTTCTTCTCGGTCCTCGATGCCAACACGCGCATCCCGCCGCACACCGGTGTCACGAACACCCGACTGACGGTGCACCTGCCGCTCATCGTGCCGCCCGGTTGCGGCTTCCGGGTCGGCGGGACGACGCGCGAGTGGCAGCCTGGCAAGGCCTGGGTTTTCGATGACACGATCGAGCACGAGGCCTGGAACCACTCCGACACTCCGCGCGCGATCCTGATCTTCGACATCTGGAACCCGCTGCTCAGCGCCGTCGAGCGCGAGATGATCACGGCCGCGACACAGGTCTACGGGAGCCACTACGCCCTGCTGCCGGAGAAATCCCTATGAGTCGCCCGATGCGTGGGTACCACTGGATCGTGACGGCGCTGGCCGCGGCATCGCCGGCGTTTCCAGCCTCGGCGCCGCAGGTCAGCGTGAGCGAACTGGCGCACTGCGCCGCGATCGTCGCCGTGGACCAGCGGCTCGCGTGCTACGACAGCCTGGCGCTTTCCAAGCTGCCGCCGCGGCCGGCGGCGGCCGGCATGGCCGCCACGGAAAATCCCGCCAGCGCCGCCACAGCGGCCCCGGGCTTCGGAATCGCCCAGCACGCGCCGCCGGCGGATTCGAGTACGCAGCGGATAGTGGCGCACGTGGTCGCCGGCAGCGCTGACCGGCAGGGGAACGTGTTCGTCACGCTCGACAACGGCCAGGCATGGACTTATCCGGACCAGTACGGGCCGCCGGCGGTGGGCAGCGAGGTCACGATCCGGCGCGCGTCGCTTGGTTCATACCTGCTCAGCACGTCCTCGCACCATTTGTATCGCGCGCAGCGCACAAAGTGACCGCGCGGCGGGTCGTGCGCTACGCGGGCATTCCATAGAGCTCGGTCCAGCGGCGCAAGACTTCCTCGAGCGGCGCAAGGCGCTCATGGTAGTGACGCCAGTGACCCACCCCTGAGCGATCCAGGCCGCGCGCCAGTTGCGCGGTGCTCGGAGTCGCGTTTTCGCGTGACCCCACGCGAGCGGCGAATTCTCCCATGCCGTCGGTCCATTCGAGCCCGATGGATTCGCAGATGCGGCGCGTTTCCGTGGCGAAGTCCGCCATCAGCCCCTCATAGCTCACGTCGGTCCAGTTCAGGCCCAGGACCGGTCGGGTGCGGGCGGCGAATTCCATCACCGCGTCGTAGAACCGCGCGGCCCCATCGAGGGTGAGCATCTGGTACATGGCGGGATTCATCCTGAAGCGGCGCCGAAAGCAGCTCAGCACCACGTCGCGCGGATCGCGGCGCGCGAACAGTATCTTCGCCCGTGGGAAGAGTCGCGCGATGAGTGGCAGCTTGAGCGTGTTGAGCGGGTGCTTGTCGAGGAACACCTTACCGGCGACCTCAGCCCCGCCGGCGCGCACCCGGCTCCAGTAGGCCGCCCGCGATGCCTGCAGCTCCTCCTGGCTCGCCCGCATTAACCGATCGAGCGTGTGCGGATCATCCAGGTACCGCCGCACCCCATCGGTGAGCAGATCGTGCTCCTCGAGGCTGACCACGCGCGCGTGCCCATCGAGGATCACCTCCAGCAGCGTCGTGCCCGAGCGTGGGAAGCCCATGAGCATCACGTGTTCCGCGGGGGCCCCGGGCGGCTCCGGCGGGACGGTCGTGGCCGGCCAGCGCGGCGCGGTCGCCGCGAAGGTGTCGTTCAGCGTGTGGGCGTACTCGAGCAGACTGGGTTCGGCGAACCCGCGATGCGCTTGCCGCGTCAGCTCGTTGGACTCGCGATAGGCATCGAAGGCTTCCACGTAGCGACCCACCGCATCGAATACGTCGCCGAGCAGGCCCAGCGCCCGCGCACGGTCGGTCGACCCGGCGCGCCGGTCGGAGAGCAGCTCGCGCAACCCGGATTCCGCGCGCGCCGTGGCGCCGCCGGCCAGGTCCGCGGCGGCGAGGCTCAGGATCGCGTCCGGGTAGCCCGGCACGCGCGCGAGCAGGCGTTCGGCCCAGCGGCGCGCGCCGGCGTGATCGCCGCGATGCGTGGCGATCGATGCGAGGGAGCCCATGGCCGCGAGATTGCCGGGATCAAGTTCAAGGGCGCGCTGGTGGCTCGTCTGAGCGAGCCCGAGCGAGCCCAGGGCGATGAGCGCGTTGCCCTTGTTGGCGTGCGCGAAGGAGAGTTCGGGATGCCGCTTGAGGAGGACCTCGACATGCGCGAGCGCATCGGCGGGCCTGTCGAGGCGCTGCAGGCACAGCGCCAGCGCGTTGCGCGTCGGCACATCGGCGGGCGCGAGCGCGATTCCCCGCTCCAGCAGGCCCAGCGCCTCCTGGAGCCTGCCTTCATCCTCCAGGCGGGTGGCCATGACGTTCAGCAACAGCGGGTGCTCGAAGCCCTCGGTGAGGGCCTGTTCCGCCAGGGCCGCGGCGCGGGGAATGTCACGGTTCTGCGCAAATGCCAGCACCCTGCCCAGCAGTTCCTGGTCCGACTTGAGGTCACGCGGCATGGGGGCATCATGCCAGAAGCGCGCCGCGTGGCCGCCGCCCGTATCGCGGATGACGCGGACAAAAAAACGGCGGGCCGAAGCCCGCCGCGAGTTTGCTTGCAGGGAAGCTGGAAGCTTCGCTTAGAACTTGGCGGTCAGGTTCATGTAGATGTACCGACCCAGCGCGTCGTACGTGCCCACCCACGTGTTGTCGTTGCAGCTCGTATTCGGGCAGTCCGAGTACGTGCCATTCAGGATCAACGGCGGGTTCTTGTCGGCGATGTTGTTCACACCGACCCGGGCCTCGAACACCCGACCAAACGGTATCGCCGCCGAGAGATCGATGTAGTTGTAAGCCGGGATATGCGCCGTGTACGGGTAGTACGGGCTGGTCAGCGAGGGATTGGAACTCGAACGATCGACGCTCGACTTGCCGACGTAGCGCCACCGCGCTGTCAGTTCCACGCCCACCCACGGCGTGCCCCAGGTCGCATTCACCACATGACGCCACTTCGGCAGCGGCGCCCCGCAGGTTGAACCCCAGAACCCGGCGCAGTCGTAGTTAACCCCTGGAATGGGGTTGACCGTGAAGCTGTTGGTATATGTACCCGTCAGGTTCAGGCCCACCCGTCCCATGGTGCCCATGTTCAGGCGGTAGGTTGACTCCAGGTCAACCCCCTTGGTCTGCACCGTGCCGATGTTCTCATACAGCGCCGTGACGAACTCCGCGGAGTTGAACCACAGCGAGCCGCCGCCGCCACGATGCACCGACGCGCACGCCAACGGATCATTGTTGATCGCGCAATTGGCCAGGATCGTATTTGAGGTCAGTGATGTGATCGTCTTGTCGATCTTGATGTCGAAAGCGTCGATCGAAACCGAAAGCCCGGGGACGAAGTCTGGCTGCCACACCGCGCCGACGGTGAACGTATCAGCCTTCTCAGGCTTCAGCCCCACGAAGCCACCCACCTGGGTGTTGATCTGCGCCGCCCCGTTGACGTCAATGTGACCGTATTCCTGGGCGGTCACCCCGGTGCGCTGGCACTGTGCGAGCGTATAGATCGGAGTCGCGCCCCAGCACGGGTCGGCCGTGCCCCCGGCGCCGACGGCCGGTGGCTGGAACAGCTCGTTCAGGTTCGGCGCGCGGACCGCTCGGTTGTAGCCGCCACGCAGGCGCAGCGAACGGATCGGCGCGTATTCAACACCGAACTTGTACGTGTTGGTGTTGAAACCTTCCGTGTAGCTGGAATAGCGGTAGCCCGCTTCGACCGACAGCAGGTAGGCGCCCGGCTTGTCCTCGATCAGGGGCAGGCGCCCTTCGAAGAACCCTTCCCAGACGTGGAACTGGCCGTGGATCTCACCTGAAGGTGCGCCGCCGGCCTGGAAGCCGTTCTTGAAGATGTAGTCCGGATTGAAGTCGAACTTCTCCTGGCGGTACTCGCCGCCGATGTTCAGGGCCAGGCCGTTGTTCGCCGAGGGCAGCTTGACACCGTACTTGCCGAGGTCACCGGTCGTGGAGGCGTTGACGATGTACTCCTTCGCGACGGAGCCATAGCTCGCCGGAACGGTCAGGTAGGCGAGGGCCGCCGGAGTCACGCCGCCTTTCTGCCAGATGTTCCACGGCACGCAAGTCGGCTGCGCGCCGCCGGGCAGTGCCGAGCGGCAGACTGGCGCTCCGACCGGCAGAGTGGCGATACCGCCGGGCCCGGCGGGATTCGCGATGACATCGAGGGCGTAACCAATCTGCTGGGTGCCCAGGAAATTGCCCTCGAAGTCGGAGAAATCCGTGATACCCAATTGCCCGTAGGCATCGTACGACCAGGCATCGTTGAGCTCGCCCTTGAGGCCCACCACCTGGCGAATGGAGTCCGAGGAGTAGTTGTCCTGGCGTCCGCCGCCTTCGACGTTACGCCGCCCCAGGTATTCGGTGAAGCCGTTGGCGGGCTGGCCGGGAAAGAGCGCTTGGTTCGCCGCGAGGTTCGCCGGCGTGCAGATCGTCTGGACTTCCAGTGCGGTCAGCAGCGGATTGGCGCAGGTGGTCGGGACCGGGGTGTACGCGAACGCGCCGCTCGGTCCGTACTGCGCCTGGTTGGTGTTGCGCGCGTACATGGTCTCCGAATAGGCCTGCACGTGATCGTTCACGTCGTAGTGCAGGAACGCGCCGGCGGTCCAGCGCTCGGCCTGGCGCTGGAAGTAACTCAACGCGCCGTAGTTGTAGGCATCCGTACCCGCGTTGTAGTTGCGGAAGGCGCCGGTCGAGGTATCAACCGTGTTGTTCAGCAGGGTGACCTGGTGGCCGGTGGACCCCAGCCCGAACAGTTTGAAGCGGCCCCCGGCGCTGGTCGAGGACCCGCCGCAGAACGGCGGGGCTGCCAGTGACGAGGAGCTGCCGTTCAACGTGCAACCCGCGTGGTCGAACTGTTTGCCGATCGCCGGGGAGCTGGTCAGGTAGGTCACATAGGCGGTGGCGTTGCCCTTGCCGTCGGCGAAGTTGGCGCCCATGAGCACGGACCCGGTGCGGTTCTGGCCGGTGTTAACGCTGCTCGGCGGCAGCGGGTTGTTCGACTGGGACAGGTAACTCAGGTAGGTCTTGTTGTCATTCTTGTGGTTGTTGAAGCTGTAGCCAGCGTTCACCTCCACGCCTTCGAAATGGGTGTTCATCACGAAGTTGACGACGCCGGCGACGGCGTCCGCGCCGTACACGGCCGAGGCGCCGCCCGTGAGCACGTCGACGCGCTGGATCAGGTCCGCTGGAATCTGGTTGATGTCCGCGGCATTCGCATTGCCACCGGGCACACCGCCCGCTCCACCGGGATTCAGGCGACGACCATCCACCAGTGCCAGGGTGCGCTGCGAGCCGAGCGCGCGCAGGCTGACGGTTGCGACACCGACTGAGCTGATGGAATTGCCTGAGCTCTGCTCGACCTGCACCTGCGGCAGGTTTCCGAGCACGTCCTCAGCGCGTATCAGGCCGGTTTGCCGGATGTCATCCTGACTCACACTGGTGATCGGACTGATCGAAACATCATTCGGTGCCTGTAACAGGCGCGAGCCTGTGACGACCACTTCCTGAATGGGCGCCGCCGCTGCCGCGGGTGCGGTCTGCGCGAAGGCGATCGGGGCCGCTGCGCTGGCGGCGGTCGCCAAGGCAATCCGGACGGCCTGTCGCAAAGCGCGATTGGACTTTGTCATCGTTTAATCTCCCCAAGTTCCCGTGAAGTGTGCGGGCATCGGCGCAGTTGCTGGAATGTTGCGCGCGCGGCCGTTATGGCGGAAATACTACATGGCGGCGCCTGTACACGCAAAAGCATTAATTAGACCTAGATTACTCACGACGCCTTGACCACTGACCCGTGGCTTGGTGTTTCTTTAATACCACAGCCGTTGGTGCGTGGCGGGTTGTGGACTATTCCGCGAACCAGCAATTGGTGGCCACGGTGATGCGCGTGTCGGCACCGAAGAAGGGGGACACGTCGTGGAAAACATAGGAGGGGAACACCACCAGTTGCCCAGGAACGAGTTTCAGCTCAAGAGGGCTGAGCCTGAATTCGGCTTGGAGGCGCTCGTTCGCGGGGTCTCGGTAGGCATTCGCGCCGGCGCGGGGATCGGCAAGGCGCAGCACACCGCTGTCACGCTGGCCGGGGACCGCCGCAGCCGCCCGCACGCAGTACACCGCCGACCAGGACGCCATCGGGTGATTGTGGGCGACGAAGGAGCCGGCATTGCGGGTGATGTGGAACCAGGTGTGATTGTGGAACTTCAGGCCGCCAAGATCCTGTGCGGTGAGTTCGGTGGTCCGGAGCACCGTCTGGGCCACCCCTTCGAGCATGAAGGCGCGCAGCCGCTGCACGCAGGCCTCGGGCCACCGGAACAGGTTGAAACGGCTCTCGAACACCTCCCGCTGTGGGGTGTGGCTTGGCATGGGATTGCGGTGCTCCGCGTTCTCGCGCGACAGAAACAGCGCTTCTAGCTCTTGATTCAGCTGCTCACAGGGAACAAGCCGCATCTCCGCCAGCGGCACCGCGAAGCGGGTATGCAGGGTCAGCGCCGGGACTACCACGGTGGCATCCAGGGCTGGTCAGCGCCGACATAGCGGACCCCCGCTGTCACCAGGACGAGCGGGTTATCTGCGCGTAAAAGAGCGACTTCGTACGCGATCCAGCCGGGGAATACGGCCATCTCGCCGGGAACGGGCCGCCACACGCAGTGTCCGGGGCGGTAGGGTATGCGCGCAGTCCCCTGCGCGGCGTCCATGAACATGTTTCCGGGACGAAATTCCTGTAGCCGCAGCACCCCGCTGTCCGTGCGTATCGGGGAGGCGGGAGGCGATGACACGCAGTACACGGCCGTCCAGGAGGTGTTCGGGTGATTCTCCGGGGCAAGGTGGCCGTCGGTCCCGATGATCGTGAACCAGCACCTGAGCTCCGGTCTCAGAGAATCAAATTGCTCGCGCGTGAGTTCGCTGATACCGCTTACGACCGAGGTCACCCCGGCGAGCATCTCGCCCAGCAGCAGCTGGACCTCGGGTTCCGACCACTGCGAGAGGTCATCGCGGCCGCGGAAGGTGCCGGCTGGAGGGTCGGCGTCAGGGTCACACCATCGCGGCAGCGCGCGCGCGGTGAAAAGGGCCGCCAGGGCGGTGTTCGCCCCGGCCAGGGCCGCCAGCTTCACCACGCCCAAGGGGGTGGCGAAGATCGGCACAACTTGGGGCGGGGTACTCATCCGTGCCCGGCGGGGGGATCCTCGGCGGGCATCAGATCGGCCAGGTAGGCCCGCAGCGGCGCGATCCACGCGGCGTAGTGCCGGGCGCGCCCGGAGGCGTGCTGGTACAGCGGTTCGCGCACCTGCCAGACACTGGCGGTCTTGACGCTCCCGGGCGAGCGGGGGAAATCGAGGTAGCGTGCGTCCCATTCAAGGCCGAGGGACGCGAACAGCCGCGAGGCCGCGGCCTCGGGCGCGCGCACAAACTGGTCGTAGTTGAAGTCGATGATCGAGGCGCCGATCACGTGGCGCCAGTGGGCCATCAGTCGGTGGTACTGACGGTAGAAGTGCCCGATGTCCATCAGATCGAGGGCGTAGCTCATGCGGTGGTTGAGATGCAGGAAAAACACCGACAGACAGGTGTCCAGCGGATCACGCGTGGTGTGCACGACAAGCGCATCGGGAAAGAGCGTCTTGATGAGCCCGAGACAGAAGAAGTTGTCGGGGCGCTTGTCGGTCACGAAGGCCGAGGCGGGGAACAGCGCCGCGGTGCTGGCGCGATAGCCCGCGGCGAGGCGCGCGAGATGGCTGGCCGGGGTGCGCGCGAGCGCGGCCGGAAAGGGCAGCAGCTCGCGGGTGATCAGAGTGGGCAGCAGGCTGAGCTCCCCGCCGGCGCCGACGTCCGGGTGCCCCCCGAGCAGCTGTTCGGTCAGCGTCGACCCGGAGCGGTACATGCCACATATAAAGAAAGGGCGCGGGCGTGCCGGCACCGGCGCGCTGACCGGGACGGGCAGCGACGTGGCGATGAGCTCATCCACGATCGCCTCGTGCGCCGCCCGGTCGTAGACCGCCGGGGGCGCCCCGCTCGCCCGGCTGTCGGCATTGGCTCTCTCGTAGGCGGTGAACGCGGCGCTGTACTCGCCGTTGCCATCGAGGGCTCGCCCCAGGGCGAATCCCATCTGCGCGCGGTCCGCTGGCGAGGCCTCCGGGCGCTCGAGCGCCTCGCGCAGCCTCGTGAGGATGTGCTCATCGTGAGTGCCTCGCGGCAGCAGATTCACCAGCCGCGCGAAGGCCAGGAAGCACATCGGGTCGATCGCCAGGGCGCGCCCATACAACGCGCGCGCCTCCTGCCGCTCGCCACGATCCTCGTGCAGGTTGGCGAGATTGATCAGCGCCGGGACGTACGCGGGGTTAAGCCGCAGCGCCTCAAGCAGCTCGCGCTCGGCGTCTTCCTCGCGCCGCAGCTCATCCGAGTAGATCACCGCGCGATTGAGGTGCGCTTCCTCGGGCCTGGAGACACCGCGGGTGAGCGCCTCGTGGTAGGAGGCGAGGGCCGCGGCGCCGCTGCCCTGCAGCCGCTGCACGACCGCCAGATTAAACCAACACTCGGGGAGGGCGGGCCACTGGGCGAGGATGCGCTGGTACGCCTCTTCGGCCTGCGCGAGGCGGCCGCCGCGCTGCAGTGCCTGCGCCTCGCGGATGTGGGATTCAGGTGAAATGGAGCTGTTCATGCGCATTTCCGCGGGGAGTCTGGGACGTGAGGCGCGGCGGGCGTGGCCAGGCGCCACTCCCCGACGGGACCGGCAGGAAGAGCGCCCACCCGGTCTTTCAATCGCTGAAGCGCGCCCTCCCGCGGCAGGCGGCAAGCATACGTGAGGGCGGTGTTTGCGTCAGGGCGCAAGCCTGCTAAGGAGCCACCCAAATTTCCACGCTCGCGCACCCCTGCACGGCGCGCCAGCCCACTAAAGAGTCGTCCCGCGCCATCAGCCGGCTCAGCGCCTCCGTCTTGTCGGGGCCCGCCACCACGAACACGGGCTCCGCGACGCTTGCGAGCAGCTCAGGCGTCACGCTAACCCCACTCATCCCATCGGGCCTCTGCACGGCGATCGCGTAGTGCCCGCGCGCCCGCTCCAGGTCCGCGGCGCTGAAGAGCGAGGCAGTGTGCCCGTCAGCGCCCAGGCCCAGGAGCCCAAGGCCGATCCGGACTCCGGAACTTAGCAGGGTCGACAGCCGCTGCTCGTAGTCCGCGGCGGCCTGCCCGAGCGGCAGCCGGGTATCCACGCGCAGCAATGACTCACTCGGCAGCGCCAGGACATCGATCAGCGCGCGGGCCTGGAAGTAGTTGCTCGCCGCTGAGTCCGCCGCGACGTACCGCTCGTCGCTGAAGAGCACGTGCAGACGATCATCGTGCCCCTGAAGCTGGCGGGCCGCGGCGCGGTAGGCCGGCATCGGCGTGCTGCCACCGGCGAGCATGATCGCCGACGGACCCAGGGTGGCAAGCGCCTGACGCAGGCGTTGGGTGAGCGCCTCGTCCAGTTCGGCGCGCGCGGAGAAGCGCGACTGGCGGATCTGAGTCATGGAGAACGCGGCCTTTCACCCACCTGCGCCTGCACCTCGAAGGTGCGTCCGCCGCGCAGGGCGCGCACGCGGGTCGTGGTGCCGGGCTTATGTCCGGCGATCCGGCCGAGCGCATCCTGCGCACTGTGCGGGGTGATGCCGTCGATCGCCAGCAGCATGTCCCCCGGCAGCAGGCCCGCCCGTTGCGCGGGGCTGCCGACGTAAAGATTGCCGATGACGACCCCGGACTGCGCCAGACGCTGCTGCTCGGCCTGCTCCTGCGAGAGGTCCTCGGGAATGATCCCGATCCAGCCGCGGATCACCCGGCCATGGGCGATGATCTCGTCCATCACCCCGCGCACCATGTTCACCGGGATCGCGAAGCCGATGCCCTCGACGCCGATGTTCTTGGCGACGATGGCGGTGTTGATGCCGATGAGCATCCCGCTGGAATCGATGAGCGCGCCACCGGAGTTGCCGAAATTGATCGGGGCATCGGTCTGTATGAAGTCCTCCAGGGGCGCGATGCCCAGCTGCTGGCGGCTGGTCGCGCTCACGATGCCGTGGGTGACCGTCTGCGACAGCCCGACCGGATTGCCAATCGCCAGCACCACGTCTCCCACCTTGAGCAGGTCCGAGCGGCCGAAGTCGGCCACGGGCAGCGGGCTGAGGTCGATCTTGAGGACCGCGAGGTCCGTGTCCGGGTCGCGCCCGACCACGTGCGCGTCCGCCACGCGTCCGTCCGCCAGCTGCACGCGGACCGAGTCGGCGTTGGCGATCACGTGGTGATTGGTGACGATATGTCCGGCCGGATCCACGATCACACCCGAGCCCAGGCTGCGCTCGATTCGCTGCCGGTAGCGCGGCATGTAGTCCCCGAAGAGTTCCCCGAGCGAGGGGGCGACGCGCTCTGTCACCAGGCGCGCGGTGTAGACATTGACCACCGCGGGGGCCGCCCGCTGTACCGCGGCGGCGTAGGTGACGCGGGCCGGCGCGGGCACGCTCGCCACGGGGGCCGCGGGAAACGCGGTCGCGGGCGCCTTCCCGGGGGCCTCGCGGAGGAGGTCCGGGCGCATCGCGACGATCAGGAAGGCGAGCGCAAGCCCCCCGACCACCGAGCCGGCGATGAATATCAGGCCGCGCCCCAGGCGGTTGAGCATCGAGGTCTCCGGAAAATCCCCCGCGCGCCGCGCACTAGCGCGCCTCAAAAGGGGGTATTCGAATGTGTATAATGCGCCGCCCCCCCGCAAGGTACGAAATCGCGCGTGCGCAGGCTTCGGTCGCGCGGTGAGAACGCGGAAGAATGCGCAGTGGTGGGTGAGCAGTTGAACCGGGAGAGGGTTGGATGGCGGATCACGCAGGCGTCGCCGACGAGCAAGTCGATTTAAGCCGACGCAAGTTTCTGACCCGGGCGACGATCGCCACGGCGGCCGTCGGGGCCGCGTTCGCCGTGGTTCCGTTCATCGAGTCGTGGCAACCCTCGGAGCGCGCGCGCGCCCAGGGCGCACCCACGGAAATGGACCTGTCCAAGCTGGAACCGGGCCAGATGGCGACCACCGTGTGGCGCCGTTCACCGATTTATGTCGTGCGCCGCACGCCCGACATGGTCCAGCGCATCGCCGGGCATGACGGGGACCTCAAGGACCCCGAATCGAAGGAATCCGACCAGCCCGCCTATGCCAAGAATCCCGCGCGCGCGCGCAGCGACGAGTTCCTCGTGCTGGTGGCCACCTGCACCCACCTGGGCTGCCTGCCCAAGCAGCGCTTCGCCGCCGGCGAGCTGTACGCGAGCTGGCCGGGTGGCTTCTTCTGTCCCTGCCACGGCTCGCGCTTCGATCTCGCCGGGCGCGTGTTCCAGGGTTCCCCAGCCTCGGTCAACCTGCGGGTGCCGCCGTATTCGTATCCGAACGAGCGCACGCTCGTGGTCGGCAGCGACGGGAAGGGAGCCGCCTGATGGCCGTCAATACCGAAAGCGCCGCGCCGCCGAAGAAGGGCCTGTGGGCCTGGATCAACAAACGCCTGCCGGTCGATGATTTCCTCGCCGAGCAGCTGACCGGCTACTACGCGCCGAAGAACTTCAACATCTGGTACTTCTTCGGTTCGCTCGCGCTGCTCGTGCTGGTCCTCCAGCTGCTCACCGGCATCTTCCTGACGATGTTCTACAAGCCCGGCGAGCTGACCTCGTTCGACTCGGTCGAATACATCATGCGCGAGGTCAACTTCGGCTGGCTGATCCGCTATCTGCACTCGACCGGCGCCTCGGCGTTCTTCATCGTGGTGTACCTGCACATGTTCCGCGCCTTCCTCTACGGCTCCTATAAGAAACCGCGCGAGCTCCTGTGGCTCCTGGGCATGCTCGTGTACCTGGCGCTCATGGCCGAGGCCTTCATGGGTTACGTGCTGCCCTGGGGCAACATGTCCTACTGGGCGGCCACGGTGATCATCAACCTGTTCAGCACCATACCGGCCATCGGTCCGGGCCTGGTCGAGTG
>JANYBG010000210.1 GCA_025360865.1 Pseudomonadota bacterium | reverse complement strand
TGAGGTCCGCTTCGATGGCGATGTCGAAGCGATGCGGGGGCGGCACGACGGCCCAGCCGGATGCGCGCTCCGAGACCCGCATGCCCAGTCCCTCGAGCGCGGCCACGACACGCGCCCCCGGAAACTCCGCGCCCAGCAGGCGTGTCAATTGGCTCCCGCGCAGGGCAACCGTCGGTCGCCGCGGCAAATGGTCAGCGGATTCGTGGATATCGAGCGGCCCTGGCGCGCCGCCTGCGAAGGCCGTCAGGTATCCCACCGCCCGCTCAATCGCGCTGCCCTGCTGCGTCGGATCGACACCCCGCTCGAAGCGCTGCGCGGCATCCGTCATCAGGCCGAGCCGACGTCCGCGGCCGGCGATGGCCTCCGCCGGGAAATAGGCCGCCTCAAGGAAGATATCGCGCGTCTCCGGGCTGACCGAGGTGCCCGCCCCGCCCATGATCCCGCCAAGCCCCACGAGGCCTCCCGCGTCGGCGATCACGACCATGTCGGGGTCGGCCTTGTAGTCCTTGCCGTCAAGGAGACTTAAGGGTTCGTTCGCCTGCGCATGACGGACCGTGATGCCGCCCTTGAGCTTCGCGAGGTCGTAGGCGTGCAGGGGCTGGCCGATCTCGAGCATCACGTAGTTGGTGATGTCGACCACGGGACTGATCGAGCGCAGCCCGGCGCGGCGCAGGCGCTCGCACAGCCATACGGGGGATGGCGCGCGATTGTCGACGCCACGCACGACGCAGCCCGCGAAGCGTGGACACGCGGCCGGGGTCTCAAGTCGCACCGGGAATCGATCAGTGGCGACCGCCTTGAACGCTACCGTCGCGGGTGCCACGACCTTGGTGCCGGCGAGCGCCGCGACCTCGCGCGCGATACCCAGTACTGACATCGCATCCCCCCGGTTGGGGGTGACGTTGACCTCCAGCACCATGTCATCGAGATCCAGGTATTCGCGCACGGGCGTGCCGACCGGCGCGTCTGCGGGAAATTCCAGGATGCCTTCCGCGTTCTCCGAAAGGCCTAATTCCTTCCCCGAGCAGAGCATGCCGCTCGACTCGACGCCCCGCAGCTTAGCGGCCTTGATCGTGAGCTTCCCCGGCAGCTTCGCGCCGACGAGCGCCAGCGCGCTCTTGAGGCCTGCGCGCGCATTACTCGCGCCGCAGACGATGGTCAGCGGGTCGCCGCCGCCGCCGCGGGAGACTTTGCAGACACGCAGCTTGTCCGCCTGCGGATGCGGGTCGGCGCTCACGATCTCAGCGACCACGACATCCGTGAAGGCAGGCGCCGCGGCCGAGGTGCCCTCGACTTCGAAACCCGCCATGGTGAGGCGCGACCCGAGCTCGGCGGGCGTCCACGGAATCCTCACCCAGTCGTTCAGCCAGCCGTAGGAGATCTTCATGCGCTGAAGCTCCGGAACTGCCGCAAGAAGCGCTGGTCGTTCTCGAAAAACAATCGCAGGTCATTCACCCCATAGCGCAACATCGCCAGCCGATCGATCCCGGCCCCGAAGGCGTAGCCAGTGAAGCGCTCCGGATCGATGTTGCTGGCCTGCAGCACATTCGGGTGCACCATGCCGCAGCCGGCGATCTCCAGCCACCCGGTCTGCTTGCAGGTGCGGCAGCCGTTGCCGCCGCAGAAGACGCACGACATGTCGACTTCAGCGGATGGCTCAGTGAAGGGGAAATAGGACGGGCGTAGCCGGATCGACACGTCTTTCTCAAAGAACGCCTGCAGGAATCCGCGCAGCGCGGCCTTCATGTTGGCGAAGCTGACGTTCTCACCCACGACCAGTCCCTCGAGCTGGTGGAACATGGGTGAGTGGGTCATGTCCGAGTCGACCCGGTACACGCGCCCGGGGGCGATGATCGCGAGTGGCGCGCCGCGCTTGAGCATGGCGCGGATCTGCACCGGGGAGGTGTGGGTGCGCAGCAGGCGCCCGTCCGCGAAATAGAACGTGTCGTGCATCGCCCGCGCCGGATGGTTCGTCGGAATGTTCAGCGCCGCGAAGTTGTGGAAATCGTCCTCGATCTCAGGTCCCGAGGCGACGTCGAACCCGGCGCGCCGGAACAACGTCTCGATGCGCAGCCGCGCCTGGGTGACCGGATGGAGGCCACCGATCTCCTCGCCCCGTCCCGGGAGCGTGACATCGATGCGACCGGCGGCGAGCTGGGACTCGATGGCGTCGCTCGCGAGCCGCGCACGGCGCGCCTCGAGCGCCGCCTGCAAGTGCTCCTTCGCCTGATTGATACGGGCACCCGCGGCCGGACGCTCGGCGGCCGTGAGGCCGCCGAGCGCTTTAAGCTGCTCGGTGAGCATGCCCTTCTTTCCCAGCCAACGGACGCGCACCTCCTCCAGCGACGCGAGGTCGCCGCAGGCGGCGGCTTCAGCCAGCGCCTGGCCGGTCAGGGTGCCAAGGTCTGCCAAGACCCGCCCCGGTCAGGTGATGCCGAGGGCGGTCTTTGCCTGCTGGGCGATCGCGCCAAACGCGGCCACGTCATGCACCGCGATATCGGCGAGGACCTTGCGGTCGACTTCGATGCCGGCCTTCATCAGGCCATTGATGATGCGGCTGTAGCTCAGGCCATAGGTGCGCGCCGCGGCATTGATGCGGACGATCCACAGGGCGCGGAACTCGCGCTTCTTCTGGCGGCGGTCGCGGTAGGCGTACTGGCCTGCCTTGATGACGGCCTGCTTGGCTGAACGATAGGTCTTGCGCCGGGCACCGTAGTAGCCCTTCGCCTTCTTCAGTACTTTCTTGTGACGGGCGCCTGCCGTCACGCCACGCTTAACTCGTGCCATGGTGGTGGTGCTCCGTTACTTGTGATTGGGAAGAAGCTGGGTCAAACGGCCGACATCGCTCTTGTCGACGAGGCTTGAGCCTCCCGAGCGCGCGTGGCGTTTTACCTTGCGGGTCTTGTGGCCGAGATTATGGCGACGATTGGCTGCGTATCCCTTGAACCCCTTCGCTGTTTTGCGAAAGCGCTTGGCCGCAGCCCGGTTGGTTTTCAACTTGGGCATCGAATCAACTCCTAATTTTAATAGCCCCGTTCACAGGAGCGCGCCGTTGCCGGTGCGCTCCGCTTGCGGGCGAACGCTTCGCTACTAAGGCCCTGCGGCCGAAGTCGCCGAAGCGCTACTTCTTTTTTGGCGCAAAGACCATGATCATCTGCTTGCCCTCCATGAGCGGGTTCTGCTCGACCACCGCATGAGCGGCGAGGTCGGTCGAAACCCGGTCAAGGAGCTTGCGCCCGATGTCCTGGTGCACCATTTCACGGCCCCGGAACCTTAAGGTCACCTTGGCCTTATCACCCTCGACCAGGAAGCGGATCAGATTACGCAGCTTGATCTGGTAATCGCCCTCTCCCGTGCCGGGACGAAACTTCACTTCCTTGACCTGAATCTGCTTCTGCTTGCGCTTGGCGGAGTGGGCCTTCTTGTTCGCTTCGAACAGGAACTTCCCGTAGTCCATGATGCGCACGACCGGCGGTTCGGCGGTCGGCGATACTTCAACCAGGTCCAGTTCCGCTGCCAACGCCATTTGCAGTGCGTCGAAGCGCGACATCACTCCAGCCTGCGACCCATCGGCCGCGATCACGCGGAGTTGCGGCGCATTGATGTCCTCGTTGCGCTTTACTCGCTTTGTTGCACTAGCGATTCGTCATCCCTCCAATACCTGGCGTCCGCGGCTTTTGAGCTCGATACGAAGACGTTCGGCGAACGTCTCCGGGTCCATCGTGCCCAGATCCTTGCCGCTACGTGTACGCACTGCAAGAAGATTTGCGGCTACTTCCTTGTCGCCCGCAACCAATAGATAAGGCACACGCTTCAGCGTGTGCTCGCGGATTTTAAAGCCCACTTTCTCATTACGCAAGTCGTGTTCAACGCGAAATCCCTGATTTTTCAGGGATTCCGTAACCCGCCGAACGTACTCGTCCTGGCGGTCGGTAATGCTTAAGACAACCGCCTGAACGGGCGAAAGCCATGCGGGGAGCTTGCCGGCGTGGTGCTCCAGCAGGATCGCGAAAAAGCGCTCCAGGGAGCCAAACATAGCGCGGTGCAGCATGACCGGGGTGCGCTTGGCGCTGTGGTCATCGATGTAGTGAGCGCCTAGGCGTTCGGGCATGGTGAAGTCCACCTGCAACGTCCCGCACTGCCAGTCCCGACCGATGGCATCGCGCAGCACGAACTCGAGCTTCGGCCCGTAAAAGGCGCCCTCTCCCTTGTTCAGGGTGAACTCGATCCCCGCGGCGCGGGAGGCGGCCATGAGGGCGGCCTCGGCCTTGTCCCAGACCTCATCAGACCCCACCCGCTTGGGGGGCCGGTCGGCGAACTTGATGCGCACGTCCTCGAAGCCGAAGTCCTTATAGATATCCAGGATCAGGCGGGTGATGGCCCCGCACTCCTCGGTGATCTGCTCCTCGGTGATGAAGCAGTGACCGTCATCCTGGGTGAAGGCGCGCACGCGCATGAGCCCGTGCAGAGCGCCCGAGGGCTCATAACGGTGGACCTTGCCGAACTCGGCCAGCCGCACGGGCAGCTCGCGGTAGCTGCGCAAGCCGTGCTTGAAGATCTGCACGTGGCCCGGGCAGTTCATGGGCTTGAGGGCGTAGGTACGCTCATCGGGGGTCTTGGTGAGATACATGTTCTCACCGAATTTCTCCAGGTGTCCGGACTGTGCCCACAGGGCGGCGTCCATGAGCTCAGGCGCGCTCACCTCCTCGTAGCCGGCCGCGCCCTGTCGCTCGCGCATGTAGCCAATGAGTGCCTGGAAAATGATCCAGCCCTTGGGATGCCAGAAGACCGCTCCGGGAGCTTCCTCCTGCAGGTGGAACAGATCAAGTTCCTTGCCGATGCGCCGGTGATCGCGCTTTTCCGCCTCTTCCAGCCGGTGCAGGTACTCATCCAGCTGCTTCTTGTCCGGCCACGCGGTGCCGTAGATCCGCTGCAGCATCTCGTTGCGCGAATCCCCACGCCAGTAGGCGCCAGCGAGCTTGGTGAGCTTGAACGCCTTGAGCTTGCCCGTGGAAGGCACGTGGGGTCCGCGGCACAGGTCTACCCAGTCGCCCTGCCCGTACAGGCTGATCTCATCCGTGTCAGGGATGCTGGCGATGATCTCGGCCTTATAGACCTCCCCCTGGTCCTTGAAAAACCGCACGGCTTCGTCGCGCGGCATGAGGCGCCGGGTGACCTTCTCGTCGGCCTTGGCCAGTTCGGCCATCCTCGCCTCGATCGCCGCGAGATCCTCGGGCGTGAAGGGCCGGTGAAAGGCGAAGTCGTAGAAAAACCCACCCTCGATGACAGGACCGATCGTGACCTGCGCCTCCGGGAAAAGCTGCTTCACCGCCTGCGCCAGAAGATGCGCGGTCGAGTGGCGGATGACCTCCAGGCCGGCCGGATCCTTGTCCGTGACGATCGCGAGGGTCACGTCCTGGGCGATCAAGTGGGACATGTCGACCAGCTTGCCGTTGATGCGTCCGGCAAGCGCCGCCTTCCTCAGGCCCGGGCCAATGTCGCCCGCGACCTCGTCCACCGTGACCGGGTGGTCGAAAGTGCGCTGGCTGCCATCGGGCAAGGTAATAACGGGCATGGGCATGACTTCGGTGAAGGGCCAGTCCCCGGTGCGCGCAAGCGAATCGCGGCGTCAAAAAAAGGGCGCACGCGGTGTTGCCGCGAGCGCCCTCTCATCAACTGGTAGGCGCGAGTGGGATCGAACCACCGACCACCACCATGTCAAGGTGATGCTCTACCACTGAGCTACGCGCCTAAATCGAAAGCTTCGAGCCTCGAGGGGGCGCGAACGATACAAGACTAGGGTGATTGGCGCAAGCTAATCCGTGACATTCCAAGCACTTACGACTGGGTCAGTGGGGGCGGAAACCCCAGTTCCAGCTGTTTCAGGCGCTCGATCTCATCCCGCAGCCCCGCAGCCTCCTCGAACTCAAGGTTCCGGGCCCTTTTGAACATCTCCCCTTCCAGGCGCTTGATCTCCTTCACAAGCGCCGCGGGACTTAACTCCCCGGCCGCGGCGGCCTTTGAGGCGCGCTTGCCGCGCCCGGTCGGCTGCGGCGCCTCGCTGCGCGCGCCCTCCATGACGTCCATCACCGATTTCACGATTCCGCGCGGGGTGATGCCGTGGATCTCGTTGTAGGCCACCTGCGTCCGGCGACGGCGCGCGGTCTCCGCTAGCGCGCGCTCCATGGAGCCAGTGATCCGGTCCGCGTATAGGATCGCCCGCCCGTTGATGTTGCGCGCGGCGCGCCCGATGGTCTGGATCAGCGAGTTATCCGAGCGCAGGAAGCCCTCCTTGTCGGCATCGAGGATGGCCACGAGTGCGACCTCGGGCATGTCCAGTCCTTCGCGCAGGAGATTGATGCCCACCAGCACGTCGAATTTCCCCAGGCGCAGGTCGCGGATGATCTCGCTGCGCTCCACCGTCTCGATGTCCGCATGCAGATAACGCACGCGCGCGCCGTGTTCACTCAGGTAATCCGTGAGGTCCTCCGCCATGCGCTTGGTGAGTACGGTAATGAGGACGCGCTCACCCTGGTGGGCGCACTTCTTGATCTCCGACAACACGTCGTCGACTTGGGTGCCAACTGGTCGCACCTCCACCTCAGGATCGATCAGTCCCGTCGGGCGCACCAGCTGCTCCACCACCTGCGAGGTATGCGCGGCCTCGTACTTTCCCGGAGTCGCCGAGACGAAGATCATCTGCGGCGCAAGGCTCTCCCACTCCTCGAGCTTCAGCGGCCGGTTGTCCAGCGCCGAGGGCAGGCGGAATCCGTACTCGACCAGCACTTCCTTGCGCGAGCGGTCGCCCTTGTACATGGCGCCCAGCTGCGGGAGGGTCTGGTGACTCTCATCCACGATCAGAAGCGAGTTCTTCGGCAGGTAGTCGAACAGGCACGGCGGCGGCTCACCGGGCTCGCGGCCGGAGAGGTACCGGGAGTAATTCTCGATGCCTGAGCAGTAGCCCACTTCCTTGAT
>JANYBG010000188.1 GCA_025360865.1 Pseudomonadota bacterium | reverse complement strand
GTCGGTGCGCCCGCGCGCCCCGCCGAACGCGGTGCCCTTCCACACCCTCCCCGTCACCACCGGGATCGGCGCGGTCATCAACACCGCCAAGGTCGAGCCGGGCGCCAACGTCGTGGTGTTCGGCTTGGGCGGCATCGGTCTGAACGTCATCCAGGGCGCGCGTCTGGTGGGAGCGAACAGGATCATCGGCGTGGACCTGAACCCACGCCGCAAGGCGCTCGCCGAGCGCTTCGGCATGACGCACTTCGTCAATCCGAAGGAGATCGAAGGAGACCTGGTGCAGCACCTGGTCTCCCTCACCGATGGTGGGGCGGACTACAGCTTCGAGTGCGTGGGTAGCGTGGAGCTCATGCGCCAGGCGCTGGAGTGCTGCCACCGCGGCTGGGGTGTCTCGGTGATCATAGGGGTCGCCGGCGCCGGCCAGGAGATCAAGACGCGACCGTTCCAGCTGGTGACGGGGAGGGTGTGGAAGGGCACCGCGTTCGGCGGGGCGCGCGGGCGCACCGACGTGCCGAAGATCGTCGACTGGTACATGGACAAGAAGATCAACATCGACGACCTGATCACCCACGTGATGCCGGTGGAGAAGATCAACGACGCCTTTGATCTAATGCACAGCGGCGAGTCGATCCGCTCGGTCGTCACTTTCTAGGCTGCGGGAACTTCGGCCCGCGCGCTGAAACTCGAAGAACGAAACAGGAGAATCAAATGGCAGTTTCAATTCATCCGGCAGTCGATGGCGGCGTCAAGAAGGGCTCGGCCAACTTCGCGGGTGGCACGCTCACCTGCAAGTGTGCCGCGGCGCCCGTGACCGTCACCCTTTCGGGCAACACCGCCTTTAACCACGTGTGTGGCTGCAGCAAGTGCTGGAAGCCCGGTGGGGCGACGTTCTCGCAGGTCGCGGTTATCGGCCGTGACAAGCTCAGCGTCAGCGCCAACGGCAACAAGCTGAAGATAGTCGACGACAAGGCTCCGATCCAGCGCCACGCATGCACCGGCTGTGGCACGCACATGTACGGACGCATCGAGAACAAGGGCCATCCGCTGCACGGCTTCGACTTCGTGCACACCGAGTTGTCCAAGGAAAGCGGCTGGTCGGAGCCTGAGTTCGCGGCCTTCGTGTCCTCCATCATCGAGTCGGGGTTTCCGCCTGCCCGCATGGGCGAGGTGCGCGCGCGCCTGAAGGAACTGGGCCTCGAGCCTTACGACTGCCTGTCGCCGGGCATCATGGACCTCATCGCCACCCACACGGCGAAGGCCAAGGGGACGCTCGCCGCCTGAGCCGGTGAGGGCGCCGCCGCGGATATCAGGAAGCTGGCACGGCCACTTGCTCGATGCCCGCGGCCGGCGCCGGTTTTTTTGTCTCTACGCCTCGCGCAGCAGCCGTGGATGAAGTTCCGCGATCTCGCGGCAGCCGAGCTGGCCCAGCACCCGGTCGGTCTCGCTGATCAGGATTCGCAGCGCGCGATCAACCCCGGGTTCGCCGCCGGCGGCCAGTCCGTAGAGCGTGGCGCGCCCGAGCATAACCGCGTGCGCGCCCAGGGCGATGGCCTTGACGATGTCGGTCCCGCGGCGGAAGCCGCTGTCGATGATGAGGCTCATCCGGTTGCCCACCGCGCGCGCGATCTCCGGCAGCATCTCGATTGGCGCCACGCACGAGTCGAGCTGGCGTCCCCCATGATTGCTGAGCACGATGCCATCGCACCCCAGGGCGGCGGCGCGCTCGGCGTCCGCGACATTCAGGATGCCCTTGACCAAGAGCTTTCCCGGCCATGCTTCGCGCATCCACTCCAGGTCTTCCCACCGGATACTGGCGTCCACCAGTTGGGGGATGAGGGTGCTGCCGCCGAGCGCTGAGGTCGAGGCGCGCGGCAGGTGGTCCTCGAGGTTGCGAAGCCGGGGCAGGCCACCGGCGCGGGCGACCGCGGCGAGCCAGCGCGGATGGCACACGATATCCGCGAGCGTGGCGAGTGTCGGTCGTCCTGGCGCGCGGTAGTTGCGGCGGTCCCATTCGCGGCTGCCAAACACATTCGCATCCGAGGTGAAGACCAGCGCCTCGTAGCCCGCGGCGGCGGCGCGCCGCACAAGTTCGCGGGCGCCCGCGCGTTCCCGCATCACGTACAGCTGCATCCACAGCCGCCCGCCGGCCCGCGCCGCCACATCCTCAAGCCGCGTCGTGGAGAAAGTGCTGAGTGTGAAGGGGATGTTCAGGCGCGCCGCGGCGCGCGCGAGCGCGACGTCGCCGTCAGGATCCAGGATGCCGTTCAGGCCCGTCGGGGCGATGACCAACGGCGCATCCATGGGGCGCCCGAAGAGCGTCGCGCGTAGGTGCCGCGCGGTGGTGTCAACCAGCGTGCCCGGCAGCAGGCGCCAGCGCGCGAAGGCCTCGCGGTTGTTGCGCAGGGTGACTTCATCCTCGGCGCCACCCTCCACGTATTCGAACGCGAAGCGCGGCACCCGCCTGCGCGCGATGGCGCGCAGGTCGGCGATGTTGAGCGCCTGGGCGAGCGTGCCACCGGTGAACGCGGTGCGTTTCCAAGGCACTGCCGCTATCCCCCGCCGCGCGTTTGAGACGCGGCCTACTCCACCAGGGCCATGCTGATGCGGCGGGCGACGAAGGTATTGCTCACGCTGTTGTACTGCCCGGCGGCCAGTAGCCGTCGGAACTTGTTCGTGCCGTTGATCGTCGCCGCGACGGCGGTGTAGTAGGCGGACGGCGTCGAGAACACCGAGACACCCTTCGTCAGCGTGGAGCTGCCGATCGACAGCTGCAGGCTGGTCTGGTCGGCGCCCGTCGTGGTGATCAGCGGACTCGCGGGGAGAGCCTTCAGGCTCATTCCGGCAGGTCCTTCGAAGATGTCAGCGAGCGAGCCGACGGTTGCCTTGGACAGGTCGACCACGTAGCCGCCGCTGCTGGCGCTGATGAACGGGGCAACCTCCCCGCTGGGCCAGTCAACCACGAGTGTCTGCGTGATGGCGGATGCCGCGGTCACCGCTGTGGCCGTGAAGTCCGGTGGGGCCGACCCGAAGGGAGTCGGCGCGCCATCGATGGCCATCAGGGTGTTTTGCGCGGTACCGCTGAGGTCGGTGGTCCCGGAGTTCACCAGGTAGGCGGCCGGGTCGGCGGCCGTCGCTCCGGTGCCGGCGAAGTTGTAAGCGGTCGGGGCGAATAGCCCAAGGGTTAGCAGGTCGAAGGTGGCGTTCGTCGGTGCCGCGGAACTCAGGGTGCCCCACAGTCGGGTGTGCAGCAGGCGCGCCGATCCGCCGCCCGTGGGCGTCGCATCAAACACCAGGCGGCCTGAGGCATCGACCGGTGGCAGGCCCTTCGTGGTGTCGAAATTCGTGGTGCCGGAAATATAGACGTACTGGCCCACGGAGATGGACTGCGCTGACAGGCCGCTGACATTCGCGCCGTCCCGCGTCACCGGGATTTCCGCGCTGATCGTCACCACCGCGCCGGGGTAGGGAATCGTGTAGCCGCTGATATAGTTGAGCGTGGCCCCGACCAGGGTGAGGGTGAGGCCGCTGCGGGCGCTGACCATCCCCGAAACGTAGCTCAAGCCGTTTTCCTGACTGCTGCCGGCGTAGATCTCCTTTGCGCTGAAGCTTGGGTTCGTGCCCGTTATCGAATCGGGTCCGGCGAGTCCGGTGAGTGTGCCGTAGGCGGCGATCACGGTGGATTCCCGAAGGCCAGCCATGGCCGCCAAGCCCGCGGAGCCGGTGTAGACAACTCCATTCACGTTGAAGTAGGCATCCGCGGTGGGAGTCACGACCACGGCGCCGAGCGCGGCGCTGAGGCTGTAGAACGGCCGCAGATTCATGACGAACGTGCCATCGCTCTGCACGTTCACGTAGGAGCCACGCGCGCGCAACGACGTCGCATCGACAGCCGACGGAGTCACCACCACGTAAGGCAGCACCGTCACCACCGGCACGGTCGGCGTGGTGTTGATCGAGTTGAAGGCCTGCAGGTCGAGGTCCATGTGGACCGGCGAGGCGTGCTGCAGATCAAGGACCAGGGGCTTCGCGGGATCGAACGTGACCAGCACGGTCGTCGTCGTGGGGGTGGTGCCGGTGGCGGTCTGGTACACCGCGTCGACCGGCTTGCCGTTGACGTTCACGGACACCATGGGCGTTGCGAGATTCGCTTGTGGGACAAAGTCCAGCGTGATGGTCGCGGAGACGTAGGTGCCGAACGGCACCGCGTACGCGGAGACCAGTTCCGACAGATCAGACAACCTGGCCAGGTCCACGACCTGGGGGCTCGAGGACAGGTAGGCGATCTGGCCATTCGCCTGCGTGAGGATGACCGAATCGATCGAGACCACGTAGCTTGAGAACTTGAAGCCGCTGTTAGTCGCTGACATCGTCAGCACCGCGTAGCTCGGATGCAGCCGCGTGCTGCTGCCGCACGCGGTCAGAAGGAGGGCAAGCGCCAGGGCCAACAGCCGCCGGATCGGCAGGCTGCGCGGCCCGCCGTTGTACTCGGATCTCATCAATCAATTCCCCTTCAATTTCTTGACTTCACGGGCGGCATCAGGCGCGGGCACCCCCAAGCTTAGAGGCGCGCGCTGCGCGGACGGTTCCCCGCCGCTACAGCGACTTGCGGACGGGTTCACCCGAAAACCGCCTAGTTTACCGGTTTTGGGCCGGTTTCAGTTGACCGTGAGAGTGGTCGAGGCGTTACCGCCGCCGGTCATGTCGACCATCGCTGGGAACCACTGGCGGTGGACGGAGGTGGTGGTCTGCCAATACCGCACGGAGAGGTAGTACGTTGAGGAGGGCGCGCCGGTGGGAACCGAGGCCGTGACGGTGCCGCCCGCGGATATGACGCCGCTCAGTGAGACCCGGGCGACGAGAGTGCCGTTGTGCGAGACCAGCAGCTCGCCAGCGTCGTACGCCCCGGGGCTCAACGGGGTGATGCCCACGACGAGCGATCCCAGCGTCGTGCCCGCGGCCGCCGACAGGCCCGGCACCGTCACCGTCACCGCCGCGGTCGAGATGGAAACCGGGGCGCTCACGGCCACGCTCGTACTCAGTCCGCCATCGTTGAAGGAGGGCGCGCCCGCGGCCACCCAGTACGTGCCCGTGCCCTGCGCCGGGGCCGCGCTGAAAAGGGCGATCGTATTGCCGCTGGTGACGTAGGTTCCTGAGTCGACAGTGCCCGCTGAAAGCGCCTGCGGATTGGCGAGGACCTGGTTGAAGGGATCGATCGGCGCAGCCTCGATCTGGTAGGGCAGCTCGCCTGCGGCGCTGAGCGTCTGGTAGAAGCCCACCTGCGCGTCCGCGGTGAGCGGGCTCGCGGAGGTAGTGGCGATGTTGGCCGTGTACGAGGTCGAAGCGCGCGGGATCAGCGCCCCGAGCGAGACCGGATTGGTTGAGGTACTCGGGCTGGGGACCCCGCTCGAGGGGGCCGTCGGGGTGCCTGGGGTGGTCGCGGCCGCGCTGCTGGGCGCCAGCGGGACCACCACGGCCTTTACGATGAGGGTGGCGATGCCGGGGCCGTGAATGACCACATCGTAGCTGGCCGCGGTCGAGGTGCTGCTCGGCAGCGGATACAGGAGGAAGGTCCCGTCCGAGCGCACCGGGGTACTCAGCACGGCGACGTGACGCGTGCCGTCGGCGCTGAGCGTCTCGGCGGTGGCTTGAATGCCGCTGGTATTCGTCAGGCCGGTCAGCGTCAGCGTGCCACTGATTCCGCCGACGTTTTTCAGGTTGTAGGCCCCGGCATGCGAGCTCAGGAGGATGCCATTCGCGCAGGTGCCGCTGATCGAGTTGCCCCCGACGGACGTGGCGCTCGCGCAGGTGCCGAAGGTGAACGGGATCAGGTCCCGCGCCCCATCGAGGCTCAGCGTGAAGGACGTCGTGGTCGTGGTACTGGCCGTGGTACTGGCCGTGGTACTGGCCGTGGAGGTACTGGGGGTCGCGGTCGTCGTCGGGGAGGTGATGCTTCTGGCCCCCAGCGCGGCGGCCGCGCTGCTCGCCCCGAGGGTACCCACCGGGACCTTCAGCGACCCGGTCACGGCGATGCCCTTATCAGGGTTGAGCAACTCCAGCGGCAACTGGCGGGTGGTGCCGCCGGCGACGTAGTCGGCCTCGGCGTTATAGATCGCCCCCGCCCCCTGCGCGGAGGTCGTGAGCGCGGCGGACGAGTCGACCGGGATCACGCGAATCTGCTGGTAGTTGCCTGGCCGGAGCCGAAGCCCGGTGGTGAGGCTTCCGAGGGTGCCGCCGGCCGACATGACCAGGTCCACGGTGGTTGGGGTGCTCAGGGGGAACTTGGTCCAGCCCGCATCGTCCGGTCCCGCGGTGGCGCTGGTGTTGAACCAGACCTCCTGGGTGGTGATCCACACGTGCGAGTACTGGGCGGTCGTGTTGCCTGTCAGCGACACGTCCGTGCGCGAGGAGCAGCCAGCCGTTAGGCAGGCGGCGAGGGCGGCGGCGCAGGGGGCGAGCGGGGAATATCTCATGCAAATCCCGATGCTAGACGAGGGAGAATGATGCGCTCGCGAGGTGGGGGCTGCAACGGGAATACCGCTGGGAAGTGTGTCGAATTGTCGCTTTTCGGCATGTGGAATTGGACTCGAAGGGTGTAAGTCTGTACAGTCCCGCCCGCCAAACGTCCCAAGTGCTCGGTCAGCACCCGTTTCGCTCGCAGTCTGTCTCAATCGGACGCACTTCGACTTACCATTAACTTTAAGCCTCGCGTCTGACCGACCGGCGCTGCCCTCAGAAGCGCAGCCGGGCGAGCTCAAAGAAGCAGAGGTTTTCCTTATGTTGTTCACAGATCTCGGGCTCAAGCCCGAGCTGCTGCGTGCCGTTGCCGAAAAGGGCTACGACATCCCTTCCCCCATCCAGCGCGAAGCCATTCCCGCTGTCCTATCCGGCCGCGATGTTCTCGCGAACGCGCAGACCGGCACCGGCAAGACGGCGGCCTTCGTGCTGCCTCTGCTGCAGAACATGGGCGCCCCGCAGGGTGGCGCGCCGCGCGCCCTGGTGCTCACGCCCACGCGTGAGCTCGCCGCGCAGGTGGCCGCGAGCGCCCGCGATTACGGGCGCTTCGTCACCCAGCTGCGCACCGTCCAGATCTTTGGCGGTGTCAGCGAGAAGCCGCAGATCGAGGCGCTGCGCCGCGGCTGCGACATCGTGGTCGCTACCCCCGGACGCCTGCTCGATCTGGCTCGGCAGCGCCAGCTCGATCTGAGCAAGATCAGTTGCCTGGTGCTTGATGAAGCCGATCGCATGCTCGACATGGGCTTCATCCACGCCATTCGCCAGATCCTGAAGATGCTGCCGTCGACGCGCCAGAATCTCATGTTCTCGGCGACCTACTCGGATGACATCCGCACGCTCGCCAGCCGCATGCTGCGCGATCCGATCTCGATCCAGGTCGCGCCCCGCAACGCGACCGCCGACCGGATCGACCAGAAGGTCTACAAGGTGCCCAAGGATCACAAGCGCCACCTGCTCGCGCACCTGATCACGGAAGGCCAGTGGAGCCAGGTACTGGTGTTCACGCGCACCAAGCACGGCGCCAACCGCCTGATGCAGCAGCTCGAGGGCGCAGGCATCCAGTCGGCCGCCATCCATGGCAACAAGAGCCAGGCCGCGCGCGTGCGCGCGCTCGAGGACTTCAAGGCCGGGCGCGTGACGGCACTGGTCGCAACCGAGGTCGCCGCCCGCGGGCTCGACATCAAGGAACTGCCGTATGTCGTTAATTACGAGTTGCCTAATGTTCCGGAGGACTATGTGCACCGCATCGGTCGCACGGCGCGGGCCGGCGGTACGGGCAACGCGGTCTCGCTCGTCTCGCATGACGAGGCGCCGCTGCTGCGGGACATCGAGTCCGTGTTGAAGATGTCACTGCCGGTCACGGCGCTGCCCGCGTATGCCACGCCGGCCGGTGGCGCGGAACCGGCTCGCGAGAACACCTCCGCTGGCGCGCACCGCCAGGGGCAGCGCCCGCAGGGCAACTGGCAGCCCAAGCGCCACACCGGTGGCCGCACGCAGGGCGCGCGTCCGCAGGGTTCATACTCACGGGCGCGCCGCTCGGTGTAGCCCCGATGGCAGGAGTATCGAGCGTGTCGTGATCGCGTGGCTGCCGCTTACCGGCGGCGGCCATGCCTTCGCACACGCCCACCTCTCGCAAAGCGCGCCGGCCGCCGGCGCTCGGCCTTGATTGGCCGCCGGTGCTTGAGGCAGTCCCGCGGACTTTAGCGCGGCCGCATGATGGCCTGGCGGATGGACGCAAGCGGCGCGGCGTCATCCAGCCTCACCGTCGCGCCGGCCGGCTCGACGCCCAGGCTTCTCCACAGGGCCGGCAGGTCCGGGCTGACCGGCGTGTCCTTCATCCGCGCGTAAAGATCCTCCAGCGCGGTCGTGCCAGTCGCCGCATCCCCGGTCCGCAGGACCTTGCCGATCGGCCAGTCCGCGGCCAGGCCGCCGCTTCGCGCCAGGATCTCGCGCAGCGCATCCTGAAGCCCGAACCGATTCGCCGAGCGCTTGTGGATCTCGACGTCCGCGAGCAGACAGAACATCGCGCCGCCCCAGTACGTCCGACCCCACGTGTGGGTGTGGTCCATGCCGCGGTCATTCGCCTGCGGCAGCCCTCGCGGCATCGCGCGCAGTTCCTCCCGCCAGACATCCGCCTCGTCGCGGTTGCCCGCCTGGACGCGGGCGACGCCCTCGACGTAGGTGGCGATTCCCTCGGAGAGCCACGCGTGTTCCTCGCCGGTGTCGGGAAGGGCGAGGTGCGTCATCTCATGTACCAGCACCCAGTCCGCCCGCAGCTGGGCCGGGGTCACGTCACGCCCGAGCCGCAGGCGCATGAAAGCGGCCGGATTGGCGTACGTCGTGCCCCCCTGCACCCCGTCGCCCGACTCCGCGATGACCCGCAGGTCGAGAGGATGTTCCGGGAAGCGCCCATAGTAGCGCGCGACGATCTGCGCCGAGCGGCGTACCCAGGCGAGCAGCTCGACCCCGCCGTCGGCGAACGCGGCGCGATCGAAGTCCACGCGCACCAGCGCGCCGGCCACCGCCACCTCCGTGGTGACCGCACGCGCGGGCCAGGAACTGACCGCCGCCAGGACGGTGAAAGTCACCACCGCGAGGGAGCCATTGAGCACGCGCCGCCGCATGCGAGGCTCAGCGGGCCCGCTGCCCGAAAAGCACCTTCTTGGCCTCCTCGGTGAGCGCGCTCTGCGGAGTGATCGCCATGCCCTTCTCATACGCTCTCACCGTGGCCGGACGCGCGCGGATCGCCTCGAACCAGCGTCGCACTGCGGGAAGTCCTCAAGCTTCTGCCCCTGGGACTCGTGGGGCACGATCCAGGGATAGCAGGCGAGGTCGGCGATCGAGTAGTTCTCGCCGGCGATGAACGCGCGCCCGGCGAGGCGGGTATTGAGAACCCCATAGAGGCGATTGGTCTCGTTCATGTAGCGCGCGATCGCGTAGGGCAGCTTCTCCGGCGCGTAGCGCGCGAAGTGATGGTTCTGGCCTGCCATCGGTCCGAGGCCGGCCATCTGCCAGAACAACCACTGGATGACCTCGAAGCGGGCATGCAGTTCGCGCGGCAGCAGCTGCCCGCTCTTCTCGGCCAGATACAGCAGGATCGCGCCGGATTCGAACAGCGAGAGTGGTCCCTCGCCGCTCGTAGGCTCGCTGTCGAGGATGGCCGGCATGCGGTTGTTCGGCGCGATGGCGAGGAAGCCAGGCTCGAACTGCGCGCCGGCGCCGATGTTGACCGGCACGATGCGATAGGGGATGGCGGTCTCCTCGAGGAACATCGTGACCTTGGGGCCGTTCGGCGCGGCCAGTAGTGCAGGTCAATCATGCGCGCTGGTTTCAGTGGCGGTGTAGGGCGAGGACAGTCTCATGAACCCGCCCGCTCATGCGAGGCCCCCGACGCGGCGGCGCCTCGACGTCGTAGTGGAGAGCGGTGTGGTAAAAGCGGGTAATGAATAGCATGCGTTCCCGCATCCTCACAGGCTTGGGCCAGCTCGGATACGCCTTCGTATCCGCGACCGAGGCGTTCGCCGCGCTCGAGCTTGCGCGGGTCGGGCTGGACGCGCTGCGGGCCGGCTGGGACCTGCTGCCGCGCGACGGTTACCTGCGCGACGGCGGCGCGTATCGCTCGCGTCGCCACAGCTGCTTCACCCAGTCACCCGGGGCCGCGCCGGAGGCGGTCCCGCATCGAGCCCACTGGCAACCGACTTCGTACAACGCGCTGCATGGCGGCCTGACGCGCTGGTTCGAGCCCATACCGCCGTCCGTCCAGGAGGCCGCGGCGTGGCGGGAACTTCTGGGTGGCATCGGTGGGCTCTTTTTTCGGGTGCGCGCGGTGCCACGCTGGTCCATCGAGGCGCATCAGTTCCGCATCGACACCGCCTCGGGGATCGGCCGGCCGACGCCGGAAGGGGCGCACCGCGATGGCGTCGACTTCGTGGCCGTGATCATGGTCGGGCGTCATCACGTCATCGGCGGGGAGACCCGTGTATTCGCCGCGAACGGGGATTTCAGGGCGCGCGTCACGATGAGTGAGCCGTGGTCGATGCTGCTGATGGATGACGCGCGCGTCATCCACGAGACGACGCCCATCCAGGCCGATGGCGCCGGCGGCCGGCGCGACACGCTTGTGCTGACCTATCGCGCGGGCGGTTTCCAGGCGCCGGAAGAGGCGCCCGTGGCCGCGCCGCCCTAGGGTTTTGGCGCCGGCGTTCGGCCGTCCACCCAGGTCTGGATGACGTGCAGTTCCGCGTAGGCGAGCACGAGGTTCGCCCCGGTAGCCGGGCGCGATGCGCCCTAGTTCGTGGCCAAGGCCCAGAAACTGGGCGGGATACTCGTTGGCCATGCGCACGGCCCGCGGCAGCGACACGCCGAGCATGGACGTCGCGTTGCGCACGCAGCTGGCCATGTCGATGTTGGATCCGGCCAGGCGTCCGTCCTCATCCACGCAGGCGTGGCCTTGCACGTTCACGCGCCGGCCCCGCAGCATGAAGTGATCGGCGTTCGTGCCGACACTGGCCATCGCATCCGTGACCAGAATGAACCGGTCGTGCGGTCTGCACCGCAGCGCGATACGCTGGACGACAGGATCGGTGTGGATCCCGTCGACGATGAGCGCGCACCAGCTGCGCTGGTCCTCAAGCGCCGCCCCCACCGTGCCGGGTTCGCGAGCGGTGAGCTGCGACATCGCGTTGAACAGGTGAGTGAAACCGCTAAGGCCGTGCTCGAGCGTGGCGCGGATCTGGGCATAAGTCGCATCGGTGTGACCCGCCGATACGATTATCCCGGCGGACACGAGTGCGCCGATACCCGCCGGGGTGGTGACTTCAGGGGCGAGGGTGAGCAGGGTTCGGCCGTTGGGCAGGGAACTCAATAGGGCGTGAACGCCTGGATCCAGCGCGCGCAGCATCGCCGGATCGTGCACTCCCTTGCGGGCGGCACTGAGGAACGGACCTTCGAGATGGATGCCCAGGACACCCGGGACGCCTGCCTCGATCGCGCCCCGAACCGCCTCAATGGCGCGCGCCACCGTCCCGAGGTCGGCGCTGATAAGGGTGGGCAGGAAGCCGGTCGTGCCGAAGCGCTGGTG
>JANYBG010000181.1 GCA_025360865.1 Pseudomonadota bacterium | reverse complement strand
GGGTGTCGAGCTCGACATCACCGAGCGCAAGCTGTACGAGGAGGCACTGTTCCGCGAGAAGGAGAGCGCGCAGATCTCCTCCACCGGCCGCCCCATCGCATCCTCCAGGCGCCAGCCGGTGAGTTCCTCGGCGACCGGGTTGATGTAGTCGATGGTCGAGTTCGCGTCGGTGGTGATTACCCCGTCGCCGATGGACTGGAGCGTGATCTGCGCGCTCTCCTTCTCGCGGAACAGTGCCTCCTCGTACAGCTTGCGCTCGGTGATGTCGAGCTCGACACCCACCAGGCGCAACAGGCGCCCGTGCTTGTCGACCCGCGCGGTGGCGCGACTGATGACCCAGCGCCACTCGCCGTTGCGGTGGCGCATGCGGTGGGTGCTCTCGAAGATGTTGCTCTTGCCGGCGACGTGGTCGCGGATGAGCGCCTGCACGCGGGCGAGGTCATCCGGGTGCACCAGGCTGCGCCAGTCCGGCGAGCCGTGCATGTCCTCGTCACCGTAGCCGAGCATCGCCTTCCAGCGCGGCGAAAAGTACACCTCGTTGGTCTCGACGTCGAAGTCCCACAGGCCATCGTTGGCGGCGGCCTGGAACAGGTTGGTGCGCTCCTCGAGCTTGTTGAGGCGCGCCTCGATGCGTATGCGCTCAAGACCGGTGGCGAGGCTGGTGCCGATCAGCTTCATGAGCAGCTGCTGATTCACGTCCCAGGGGCCGCGCGGCATGGTGTGCGCAAGGCCGAGGAAGCCCGCCGGCTTGTCCTGCACGATGAGCGCGACCAGCAGCGCCGAGCCGATGTGCAGTTCCGCGAAGCGCGCGGCCTCGGCGGCCTGCTCCTTGCGCGGGCTTGCGCTGTCGCGCAGCTCCGAGAGGCGCAGGTTCTCGATGCGGCCGCGCAGCCAGGGGAAGGACTCGAGGTTCGTCCCGGCCAGGGCCTCAGGTCGGCACTGCGCGAAGGCGCCCTTCGCCACGCGCACCTCGGTGAAGAGCAGCGCATCGGGGGTGAGGGGGGCGAGGAAGGCGCAATCGGATCCGGTGGCGGTGCGTAGCAGCTCGAGATTGCGCCGAACGGTCTCATCCAGGTTGTGCTTGCGCATGTTCTGGAAGTCCACGGCGATCTTGGTGCATACGACGTCGATGCCAAGAACCGGCTTCGGCGCACGGCCCGTCCAGGCGTCCGCCGATAAAATGTCCGAAGCGGTGAATTCCGCCGGTTTATCCGGCGGCGGAGTCGTCATGAGCCGTCGCCTCCCGCAATGCCATGGCGCAGCGTAACCAGTTGATTCAGGCCGGATGTGACGCACCGTCACGCTGTTGAACGCCCGCCGCCACTATTTAATTAGCGGCTTGCGGGCGATTCTCGCATAACGAAGAAGGAACACAAGCTAAGGTCCTGTTTGGACTCGTTATCATCGAGTTAACAGAATCCGCTCGGCAGCCCGCGGAAAAGCCGGGCGCGGGAGGAACTCAGCCAGATTCAGCCAGTGATGCCCTGGCCGCGCCGTACAGGGACTTCAACCGCTGCTCCATTTGCGCCTGGAGCGCCTCTAACCCCGCCGCATCGATCACGCGCGGCACGTACACCGGCTCGCCGATGGCGATCACGACCCGCGAGAAGGGCTTCGGGATGACGAACTTGTCCCATTTCACGAGCCACGCGCGCGAGGCGGCGTAAGCCATCGGCAGGATTGGCCGCCCGGACATCTGCGCGAGCAGCAGCGCGCCGGGCTTGAACTTGAAGCGCGGCCCGCGCGGGCCATCCGGGGTCAGCACCGGGGAGACGTTGTCCTTGGTGAGCGCGGTGTAGTAATCGCGCAGCGCCCGCGCGCCGGTGTGCGTGGAGGAGCCGCGGATGACGGTCCCACCCAGGCGACGCACCAGCATCGCGCCCAGCTCGCCATCGACCGAGGGACTGATCAGCCAGCCGACGGCAAGCCCACGCCGGACCTGTCGGAGGAGGAACGGGCCGCAGTAGAGCTGGTGCTGGTGCCAGTAGCACGGCACCAGCGATGGCGCTCTGGCGAGAGCGGCTTCCAGGTGCTCCACGCCGAGGACGCGCACCACGCGCGCCAGCAGCCACCACAGGCGAACGGCCACCAGCATCACCGGGACCGTCAGCCGATACAGCAGGCGACGCGCCGGGGTCATCCTGCGCCCGGATCGCGTGGTGGTCTTGTAGATGGTGTTGCGCAGCGCGCCGTCCTCCTCCTCGCTCACGGGAACAGCTCCGCCAGCGTTAGCGCGCGCACGCGCGCGTCCGTGAGTTCGATGCTGCTCATGACACAGGCGGTGGCGCCCGGGAAGGAATCCAGGTTCAGCGAGTGCCAGCGCACGCCTCGGCACAGCGCCCCGCGGGGCACGAGCGTGACCTCGTTCAGCGCGCGCATACCGAACCCCGCCGCCTTGACGGTGGCCTCGCGCGCCACCCAGTTGTTGAGATGCTTATCCGTCCCCTGCTCCGCATCGAACCCGACACGCGCCCCGGCCAGCGCGGCGCAGCCCACCAGCGCGCCGGTGTGCGCGATGCTGAAGTCCGCCGCGGCGTCGCCCAGGCGCGGCTTCTCATCCGGCGCGAACACGATCTCGGACGCGGCCACCACGCGGCCGAGGCAGTCCTCAAGCGCCCGCAGCGCCAGGGCGATGCCGGCCAGGCTCGCGCGGGCGTCGGCGGAGCCGGAAGACACCGCGAGGCGCCGCAGGTACGGCAGCGTGGCCGCCAGCGCCCGGCCTCTCTCTTCAGGCCAATGATCCCGCAGGTCCGTGTGATATAAGATTAAGGTTTGGCTTTCAACAACTTGCATGACCGCAGCCGCGCCCGCGAAGACCGATCCCCCGAGGCTGACCACTCTTTCGACGTCGGTTCCACGGATGACTGCCTGAAACGGATGATCGAGTTGTTCAGGACCCATGGGGACACCTATCGCGTGTTCGTGCCAGCACGCGGATCTTATACCTATGTCATCCACCACCCTGATGAGGTCAAGCGTGTGCTGGTCCCGAACCATCGCAACTACACCAAGGGCATCGGCCCGGACCGGGTGACGATCCTCCTCGGCAGGGGGCCCGGGCGCTGCGGCTCTACCCGCCCGGCTGGCTGCTGTCGCGCCGCGCGATCCAGGTGGGCGAGTTCGGCGGCTACGCCATACCCGCGGGCACCAACTGGCTACCGCCGCTGTACCTGCTGCATCGGCACCCCGGGTTCTGGAGCGAGCCTGAGAGATTCCTCCCTGAACGCTTCGCACCCGGGCGGGAAGGCGCGCGGGCGCGCTTCGCCCATATGCCCTTCGCGGCCGGCCCGCGGCACTGCGTCGGGGAGAGCCTCGCCCTGTACGAGATGCTGATGCACCTGTACAAGCTCGCGCGCCACTACCACCTGCGCCACGTACCCGACCAACCGCTGGAGCTGGAGGCGCAGCTCAACCTGCGCACCCGCCATCCACTGCACATGAAGCTGGAACGACGATGATCCCGAAAGCCACCACGCTCATCGAGATGCTGGAAGCCAACCGCGAATTTCCGCGCAGCATCACCTACGTCGACGGCGAGAACGACTCGCGGGATGTGTCGTTCGCGGAGCTGTACGAGCGCGCGCTCGGGATCCTCTACCACCTGCAGAAGATGGGCGCGCGGCGCGGCGACAAGCTGATCCTGTTCCTCTCCAACAACGAGCACTTCATCGACGTGTTCTGGGCGGCCGTCCTTGGCGGCATCGTGCCGGTGCCCGTGGCGCTTGGCATCAGCGACGAGCACCGCCACAAGGTGCTGCGCATCGCGCGCCGCCTGGGCAAGCCGTACCTGTATACGGAGAAACGCTCGCTCCAGCGCCTCGCCGCCTGCGCCGCCCAGGCAGGCGAACAGGCGCTGTTCGATGGCCTGCGCGGGCGCACCTTCCTGGTCGATGACCTGGAGGACATCTCGCGCGCGGGCAGCATCCAGAAAGTCAGAGCCGGCGACACCGCCTTCATCCAGTTCTCCTCCGGATCCACCAGCGAGCCCAAGGGCGTTGTGCTCACCCACGGCAACATCCTCGCCAACGCGCGCGGCGCCACCGAGGTGGCCGGCTTCAGCGAGAACGATATCAGCCTCTCCTGGATGCCCCTCACCCACGACATGGGTCTGATCGGCTTCCACCTGGTCATGATCGCCAACCGCGTGCACACGCACCTGATGCCCACGGAGTTGTTCGTGCGCCGGCCGCTACTGTGGCTCACGCTGGCCGCGCGCGTGCGGGCGAGCATCCTGTGTTCGCCGAACTTCGGCTACCGCCACTTCCTGAAAGTGCTGGGCGAGCGCACGCTTGAGGGCCTCGACCTGTCCCGCGTGCGCCTGATCTTCAACGGCGCGGAGCCCATCTCGGTCGAGCTGTGCAACGAGTTCCTCGGACGACTCGCGCCCCATGGCCTCAACAGCGACGCCATGTATCCGGTATACGGCCTCGCTGAGGCCTCACTCGCGGTGAGCTTTCCGCGGGTCGGCGCCCCGCTGCGCACGCTCGCGCTCAACCGCCACCGCATGAGCGCGGGCCTCGAGGTCGAGCCGGTCGAGGCCTCCGACAAGGACGCGGTCGTGCTGGTGAGTGAGGGCACGGCCATCCCCCACTGCCACCTGCGCATCGCCGACGAGGGGGACCAGGAGCTCCCGGCCGGGCGCATCGGCCACATTCATATAAGCGGCGACAACGTCACGCGCGGCTACTTCGAGGACCCCGCGGCGAACGCGCTCGCCTTCAGCGCCGACGGCTGGCTGCGCACCGGGGACCTGGGTCTGATCCACGACGCGCAGCTGTACGTCTCCGGCCGCGCGAAGGAGATCATCTTCGTCAACGGCCAGAACTACTATCCGCACGACCTGGAGTCCATTGCCCAGCGCGTCGCGGGCCTGGAGCTGGGCAAGGTTGTCGCCAGTGGCGTGCGCGCGCGCGGCGCCGACACCGAGCAGCTGGTGCTGTTCATCCTGCACAGGGGCGAGGTGGCGGAGTTCATCCCAGTGGCCACCCAGGCCGCGCGGCTGGTGAACGAGCAGACCGGGCTCGAGGTGGCCGCGGTGGTGCCGGTGCAGCGCATCCCCAAGACGACCAGCGGCAAGGTGCAGCGCCACATCCTCGAGGAAGCCTATGTCGCCGGCGAGTTCGACGCCCCGCTCGCGCAGCTGTCGGCCCTGCAGGCGGCGCGGCCCGGACCGCGGGCGGGGACCCGCAGCGCGATCGAGGAGAAGCTCAAGACCATCTGCGACACCGCCCTCGCCGGCAAGAGCCTCGACGTCAATGACAACCTGTTCGAGATCGGCGCGAGCTCGCTTAAGCTCATCGAGATACACGAGCGGATCGACCGCGAGTTCCCGGGCAAGATCGACCTCACGGAGCTGTTCGACTTCCCGACCATCGCCGAGCTCGCCGGCCACCTCGAGGGCAAGCTCGCCGCGACATAACATCTGACCTCGCCGCCGTATCGAGCCGTGGGTTACACTCGCGCGGCGGAAACTGACACATGGCGGGGGTGGGGATTGAGGGTTCGCCGTCCCCGCGAGCACATCGCGGCCGCCGCCTGCGCGTTCGCCGCGCTTGCCGCTTCGGCCAGCCGCGCCGGTGCGCCGCTCATCCCGCTCGAGCAGTTCGCGGCCGGGTCGGAGATGAGTGGGCCGCGCATCTCCCCGGATGGCACGCATCTGGCCTTTGTCACTATGTTCAAGGGCGAGCGCTACGTCGTCGTGACGGACCTAGCCGCTAACAAGTCCCAGCCGATCGTGCGCGCCACCAGCGGCTCGTACCGGGCCACGCATTGCGACTTCAAGACCGACACGCGCCTGCTGTGCCACTTCGTCGGGGTCGAACACCAGTTCGGGATGGCACCCTACGGCGCCTCGCGGCTGGTGGCGCTCGATCGTGACGGAAAAAACATGCGTGTGCTGTTGCAGACCGGCTATTACGGCGCCGCCACCGACACCGCACGCACGCAGTTCCAGGATCGCATCCTCAACATGCTGCCAGACGATCCGCGCCACATATTGATCGAGGTCGCCGGCTCGGAATCCGTCTATCCCGCGGTCTATCGCCTGGACCTCGACACCGGCGGAATGAAGGTCGTGGCCGGTGCGCATTCCCCCGTGCTCGACTGGATCGTCGACCGGGACGGAGTGGTGCGCTTCGGTTCGGGCTTCAAGGACAAGGAAGCCCTCTACATAGCACGCAATGGACAGGAGGCGCCCTGGCGCACCCTGCTCAAGTTCAAGCGCTTCGAGGGCGCGGAATTCGCGCCGCTGGCTTTTGGGCCGCTGCCGAACCAGCTGTTCGTGTCGGCCCCGCAACAGAAGCGGGCGGCCGTCTGGCAGATGGACCTGGAGGAAAACAGCGACTACCAGCTGGTGTTCTCCCGCCCCGACGTGGACGCAGACGCGATCATCACGTGGCCGTATGACAACCACGTCGTGGTCTACTACGAGGACGACCGGCCGCACGTGCACTTCATCGACCCGACCGCGGCTGCCATCAACGCGGCGATGGACAAGGCGTTGCCGGACACCTACCACACGATCGTGGACGCCTCGCGCGACGGCAAGTCCGTGCTGGTCGAGTCGTACAGCGATGTCGTGCCACCGCTGTATCACCTGATGAACCTGGGCACGCTCAAGCTGTCGCAAATCGGGCAACAAAGCGCGGCGCTGGCGCAGGCGCGGCTCGCGCCCACGAAGCCGATCATCGTTCCCGGCCCTGGAGACATCAGCATCCCTGGCTACCTGACACTGCCGGTCGGCGTGGAGCCGGGCAAACCGCTCGCCGCGGTCGTCTATCCACACGGGGGACCGCATGCCCGTGACGACTGGGGCTACGATCCGATGGTGCAGATCATGGCCAACCGCGGCTACGCGGTGCTGCAGCTGAACTTCCGCGGCTCCACCGGCTACGGTGAGGAGTGGAAGGATGCCGGCCGCCAGGCGTGGGGCACGGTCATGCACGATGACATCACCGCCGGGGCCCACTGGCTCGTAAAGCAAGGCATCGCGGATCCGGCCCGCATGTGCATCGTAGGCTGGAGCTACGGCGGCTACGCCGCCCTCATCGGCGTGGTCAAGGAGCCGAGACTGTATCGCTGCGCGGTGAGCATCGCCGGCGTATCGGACCTCTCGCAGCTGGCCCGCGACGAGGAATCGTTCTACGGCGGCAGGGAAGCGGCCCAGGACTCCACTGGCTCCGACAAGGCGACCCTGGCCGCGGAATCCCCGGTGCTGCACGCCGACCGCATCAAGGTCCCTGTGCTGCTGGTGCACGGCCAGGACGACTTCACCGTCGCGGAGTCGCAGAGCGAGGCGATGGCCAAGGCGCTCAAGCGCGCCGGTGTCCCGCACGAACTCGTGGTCATCCCGGCCGGCGAGCATAGCCTCCTCGAGCCTGCGATGCGCCTCACGCTCTACAGGAAACTCGAGGCGTTTCTCGCGGCGAACCTAGGCTCGCCGTGACCTGTTCGCCTAGCGCACAAAAACATGTCAGGGGAAACCCTGACACGGTGTTTTTTTCTGTACGACCGTTTTAATCCTCTCACGCGTCCGTATAATGCGCGCGCTATGCAACCAACCATTCCCACGATTCAGGCCGAAGCCGGCGGCTGCGAACAGCGTCTGACCGATTGCGGCATCCGTCCAACCGGGCAGCGCGTGCGTATCGCCTCGCTGCTGCTCAGCGGCCCCCAGCACCTCTCGGCCGAACAGATCCTGGCGAGCCTGCGCACCGCCGGCGCGCGGGTCTCGAAGGCCACCGTCTACAACACGCTCAACCTGTTCGCAGGTCATGGGCTGATCCGCCAGCTCTCGGTGGACGGCACGCGCGCGTGGTTCGACTCGAACGTCGAGGCGCACTACCACTTTCACGACCTCACCAGCGGGGCGCTGATCGATGTGCCGGTGTCCTCGGTGGAGTTCAGCAACATGCCGTCGCCGCCTGAAGGCATGGAATTCGCCGGGATCGACCTGGTCATCCGGCTGCGTCGGAAGGGCTAGCTGCCGATGGCCGCAGCACCAAGCCTCGTCATGCGAACGGTGCGGCGCGGCCGGGCTGGA
>JANYBG010000173.1 GCA_025360865.1 Pseudomonadota bacterium | reverse complement strand
GGGTCCTCTGTACTCCCTCAAACAAAGCGCCCGGTTTTACGACGAGAAGCAGGCTGCGTTGCCAGCGCAGCTCCGCAGCCAGATGCAGCAATTTCAGGCGCTGTACGCTGAGGCTCAACTCGGCCACGGAATTCCGTCGCCACCGTTTGGCGCTCGGGAAGCACCGTCTCCTCGCAGGCATCGGTTCGCTGATAGGGTCAGACGATGCTCCCTCGTTCCCCGACTATCCAGAAAGCGAATGATCGCATCAACGGCTTCTTAATCCGTTGATGGGCGCACACAAATCCCTAATCGGGAATGCTTTATCCACTGAGTGACCGCTGCCTTGGTGCATATTCGGTGCAGTTGGCACGCACACATTCCGCCCGCGGGTGCGGCCAACGGTGCGGCGTTACTCGCGAGGCGACCCACAGACTCGCAATCCGTTGGTGGCTGCACGCCACCGCTGCTAGGGAACCGACGAGACATTTCTCAAACGTCGCCGTCTGCAGCTTCAGGGCAACACCTGAGATTCTCCGGGACTAGTCAGGGGGCCAGGTCGACGGTTAAGCACACCGCAGAACGGTGGTAGCCAGGCAAGAGACCCAAGTTGATGCAGCAGATTCTGGAGGGTGACCCGGGTCTTGCCCTGTGACCGATGTGTGCCGGTGCGCCATGATTGCTGGAGCGAATAGCAGTCGCCCCAGCACAGGATACTAGTCAAACCAACCCAAGTCCTTAGAGTCAGGCATGGCGAACGGCTCTTCGAAAAACCTGAGCGTCGTGGAATTGAATTGCAGCGGACCCTGCTCGGGAATCATGTGGGTGGCGCCGGGAAAGATCGCCAGTTGAGATTTCTGGAGAGCGTGAAAGATCCTCAACGTATGATCGTCGCGAATCACGTCGCGGTCACCTGCCATGACCAGCACCGGGATTTGCACGTGGTTCAAATCAGTCAATGGGATATGCGGCTGGTTACCCATGAGATCAAGTAGCTGCAGCTGGAGTTGCAGTGGTTTTGGATTGTCAACGTGCGCAAGCTCTGCGGTGAGTCTTGTGCGAACCCGGACGATGCCCTCTATGGCCCACGGGTAAGCAGCGTCGGGTTCGAGATTGGCACCCATCACCGCTAACCTGCCAACCTTATCCGGATGATGGATCGCGAGCAGAAGCCCGATGATGCCGCCGTCACTCCAGCCAAGCACGTCGACATGGTCGACCTTCAGGTACTCAAGGAATGCATTGGTGTCCTCGGTCATCATTTCGTAAGTGAGCTTGTCGATACCTAGTTCCGACTTGCCCTGTCCGCGGCTATCCATTGCGAGGACTCTATGGTGGCTGGCAAACACGCCGATCTGCTCTTTGAAACTACCGATCGATTCTCCGTTGCCGTGAATGAGCAGAATTGGCGGGCCGCTGCCATAGGTCTCGAAATAGAAGGTATTGCCCCCGTGGATGAATTTGTTGCCGGCGGCCGGGTTGCTGCCATAGGGGACGGTGGGTGCCGGTGACTCAGCCCATACCGGGCCAGCGAGTGAGATAGACAGAAGCGTCACCGCGAACACGCATGTCGCAAAAAGTCCCCTTGTCGGCACCAATGGGTCTTTCATACCAGTCAACTTCCAGCGCTAGCCTTGAACTGCCCGAGTAATTGTTGGGCTGCCTGAATCAGCATGGTCGTATCCACGCCGACGGCAACGAACAGTGCACCCGCATCCAAATAGCTGCGGGCTAAGTTGGGATCGGCGCTCAGCACCCCCGCTGCCTTTCCGGCGTCCCGCACGACCTTGATTCCATGCCTGATGGCATCCTGTACTTGTTGATCGCCCGAACGCCCCAGCAGGCCCATCGAGGCGGCCAGGTCAGCGGGCCCGAAGAACACTCCGTCAATGCCTTCACTTGCGGCGATGGCACCGAGATTGCCGAGCCCCGCAGCGGATTCCACCTGAGCCAGCACGCAGAGTTCCTGCGTGTTTGCGTGGAGGTAGTTGTCAACTTGGTTCCAGCGAGAGGCGCGGACGAGCGCGCTGCCCACGCCCCGAACGCCTGAGGGAGGATAGCGAGTGCCGGCCACGATCTGACGCGCCTGTTCGGCCGATTCCACCATCGGGACCAGTACCGTCTGTGCGCCAACGTCAAGGTACTGCTTCAGTACCGTGATGTCGCTCGAGGGGGTGCGCACCACGGCCTGCACCGGATAGGGCGCCACGGCCTGCAACTGTGACAGCACGCTGCGCACATCATTCGGGGCATGCTCGGCATCGATTGCAACCCAGTCAAATCCTGTACTGGCTATCAGCTCCGCGGCGTAGGCGTCGGCGAGCCCGAGCCACATGCCAATCTGCAGGCGTCGGGTCTGCAGTGCTTCCTTGAAAGTGTTCCGCGGCAGTTTCATGGCAGGTGCTTCTTCAGACGAAACGTATCGAGATGCTTCCCAAGCGCCCAAAATCCGCGTGCAGCGCGTCGCCGGCCACCACGTCAGTGGGTCGTGTGAAAGATCCACTGAGCACTACATCGCCGGCGTTGAGCTGCTCGCCGTATGGCGCGATCTTGTCAGCGAGCCAGGCGACGCCGATGGCGGGGTGGTTCAAGACTCCCGCTGCCAGTCCAGTCTCCTCTATGACGGCATTCTTGTAGAGGAGAGCACCTGCCCAGCGTAGGTCACATTCATCCGGCTTCACCGGCCGCCCGCCAAGGACGATGCCCGCATTGGCGGCAAAGTCTGCGATGGTGTCGAATACCTTGCGCGTGACCTTGGTGTCGCGGTCGAAACGCTCGATACGAGCGTCGATGATCTCCAGTGCAGGCGTCACGTAGGCGGTGGCACTGAGCACGTCCGTGAGGGTTATGCCGGGACCACGCAATGGCGCATTCAGTACAAAGGCCAGCTCGACTTCCACCCGCGGTGAGATGAATCGCTTCACTGGAATATCCGCGCCTGCTTCAAAGAACATATCATCCATCAGTGGCGCAAAGTCCGGCTCGGTGATCTGCGAGGCCTGCTGCATTGCCCGGGAGGTCAGCCCGATCTTGCGGCCCTTGATCGTGTGGCCGCTGGCGAGTTCAAGCTGCACCCATGCGCGCTGGATCGCATAGCCGTCGTCAATCGTCATTCGAGGATGTTGCAGCGAGAATTGGCGCAGCACAGTGCAATTCTTGCGCGCCTCGAACAGCCGGCGGGCAAGATCGGCAACGACCGCCTCGGACAACGTATTCACGGTCTGGCGAAGAGGGGGTGGATGGTGCTGTGCTTGGCGTCGAACACTTCCTGGCCCTCATCGATCTGCAGTGTGACACCGATATAGCGCGTGGCGAACAATGGCTCGAAATGTGACCTCGTCGCCGCGAGCAGGGCCTCGCCGGCGCGCTGCTTGACCGCAGGGGTGCGCCCGCGGCCCATGCGCAGGTTGAGGTACACGAAGGCGTAATCGCGCTGTCCGTCAGCCACGGCGTAGTGGGTCGCCGGATAGGCCAGCACTCGTACCCCGCCGATGGGGTAGACCTGTTGCCCTTGCTCGTCCCGCACGCCCAGCATGGTATCGGCGAGACGGCGGCAAAGCGCGGTCATGTCTGTCTGCGGCTCGAGATTTCCGGTGTAGAGGATGACAAGGTGTGGCATGGGGTGCTTCCGCGGTCGCTGCTTGCGCTACGCTGCTACTTCCATGGTGGCGATCGTGCACCCGACCGCGAAGATAGGTATCGGGGCGTAATGGTGCAGCTGCCCACGCCCACGGGCAGCCGCCGCGACGCTGATGAAGGTGCGGATCTCGAAGCCGCCCTGGCCGGCGTCTCGATAGGTATCGAGGTCCGAGTACGACAGTAGTGCCTCGCGATCATTGCGCGTCCAGCGCTCCAGGAATTTGCGGTCCCAGGCTTCATTGATCTTTCCCGAATCGGGTGTTGCAGGCCAGTGCGAGATACCGCCCGTGCCGATCACGGCGATCCGCTGGGGGATGCGGTCCGCCGCGCGCCGGACAGCCTCGCCGAAGACCCACGCCCGATGCAGCGGTACGAGCGGCGGTCCCTGGCAGTTGATATTGACGGGGACGACGGGGAGGTCGTAGTTCGGAGTGAGGAAGTGCAGGGGTACCATGATGCCGTGATCGAACTTCCACTCTTCCGCGAACGCGATATCCGCAGTCTGCATGATCTCGCAGATCAGCTCGCGCGAGAGCGTGGAGTTCCCGGGGATGCTGCGGCGCGCGATGCTGAGCCAGCCAGGATCCTCGATCGGACCACTGTATTGATCCGCCATGCCGATGGCAAAGCTCGGCATGTTGTTCATGAAGAAGTTTGCGAAGTGCTCGGCGGCGATGATCACCAGGGCGTCCGGACGCGTCGCCCAGAGTTGTTCGCGCATGCGGTGATAGGCGTCGTAGAAGGGCGCACGCAACGCCTCATCGGCCAGGTTCGCGCGGCCGGTGATGCCCGGGGCGTGGCTGCAAATGCCGGCAAATACCAGGCTCATACGCCGGCCACCTTCTCACCAACCCCTGTGGTCATGGCATACACACCCGCGCGCACTGGGCCGTGCCGAGTCACGCCGTCGCGCATGGCCTGGAGATAGGCGGGCCAGGAAAGGCCAAGGAAGGCGGCGAAGTGCATCAGCAATTGGCCGTTGGCGCCCAGCACGTAGATCAAGCCGACGTCGCCTGCCGCGAGTGCGGTTCGCTCCTCCTCGGTCAGCTCGTATTCCCCAAGCAGCCCCTCAGGTTCGGAGCGGTAGCGCGTCTGTACCCCCGAGTCGCGATTCAGGTCGTACAGGAATTTTTGCAGCTGGTACACGCTCATATTCGGTTACGGGTGGGCTGGAACAGCCCTTCAGCCGCCCCAGTGCGGAACGTGGTGCGCACCCAGGCTTACGCAGACGTTCTTCGGTTCCAGAAATACTTCGTAGCTCCAGGTACCGCCTTCGCGGCCCACGCCGGAAGCCTTGGTGCCCCCAAAAGGCTGGCGTAGGTCGCGGACATTTTGACTGTTGACGAAGCACATCCCCGCGTCGATGGCTGACGCCACACGGTGGGCGCGACTGACATTCTCTGTCCAGACATAGCTGCTCAAGCCGTAACGAATATCATTGGACTTGGCAACCGCATCGGCCTCGTCATCGAAGGGGATCAGGGAGGCAACGGGTCCGAAGATTTCCTCCTGTGCGATGCGCATGCGATTGTCCACATCGGCGAACACGGTAGGCCATATGTAGTTACCGGAGCGCACTGCGGCAGGCAACTCAGCGGCATATGGCGGGCGCTCCAGGCCGCCGCACAGAAGTGTCGCCCCTTCTTTGGTGCCGTCCCCAATGAAGCCGCGCACCTTGGCAAGATGCGCCTTGCTGATCATCGGGCCGACCAGAGTCGCTTCATCCAGCGGATCGCCTACGCCAATGCGTCGTGCGCGTTCGCTGAAGCGGGCCGCAAAGTCGGCATAGATGGATTTTTGCACCAGGATCCGGGAGCCGGCGGTACAGCGTTCCCCGTTGTTGGAGAACACCATGAACAGAGCTGCGTCGAGCGCGCGGGGCAGGTCGGCATCGGCGAATACCACGAACGGACTCTTGCCACCCAGCTCCATGCTGAATTTCTTGAGGCCCGACGCCTTGACAATGCGGTTGCCGGTAAGCGTCGACCCGGTAAACGAGATGGCCCTGACGTCCGGATGCTGGCACAGCGGTTCGCCGACCTCGGGCCCCAGACCGTGCACGATGTTCAGGACCCCTGCCGGGATACCCGCCTCCAGTGCCAATTCGCCCAGACTTGACGCCGTCAGCGGAGACAGCTCGCTCATCTTCAGCACCGCGGTGTTGCCAAAAGCGAGCGCGGGCGCGACTTTCCAGGTCGACGTCATGAAGGGCACGTTCCATGGAGAGATGAGGGCGCACACACCGACCGGGTGAAACAAGGTGTAGTTGAGGTGGGTGGGCGTCGGATAGCTATGGCCATCCACGCGGACACACATTTCCGCGAAGTAATAAAAGTTATCCGCAGAGCGGGGAATCAGTTGCTTGCCCGTCTGCGCAATCGGCTGCCCGCAGTCCTGCGTTTCAGTGCGCGCCAAGGTCGGCACGTCCCGGGCGATCAAGTCGCCGAGCTTACGCAGTAACGCGGCGCGCTCAGCGGCAGGCCGCCGGGCCCAGGCGGGAAAGGCGGACTTGGCGGCGGCGACGGCCGCATCCACCTCGACTGCCGACCCGGTCGCCACTTCCGCCAGCACATCCTGAGTCGCCGGGTTCACGGTCTCGAAGTAGCTGCGGCTCGCTACGCGCTTTCCGTTGATGAGGTGATCGATCTTCATAGACGCGGTCCTCAACGGCCGTACAGGCTATCTCCAACGATTGTATTGTACAGGCGGCCCAGGCCAGCGATCTCGCACGCTACTTCATCGCCGATCTCAACGTTCGTGACCCCCTCGGGTGTTCCCGTCAGAATCACGTCACCGGCACTGAGGGTCATGAAGGAGCTGAGGTACTCGATCAGCCGCGGAACGTCGGCGATCATCCCGCGTGTGTTTCCCTGTTGCGTAAGCTTACCGTTGACGTAGGTGCGCAGTTCCAGGTTGCCGGGGTCGGGTATGTCCGAGGCGTCGACCAGCCATGGTCCCAGAACGGTGGCACCGTCGCGATTCTTGACGCGAAAGTTAGGGCGGTACCAGTTCTCGAGGTAGTCACGGATCGCGTAATCGTTGGCAATGCAGTAGCCGGCAACGTGCTCAAGCGCTGCGGTGCGGGTGACGCCGCGGGCGGTCTGGCCGATGACGACCGCGAGTTCACACTCATAGTGCATGAACTTGACCCCGGCCGGGCGCCGCGTGACGCCGCGGTGTCCAAGGAGGGTTCCAGGGCCCTTGAGGAACACCAGTGGCTCGTCCTGAGCGGAGAATGCCAGCTCCTTCGCGCGCTCGGCATAGTTGAGACCGAGCGCGATGATAGTGCGCGCCTCGACCGGGGGGAGCCACACGACGGCGTCCTCCGCAAAGGTCCGACCATCCGTGAGCAGCACGCCTGCGCGCCCGTCTGGCAGCTGCTGTGGTTGCGCAGCATGGATCGCCCCAGTGCAGGCGACGCGGGCCGTTTTCATGCGGCCGCCTGCACGAAGTGGTTCTCAAGCCGACCGAGTCCCTCGATCTCGATGCAGACGCGCTGTCCTGCACGAACAAGGGGCGCCGGTGCGGCGACACCGACGGCCAAGATGTCGCCGGGGGCAAGAGTCATGAATTCCGTAACGTCGGCCAATAGTCGCCTCACGGGGCGCAGCAATTGCGAGGTGAGCGCCTGTTGCTTCAGTTCCCCGTCAATCAGGACGCGAATGTTCAGGTCGTCCGGATCGGCCACCGCCGTGCGTGGCACAACGCGCGGGCCGATCGGGCAGAAGCCGTCGCGTGCCTTAAACCTGATGGACGGTCGGTAGTAGGGCTGGTGCGGGATGCTGACATCGTTGACGATCAGGTAGCCCGCCAGATATTCCAGGGCACTTTCTTCCCGCAGACGGCAGGCCGACCTGCCGACGACCAGTCCCAGGCAGGCGCCGACTTCGAGCTCTGCGGTCCCGTAGGGCACCGGTACCGCTTCGCCGCAGCCGATAAGAGTGTTCCGTGGCTTCATGTACAGGACGGGTGCCCGGGGCGCACCGTTGTAGGGGGGCTGGTCAACGCTGTCGCCCAGCCTCAGCCAGGCCGTCTGGTGATTCAGGAGGGCGCCGTACACGACTCCGGAGAGTTGGTATGGCGGGACATCCATAGCTACGCGCACGTACGTCTCCCGGGTCGCCAGGAAATTCGCTAATAGATTAGCAAATTGATTGCTAATGTGTGAGTATGTTATCGAGACGCCCTCACCACGGCTTGTGTGTCCGAGCATGAGTTTGAAATCGACCGGGCTGCATCATCGCAACCTGCCGCTCGTGCTGCTACAGGCACGTGAGCGCGTGCTGTCTCACTTCCGACCCATCCTGAACGCCAACGGCATCACAGAGCAGCAGTGGCGCATCGTGCGGGTGCTCTACGCGACAACCTCCCTCGAACCCAGGGAGATCGTCGAGGCGTGCCGCATTTCCAGCCCGAGCATGGCGGGGGTGCTTTCACGCATGCAGGAACTTGGCCTGGTCACTCGCCGACGCGTCAATCACGATCAGCGTCGGGTACGGGTAGCGCTCACCCCGCGCGCCCGCGCCATGGCGGCGCGCATGGCACCTCAGATCGAGGCCACCTACAGCCGTATCGAGCAGTGCATGGGCAACGAGTTCATCGCGCGCTTCCAGTCGACGCTCGATCAATTGCTGGCGACGCTGCCGGAGTACGGATCTGGCGAGGCGGGTCGTGACGGATCGTCCAAGTACGAAGATGCCGCTGCGAACATTGTCTTCGATATCGTGTAGTTAAGAACCAGAAGGGGAAGAGCCATGAGGGTGCACAAGGTGCGAATGGCGTTGGTCGCCGGAGTCTCGTTGGTCGCTGCAGGCGGGCTGCGTGCAGCCGAGGAACCCAGGCCCCCCGTGGGCGGGTTGCAGGAGGTAATCGTCACGGCGCAGAAGCGTGCCGAGACCGAACAGTCAGTCCCCATGTCGATAACGACCTTCAGCGCGGAGGCTCTTCAGCAGAAGGCGATCACCAACTTCTTTGACTACGCCACCAAGGTGCCAAACCTGGCGTTTGCCCCGACCGGGGACGGCGTCGGCACCGCGCGTACCGTCTCGATCCGCGGAATATCCGGCAACGATGTCACTGGATTCTACATCGACGATGTCCCGCTTCCGGACTCAATAGATCCGCGTGTCCTAGACATCGACCACATCGAAGTGCTGCGTGGCCCGCAGGGGACACTGTTTGGCGCCCGATCGATGGGCGGTACTTTACGCATCATTACCAAGGAGCCAGAGCTGTCGCAATTCACGGCCGTTGTGCATGGCGGAGTGTCCGACACGGAGCGCACTAACAGGCCGAACTATACCGGCGATGCGGTCCTCAATATCCCGCTGATCCAGGATCGGATGGCGTTGCGCCTGACAGGGTTCTATGACTCCGAAGCGGGCTATTTCAAGCGCACCTGGTGCGAGGACCCGGCAACCGCCGGCGTGAGCTGTTTCCCTCTGTCCGGCACCGGCCGCACCGGCACTGACAACGTCGCAGCCATTGATACCTACGGCGGCTCGGCGAGTCTTACCGTCAAGGCGGGCGATTCGGTCACGATTACTCCGCGCATGATGCTGCAGCGCTCCACCTACAATGGTTTCCCCCTGGGAGACTACAACAGCGTGCCTGACAACGGCATTGGGTTCCCGGCTCCTTCCGGGCCGTACGTTTTGCCGCGGCCACTGGTCACCAATGACTTCACGCAGGCGCGATTCTTCCACATTCAGGAAGGCGGCTCTGACAAGTGGGATCTTTATTCCCTCAACGTGCACTGGCAGACGGGCATCGGTGAGTTTGTCTCGTCGACTGCATATTTCGACCGCCGGGTTGACGAGACCGAGGACCAGTCGGAGTTCGTCTGGGCGGCAATTACCTCGGGCGCCTGCGCTAACCCGGCGCCCTACTGCAATCCGCCGTCCCCCGGTCCGATCCAGGAGATCAAGGCGTACTATCGCTTCGTCGAGGAAGCGCGCTTCGCGTCGCAGCTTTCCGGGCCGGCCCAGTTCGTGGTCGGCGCGTTCTACTCCGACTTTCATGGCCGCGTGCCGTTCGCCTCCCTGTACCCGCCCTCACAGGTGCCAAATCTGGACGATCAGTTAACGGGGGGTCAGCCCAACAACCCCGATGGCATTCCCAACCTCATCTTCGCCCAGGACTTCCACACCGACGTCCAGGAGCCGGCGGTTTTTGGGGAACTGACCTGGGACCTGACCAAGGCATGGCAGACGCGGGTCGGACTGCGCTGGTATCAGGTGAAGACGACCTCAGAGGGATACGAGGAGGGCCTGGCGGTTGGCGGGGGCAAGATCCTCAGCCCGGAGGCGACGATCAAGGAGAGCGGCGTCAATCCGAAGTTGGAGCTGGATTATCACGTCGACGCGGACAAGATGGTCTACGCTCTGGCGGCCAAGGGCTTTCGTCCGGGCGGCGTGGTGCCGATCGTGCCGCCCGGCACGCCGGGCACGCCCAATGACTGCGTGGCGGCGCTGCAGCAGGTCAACCCGAACCTGACCCTGGACGACACTCGCAGTTTCCACTCGGATTCGCTGTGGAACTACGAGCTGGGCGCAAAGACTGGCTGGCTGAATCATCGCCTGACCCTAAATGCCGCAGCGTTCTATATCAGGTGGAACCAGATTCAGCAGGCGGTGTTGCTGCCGTGCGGCTTCCAGTTCGTCGCCAACGGCGGTGCCGCAGAGAGCAAGGGAGGTGAGGTGGAGTTGCGTGCGGCGGCTACCGAGCACTTGCAGGTATCGCTCGGTGCTGGCTACCAGGACGCCAAGATCACCCAGCAGGGCGAGTCGGCGCAGCCGGTCGGCTCGCCGGTCTTCAACGTGCCCAACTGGACCGCTAACGCCTCGGTTCTTTATACAGTGCCAATCACGAACGCCTGGAACTCCACTAGCGGGGTGGATTACTCCTACATAGGCCATAGCTATAGCTCCAGCAACTCCTCGGACCTCTCGCGTGAACGGCCCGCGTACCGGCTGCTCGATGCGCGCATCGCCTTCACCCACGGGCTAACCGAACTTGCGCTGGTCGGCAAGAATCTCACGAATGAGGTGACCAACCTGGGTGACAACCGCTCGATTGCCGCAGAGGTGCCGGGCCGACCACGGCTGTTCATCAACCAGCCGCGCACTCTAGGGGTGGAGTTCGTGCAGCGCTTCTGACCGTGGGTGCGGAGCAGGCGGCGCAGGACTAGGTTTGTCATCGCCAAGGTCCGGGGTGAGGCGTAGGGTAGCCAGCCCCGGAGGAGAAACGGAAAGGTCGCAGGGCACGGTTTAGACCGAGCTCACGGCAGGCGGTCCCGAGCAGGGACGCGCCAAGGACCTCAGGAGAACACTGATGTATCTGAAGAACTGCTGGTATGTCGCCGCCTGGGATTACGAACTGATCGACGGCAAGATGTTGGCGCGCACGATTCTCAACGAAAACGTGCTGCTCTATCGCGGCGCCAGCGGCGAAGTCATTGCGCTCAACAATCGCTGCCCGCATCGCGGCGCTCTCCTGTCAGAGGGCAGGCGCGAGGGTGACGGCGTGAGATGCATGTACCACGGTATCAAGTACGACCAGGGCGGCCGCTGCGTGCAGATTCCCGGGCAGGACATGATCCCGCCCAAGCTGCGGACTCGTAAGTACCCGATCGTCGAGAGCGCGCGATTGATCTGGATCTGGATGGGAGACCCTGCGCACGCCGACCGCACGCTCATTCCCGAATATGCCCCGCTGCATGACCCCAAGTGGCGCGGAACGCCTGCGTACCTGCACTACGACGCCAATTACCTGCTGATCGTGGACAACCTGAGTGACTTCTCGCACCTGGCGTTCGTGCACACCAACACGCTCGGCGGCTCCGAGGAGTATGCGTACGTCACCAAGCCGGTGGTCGTGGAGAGGCAGCCGCGCGGCTTTCGCGTCGAGCGCTGGCACATGAACAGCGAAGCCCCGCCGTTCCACAAGAAGGTCATTCGCGACAAGGACGCCCGGGTCGACCGCCGCAACCACGTGATCATGCTGATTCCCGGCATCTTCTACATGGAGACGATGTTCACCCCGGCCGGCCAGGGCGCCGAGAAGGGCAACACCCAGAATGCACGCGAATACCGCAACTGCCAGTACATGACCCCGGAGACGGACCGCACCACGCATTTTTTCTGGTCCTACCTGAACAACTTCGAGGGTTCGGATCCGACCATCTCCCAGTCCCTGCTGGACAGCCTGATCGAGGGATTCATGGAGGACAAGGCCATCATCGAGCGACAGCAGAAGACCCTCGATGCGGATCCGGCGTTCGAGAGTCAGATGCTCGCGATTCTGGCGGATGCACCGCTGGCACACTTCAGGCGCGCGCTCTCAAAGCTCATCGAGGCCGAGCAAGGGGCGCCTGCGATTGTCGCGGCGGCTACGAAAGTGCCATCGCTCGCGTAGCCAGAGATTGCACCGCCAGGGCTGTAGCGCCATCGGGAGCGAAGCGACACTCATGATTGCGTCCGGACAGGCCGTCAGATTGGCATGCCATGATGTGCAGCGTTGGTGAACGCAGTGCAACTGTCCGCCGAAGAGTTTCGGGCGCTTGCGGATCGAGTAGTCCAGCTTGCGACGGACGTGTACTCGGGGCTTGATGGCGCGCGCGCGTATCCACAAGTGTCCGCCGGACAGACGCGACGGGCGTTTGACGAGCCGGCACCCGAGGAGGGGCTTAAGGGAACGTCGCTGGATGCCCTTGCTGATGTGATTGAAATGTCGCGGCTGCCGACGCCGCGCTTTTTTGGCTACGTGCTCGGCTCGGGGGAAGCCGTGGCCGCGGTTGCAGACCTTCTGGCGAGCGTTCTCAATCAAAACGTCACGGCGTGGCGGTCAGCGCCTGCCGCCGTGGCCATCGAGCGGCAGGTAGTACGCTGGATCGCTGAGGCCGTTGGCTGCCCGGGGCTGGTGGGCAGCCTGTGTGGCGGCGGCTCATCGGCAAATCTCATGGCCCTGGCCATGGCGCGCGAGGCCAAGCTGCCTGCGAATGAGGTCGGTGCACAACCGGGCATCATCTACTGCTCGGGCGAAGTGCACATGTCGATCGCAAAGGCCGTCGCGCTTCTTGGACTGGGCCGGAACAGTTTGCGCAGGGTGCCAGTGGACGAGCGTGCGCGCATGAGCGTCTCCGGGCTTGAGAGAGCGATTGCCGAGGATCGGGCCGCTGGCCGTAGCTGCATCGCCGTGGTGGCCTCCGCCGGAACCGTCAGTACCGGTGCCATTGATCCTCTTGAACCAATCGCAGAGGTCTGCAGGGTCAACGATATCTGGCTGCACGTTGACGGTGCTTACGGGGCGCTGGGGGCCCTGGTGGTGCCCGAGAAATATCGGGGCCTGAACCGGGCTGACTCCTTGTCGGTCGACCTGCATAAGTGGCTCTATCAACCCGTGGACTGCGGCCTTCTCCTCTTCAAAGACCCGCTGGCGGCCAGGAAGGCCTTCTCGTATACCGAGGACTACGCGCGGGTCATCGGCGCAGGTCCGGACGAGGATTTCGCCTTCTTCGAAGAGTCGATGGAGCTATCGCGTCGTTTCCGGGCTCTGAAGGTTTGGCTGTCGCTGCGCTATCACGGACTTGGGGCATTCCGCGAGTCCATCCGCCGTGACCTGGAGCACGCACAACACCTCGCGGAGGCCGTCCGGGAATGCCCCGAGCTTGAGCTGCTGGCGCCTGCCGAGTTAAGCGCGGTCTGCTTCCGCTACCGCGGCGACCACGGTCCGGAGGGCCTTGACCGGTTCAATGCAGCCTTGCTGCAACGAATCATCGAAAATGGCGTGGTCTACCTGTCAAACGCGTCCATCGCAGGCGCATTTGCCCTGCGTGCCTGTTTCGTAAATCACCGTACCAGCCGCGCCGACGTTGCTAAGATCGTCCCTGAAGTGCTAAGTGCAGCGCGCACTATTCTCGCGGGTGCACGGCAATGACCCCGTCGGAAGAACCATGCAGGCAACTGAGATTTCCGCCCGCGATACTGACCCTTATCGAGCGAGCCAATAAATGATTGAGCCGAGGCACCACATGAGCGCATATGTACTCACGATAGACGGCAAGGCGCAAAAGGTCGCCGACACATTCGATGTACTAAATCCGGCGGACGGCTCGGTGCTGGCAAGCTGTCCGCAGGGGACGCTCGCGCTGGCTGATGCGGCGGTTGCCAGCGCACGCCGCGCCCTGCCTCGGTGGTCTGCAGTACCTGATGCCGAACGTGCAGCGAAACTCATGGAGGTCGCCGCCCTGATCGAGCGGCATCATGCGGAGCTCTCCGAGCTCGTGACCCGCGAGCAGGGCAAGACGCAAAGCGGCCCCGGCGCGAACTACGAGATCGGTGGCTGCGTTGCCTGGACACGGGTCACCGCCGGGCTGACGATTCCAGAGGAAACGATACAGAACGACGAAAAAGGCTCCATTGTCGTTCAGCGCAAGCCAGTCGGGGTGGTGGCCTCGATCACCCCGTGGAACTGGCCGGTACTGATAGCCATCTGGCACATCGTGCCTGCCGTGCGCGTTGGCTGTACCGTCGTGATCAAGCCTTCTCCCTTCACGCCCTTATCCACCCTGCGCCTGGTGCAGCTGATGAACGAAGTGCTGCCGCCCGGCGTCGTCAACGTCGTGACCGGCGCTGCTGAGGTCGGTACACACCTTGCCAGCCATCCTGGAGTGGACAAGGTCGTGTTCACCGGTTCGATTGCTACCGGCAAGAAAATCATGGCGAGCGCATCGCAGACGGTCAAGCGCGTCACCCTCGAGCTCGGCGGGAACGACGCCGGGATCGTGCTGCCTGGAACCGATATCGGGCCTCTGCTGGAGAAGCTTTTCTGGGGCTGCTACATCAACGCCGGACAAACCTGTGCATCGCTGAAGCGCCTGTACGTGCACGAGAGCCAATATGACGAAGTCGTAAAGCGGTTTGCCGAATTCGCCGCCGCGGTGCCGGTTGGCAACGGACTTGATCCAAAGAGCCTCATTGGACCGCTCTCGAACCGCATGCAGCTGGATAAGGTCATTGACTACGTCGCTGACGCCCGCGCCCGCGGCGCGAAGGTGGTCCTAGGCGGAGAACGCAAGGAAGAGCCGGGGTACTTCTACCCCCTGACAGTCATTGCCGAGGCGACAGACGAGATGCGGGTGGTGCGCGAGGAGCAGTTCGGGCCGGTCATCCCGATCATCAGGTACCGCAGCGTGGACGAAGCCCTGCAACGCGCCAATTCCCTGGAGGTCGGGCTGGGCGGCTCTGTCTGGGGCAACGACCCCAAGGAGGCCGCCCAGTATGCGCGGCGACTCGAATGTGGAACCGCATGGGTGAACCAGCACGGCTCACTGCATCCGCTGGCGCCGTTTGGCGGTGTCAAGAATTCTGGAGTGGGAGTCCAGTTCAACGTCGACGGACTGAAGGAATACACAACGATACAGGTGGTCAATGTGGCGCACTGAGGCATCCAGTATCCGGCCTAAGCCGCGGCGTCGCGGCCCACTATCCGCCACGCATGCAAGGCGTAGGCGCATCGAAGTGTCCCGACATGGCCTGGCCCGCCTGGCTATGGGGCTCGTCGTTTCCATATCGGTGGTCGCGCCGCTCGCGTCGGCCGCCGACTTGGCAGCCGAGCCGCTGGTTAACGAAGGCCCGCTGCCAGCGCACCCGGGACCGCATTGGGTTTGGGTCAACGACGTCGTCTTCGACTACATGGCGGACGGACGTGCGTACATCATCGATGCCGACGCCGGAAAGTTCCGCGGCATGGTGAGCACAGGCTACGGCTATGTCGGAATTATCCCGGCGCGCACAAGTGACGCTCTGTACTCTCCAGAGACCTATTTCTCCCGCGGCACACGCGGCGTGCGCACCGATGTGGTCACGGTCTACGACCCGAAGACGCTGAGTCCGGTAACCGAGATCCCGATTCCACCGAAGCGCGCCGCCATCATGCCGATGGTGAACGCCTCAGTGCTGAGCGACGATGAGCGTTTCCTGCTCATCTACAACTTCACCCCGGCACAGTCGGTGAGCGTCGTCGACACGAAAAGCCGCGCCTTCGTTGGTGAAATCAATACCGCAGGCTGCGCACTGGTGTATCCGACCGGTCCGCGATCGTTCTTCTCGATCTGCTCAGATGGAACGCTGCTGAAAGTCACGATCGACGACCAGGGAAAGGAGATCGCCAGCTCGCGCACAAAGAAGCTGATTGATGTCGACGGCGATCCGGTCACCGAGAAAGGCGTTCGCAGCGGCGACACCTATTGGTTCGTGTCCTTCAAGGGCGAAGTCTTGCCGCTCAAAGTCTCGGCGACGGAGGTCTCGGCGGGGCCGCGTTGGTGGCTGA